>NZ_JBIAYZ010000009.1:0-299975 GCF_042898635.1 Micromonospora sp. NPDC000442 | reverse complement strand
CGTGCACGGTCTCCGGCCACAGCTGCCGGTAGCGGTGGCCGACCAACTCGACGCGTGGCCGTCCGACCAAGCGGCAACCCGCGTCGTTGATGTAGACCAGTTCGAAGTCAACGATCAGACGACCCTCGTGCACCGCCCGGGCCAGCATCCAGCCCTGCGGCTCCAGGTCCAGCATGGCGAGCACCTGAGCGTCAGGCAGCCAGTCGTCCACCCCGCCACCTCCCTCACGCGCCACCGCCGCGCGCACAGGCATCATCGCCTGCCGACATCACCTTCACCTAATGTCGTAATCCCTCCGAGATTCAACGACAATGGTCGTGACGGCGATTCAACGACAACGGTCGTGACAGGTTTTCGCCGGCTGGAGCTGTGCGGGTTGGGTGGCAGGGGCGGCGAACCCACCCCTGCCACCCGGAATCAGCCGGCGAAGTCGGGCCGGTGATCCTCGGCCCACGCGGCGTAGGTCCGCGCGGGGTTCCCGGTGATCCGCTCGATGACGTCGTTGACCGGCGCGGGTTTGCCGACCGCCTCCGCCATGAGGCCGAACAGCGCCGTCAGAAACTCGCGGTCCATGAACTGGCTCATCTGCTCCAGCACGGGCTGCGGGTCGAGGGTCTCGACGCTGAGCGAGCGTCCGAGCGTCTTGCCGAGTATCTGGATCTGCTGCGCCTGGGTCAGCGACTCGGGGCCGGTCAGCTCGTAGGTTCGTCCTTCATGCCGGCCGTCGGTGAGGATCCGCGCAGCCACCGCGGCCACGTCTCGTTCGTGTACGGCGCTGAACGCCGCCTCGGTGTACGGCGCACGGATCACGTCGCCGCCTTGCATCTGCATCCCGAACGCCAGTGAGTTGACGGCCGGGAAGAGCAGTCGCAGGAACGTCCATCGGATGCCGGACGCCTCGATGGCCCGCTCGTCGTCCCGGTGGTACTGGGCTATCACGTCGGGCTGCCGCTCGGCCTGCGAGACGATGGCTCCGGAGGACAGGAACACCAGCCGACGCAGGCCGGCCGCCTTCGCGGCCGCCAGCAGTGGGGCGACGTCCATGCCGTACTGCGGGACCAGGAAGGCGGCGTGGACGCCGGCCAGTGCCGCCGGGAGCGTCTCCGGCTTGGTCAGGTCGCCGTGGACGACGTCGACGCCGTCGGGGAGCGCGGCCCGTTCCGGGGTGCGGGTCAGCGCCCGCACCGGCACCTGGGCGGCGACCAGTTCCTCCACCGTCTGGCGTCCGAAGTGACCGGTGGCGCCGATGACGAGGTTCATGACGGGTTTCCTTTCGTCGGACCTGCTGAGGGTGATGGAGGAGGTTCAGCGAACCTTGCGGAAGAACTGCCGGATGTCGTTGACCAGCAGATCGGGGGCGTCGTGCGCAGCGAAGTGGCTGCCCCGGTCGTAGGTGTTCCAGGAGACGATGTTCTGGTGGTCGCGCTCGGCGAACCTGCGGATCGACGGGAAGTCCCAGGCGAAATTGGCCAGGCCGAGCGGCACGGTGGTCGGCTCCGGCACGGAGGTGCCCCGGCCGTTGGACTTCTGCTGTACGGGCGCCGCCGCCGCGTCCTCGTAGTAGAAGCGGGCCGCGGAGGCCGCCGTGTTGGTCAGCCAGTAGAGCATCACGTTGGTGAGCACGTAATCCGGGTCGAGCTGCTCACCGAGCAACTGGGCGTGCCAGCCCAGCAGGCCGGCCGGCGAGTCGGCCAGGGCGTGCGCCAGGTTCTGCGGCTCCGTGGACTGGAGCTTGTCGTACGCGCCCCGGTTCTGGACGAACCATTCGGTGAACGTCAGCTTCCCGCGCTCCTCCTCGGAGAGGCCGACCAACTCGGCAGGGTCGCCGGACGGAAAGGAGAAGACCTGCGTGACGTGTACGCCGCAGACGTGTTCCGGGTCGACCCGGCCCACCTCGACCGAGATCAGCGAACCGCCGTCGTTGCCGGCCGCGCCGTACCGGTCGTATCCGAGCCGGCGCATCAGCTCGGCCCAGGCCCGCGCCACCCGGTACCGGTTCCAGCCCCGCTCCCGGGTGGGCCCGGCGAGGCCGAAGCCCGGCACCGACGGGATGACCAGGTCGAACGCGTCCGCTGGGTCGCCACCATGGGCCGTTGGGTCGGTGAGCGGGCCGATCACGTCCAACCACTCGACCACCGTGGTCGGCCAGCCGTGGGTCAGGATCAGCGGCGTCGCGTCCGGCTCCGGTGACCGGACGTGCAGGAAGTGGATGTTCTGGCCGTCGATCTCGGTGATGAACTGCGGGTACAGGTTCAGCCTCGCCTCCCAGGCACGCCAGTCGTATTCGGTGCGCCACCGCTCGACCAACCGCTTGACGTAACCGACCGGGACGCCGTACTCCCAGCCGGGCGGCACCGGTCCCGTGGGCACCGCGTCGTCCGCCGGCAGTTCCTCGGCCCACCGGGCCCGGGCCAGCCGCTCCTGGAGATCGTCGAGGTCGGTCTGAGGGATGTCGATCCGGAACGGGGCGAGTCTGCTGTCGTTCGTCATGGTGATCAGCGTAGGAACCTATTAGGCAAGATCCGTTCCTAATCAGGTGGCAGACTCCGAGAAATGTTGGAAACCTCGGCGCGGCTGTTGCGCCTGCTGTCCCTTCTCCAGACGCCCCGGGAGTGGACGGGCACCGAACTGGCCCAGCGGCTGTCGGTCAGTACGAGGACGGTCCGCAACGACGTGGAGCGCCTGCGCAGCCTCGGCTACCCCGTGCACGGCACGCGCGGCGCGGTGGGCGGTTACCGGTTGGGTGCCGGGGCCGCCCTGCCGCCGCTGCTGCTCGACGACGAGGAGGCGGTCGCGGTCGCAGTCGGGCTGCGTACCGCCGCCGGCGGCACGATCACCGGAGTCGAGGAGACCGCCCTGCGCGCGCTGACCAAACTGGAGCAGGTGCTGCCCACCCGACTCCGGCGCCGGGTCAACGCCCTCCAGCGGTACGCCGTCTCGGTGCCCCGAGACGACCCCGGCCCCCGGGTGAGCGCGGACACGCTGAGCGCCATCGCCTCCGCCTGCCGCGACCACGAACGCCTGCGGCTCGACTACCGAAGCCACGACGGCTCCGAGAGCCGACGGGAGGTCGAGCCCTACCGGCTGGTCAACTGGGGGCGACGGTGGTACCTGGTCGCCTACGACCTCGACCGGGCTGGCTGGCGCACGTTCCGGGTGGACCGACTCGACCCGCGTGGACCGGCCGGCCCCCGTTTCATTCCCCGTGACCTTCCCGAGGAGGCCGTCGACCAGGTCCGGCGGGGAGCTTCGTCGGCGGCCTGGCGATACCGGGCCCGAGTCGTCGTACACACACCGGCGGAACAGCTCGCCGAGCGCATCAACGCCGCCGTCGGCTCGATCACGCCGGTCGGCGACAGCCGCTGTGTCCTGGACACGGGAGCCGACAGCATCGAGGCGCTCGCCGTCCACCTCGGCCTGCTCGGCTTCGACTTCACCGTCACGGAGCCCGCTGAACTCGTCGAACTCGTACGCGAACTCGCCCACCGCTATCACCGCGCCGTCGAGACCCGGTGTGGAGCGGCGAGCGGGGACCACCAGTCAGGTAGCTGACAGGCCGACCGTGTATCCGGTGGCGACCTCCGTCGTCTTGCTTGTGGCGCGGTTCGCGCGCCTCGTCGAACGGGAGGTTTCCATGTCACATCAACGTTCTCGCAGCCGGTGGTGGCGGCTCGGCCTTGGCTTGGCCGTCGCCGGCACGACCGGAGCCGCAACCCTCGCTGCGTCTGGTGGCCCGGTCGCCGCCGCGACCGCTGAGCTGCCGACCTACCAGGTCCGTGCCGCGGGCCTCAGTGAAGCCCAGGCCGCCGCGCTGGGAAAGGCGTTCGGCATCGAACGGCTTTCCCGCTCCCAGGACGGCAGCGTGCGGTTCGCGGATGAGCAGGGCTTCCTCGACATCCCGTCGATCACGGTCGGCGAGACGGGTAAGGACGAGGATGGCAACCCGACGGTGGGCAGCGTCCTGGACGAGGCGGCGTTGGCTCGCCTGCGTCCGATCGACGCCGACAAGGCGCTGAGCCTGACCCGCGAGGCGCTGACCCGCGCCGGCCTGTACCCCGAGCAGGCCCGGCCCACCGTCGGTCACACCACCCTGGAGATGGTCGACTCCAAGGGCGAGCAGAAGGTCTCGGCGGCGCTGGACACCACGGTGTCGTTCTCGTTCGACCTGAATGGGCTTCCGTACGAGGGTCCGGGCGCGAAGATCAGGGTCGGCTTCGGCCCTGAGGGCGCGGTCACCCAACTGTCCTACAGCACGCGCGTCCTGGCGCGGGGCGAGCCGGTGCGGGTCCTCGACACCGAAGCCGGCCGGGAACGGTGCGCCAAGGCCCTGCGTGGTGCCGTACGGATCCAGCAGGCCGACTACGCCTACGCGGCACCCGCCCTCCACGCGAAGCTGGACCGTATCGAGCCGAGCTTCCGCTGCTCGGGTGTCAACGCCGACGGCTCACCGGCGCAGATCACCTTCGTCCCGGCGGCCGTGGACGCCGAATTGCCCGAGGTCACTCCGTCACCGGTGCCGCCGCGGCGGCCGGCGGCGGCGCTCGCGGCACCGCGTGTCCAGGCCTACGGTGTCGTCGATGTGGGCAGCGAGGGCACCGGCCCTTGCTCCGGTCTGCCGTGGACCGGCAACAACCTCGCCTCGTTCAACGGCCAGTTCACCTCCCGGGGCATCCCGGTCGAGTTCAGCTGGTTGAATGCCAACGCCTGGGAGCAGGACTTCAAGGACCCGGCGTACGGAGGTGACGACAGCAACTGGACCGATCACGTCGACATGACCTACTGGCAGGGTCACGGATCGCCCACCGGGTTCAGCTTCGCCGGGTGCAGCAGCAACGACGACACGTTCCTGGCGAACACCGAGGCCCGCTGGGGCAACGGAGACGTCGAGTGGATGAGCCTCTTCACCTGCCTGGTGCTCGCCAACGAATCCGGCGGGAAGCGGTGGTGGCAGCGCTGGGGTGGTGCCTTCGACGGCCTGCACCAGATCAACAGCTTCCACACCGTGTCGTACCACAGTGCCAGCCACGGCGGAACGTTCGCCAACTACATGCTGCGTACGCCGTTCCTCTGGTGGAACAAGCCGATGCCGGTACGTAAGGCATGGGCGCAGGCATCCATCGACGACCAGCCTGCGTCGGTGGTGTGGGCCACCATGGGTCCGGTCGGGCCGGGCGGTCTGGTCAACTTCGACGACTACTTCTGGGGCAAGGGCAGCGTCGGCCCGGACGTGCCCGCGTCGTCGTTGACCGGCTGGTGGTACATCTCCGGCACCTCCTGACATCACTGACCCGCCGGGGGCCGTGGGTAGTGCCCGGCCCCCGGCGCGGTCGCTCAGGCAGCCCCGTAGGCGGTCAGACCGCACCAGGTGACGAAATCGGCCGGGGAGGCCGGCGGCTCGGCGGCCCGTACGGCCCACAACGCGCAGGCAAGCGATTCGCCGCGCACGATCCGGTCGTGCAGCCGTGGCATCAGCGCCAGCGACGTGCCGTCGGGCAGCGGTACGCCGGACGCGATCACCCCGGCCGCACCGCCCGCCATCAGCGCGCTGACGAAGCCCAGCACCTCGTCGCCCTCGTAGTCGCGCTCGACTCCGGAGTCACAGGCGGCCAACACCACCCGGTGCGGGGCGACGGCGCGGCTGTGCAACTCGTACACGGTGAGCGGACCGTCGCTGAGTTCGAGCGCCGAGAAGAGCGGGCTGTCCGAGCGCAGGTGGCCGTGGCAGGCCAGATGCGCGAGGTCGGCCTGTCGGAGTGCGGCGACCACGCCCTCGACGGTGCTCTTCGGTGGCAGCAGCGTCGCCGCTCCGGGGTGACGGGCTTCGAGGGCCTGAACCTCGGCCACGGCGCCGGTCAGATTGGGCCCGGCCACCAGCGCGACCTGGTGGCCCGGTCGCCGGGACCGGGCCGCCCGCCGGCTGCGCGCCCACATGGTGGCCGACGGTGCGCCGCACACCGGCCCCTGGTGCAGCGGGGACCAGGGAACCCGCAGCAGCTTCGCGGGCGGGACCACGACCAGCGGTGCCCCCGGCGGCACCCCGAGCGGGGTAACGAGCAGTTCGGCGAGGGTGCCCAGGGACGCCCGGGCGGCCGACAGGGCCTGGTCGGTGTAGCGACCGCCGTGTAGCAGCCGCCGCAGGGCGAAGTGCAGCGCGGCAGTCTCCCTTTGCACAACGGACAGCGGACCGAGCCGGACCCGGCGGGTCCGGCGCGGCCCGACCACGACCGCGACGACCGCGTCGTCCACCGTCGCGAACTCGGCGAGCCATCCGCCGTCGAGCAGTTCACGGAGTTGACCTGCGGTGACGATCTCGGCCGACCGCGTCGTCCTCCCGTCGCGGCCCCAGGACCGCCGCCTGATCTGCGCCTCCAGCGCGGCCTGGCGGGCCAGCAGGTTTCGCGGTTGCACGCCACGTTCACGCTGCGCCGCCCGCAGTTCCTGCTCGACCGTTCGCAGCGCGATCACGAGGTCGTCGACGTCGTCGTGGGCAGCGGGTTCCACGGTCAGCAGGGCAGCCGCCCGGGTGCGTTCCAGCCAGTGCAGAATCCGGCTCGGTGGCGCCGTGCGCAGCAGGTGGCGCAGACCGAGGTCGCCGAGTTCCACGCCGTGCCCAGCGGCCAGCACGCGCAGTTCCACCGACGGCAGCGCCGCCCGGTGGCGGGCGAGGTCGGCCAGTCCGGCCCCGCAGTGCCGCAACGCTGCACCTGCGCCGGGCGTCGCCAGGCGAGCCACTGCACCCTGGCCGTAGCTGGTGGCCGAGACCGCGCGGCGTCGAGCGGTCGCGGTGGCACCTCCGCCCTGGGCGGCCTGCTCCGCGGCGTCCGCCAGCAGTGCCAGCGCCAACCGTCCGCGTAGCCGGACCAGCAGCGGCTGCCCGGACGCCAGTGCGCCGGCGGCGGTCAGGTGGCGCTTCGCCCGCCGCTTGTCGTCCGTGGCCAACGCCGCCCGCCCGGCCACCAGATGCGCCTCCACCGCGTTGGCCCGCAGGCCGAAACGATGCAGCGTAGCCGCCGCGCGACCGAGTTGGCGTACCGCCATGGTGGTGAAACCGTCCGCGACGGCGTCCGCCTCCACGGCGGTGACGACGGCGCGCGCCGCCCAGGCCGCACGGCGCTGCCGCCGGAAGTCCCGCACGGCGCTGATCGCGTCTGCGCGGGCCGTGTCGACATCGCCCAGCGCAAGCGCCAGCCGGGCACAGCGCAGCCGCGCCTCCGCGGCCATCAGCCGGGCACCGTGTCGCTCGAGGTCGGTAGCAGCCAGCCGGACAACCGCGGCGGCCTCGTCCAGCAGGCGCAGTTCGGCAAGTGCGTCGGTGTAGTCGAGATAGTGCTCGCCGAGCGGCAGTCCGGCTGCGGTGTAGAGCCGGCCGGCCTCCTCGAACCGGCGCAGACTCTCGGTGAACCTTCCGGCATGGAAGCTGGACCACGCTCGACTGTTCTCGATGACTGCCGACAGCATCGGTCCCAGTTCGCTCGCGAGCGTGGCGGCCCGGTCCAGGTAGGCCAGCGCCGCCTGCGGACGACCGAGCTGGGTCTGCGCGTACGACAGGTTGTTTGCCGCCTTCACCCAGATCGCCGGCGGGCAGGCGGGCTCGGCGAGCACCAGCCGGTACTGACGCGCGGCTGCGAGCACCCGACCGGCGTTGTGGTCCAGGATGGCGAGCTGCATGAGCAGTTCGGGACGCTGGTGTGAGGACACCAGCTTCGCTGCCCGCCGCAGGTCCCGCGCGGCCGCGGCGTACCGGCCGAGTTCCTGCAGCGCCACCGAGCGGGTGAGGAGTACCTCCCCGAGCCGGCGGTGCAGGCCGTTGCGGATGGCCAGCCGGGCCGCCTGATCCAGCAGGCTCTTGGCCGCCTCGTTGTCCAGTACCGCGTGGCGGGTCCAGGCCAGCGCACGCAGACCCGCGACAAGTGCCTCGTCGTTTCCTGCCCGGCGGGCCAGCTCCACGATTTCCCCCGCCGCGGCGGTGTATCTCGCGGGGTCGAGGACGACTCTGGAGTACGCGGCATCCGCCTCTGCCACGAGGTCCGTGCCAAGATCAGCCGTCATCGTGGGACCGCTCGCCGCCGTACGTCAATATTTGCAGTCTATCCACACCCGGCGTCAGGTTATTGCTGGTGGTACCGATCAGCCGTGGCCGACTCTGGCTGCCGTCAGGCAGCGGGAATCACCGCGATCTTCGATAGGAGCGTCACCGTGAACATAAAGACCAGGTCCTCTTCGGCGCCGGCCCCGGACGAGTTCCCGGAGCACCGGTCCAGGGAGCAGTTGAAGATCGACGCTGCCCATGTACGCCGCCAGCTGAAGGTCCTGACCGCCGACGCGATTCAGGGGCGAACCAGCGAGATCATCGGCCAGATGCAGGACCGGCAGGACCGGGCACCGGGGCGGTTCGCCCTGCCGTTCGACAGGTACCCGGTGACCGACCTGGCCGGACGGCCGACCTACGTGCTCGTCGCGCGGGGTCAGCTGGTGGTCGAGATGGATCCGGCCGGGCCGGGAGCCGACCCGCGGCAGGTGCTGCGCAAGTTGGGCTACCGACCGTGGAAGCGGGCCGTGGCGTCGCCGGAGCGGCGTCTCGGGGTATATGAAGGCCGCAAGCGTCCGCAGGAGTTGGCCGGTGACGTCCGGAAGTTGGCCGAGCTGGGCATCACCGCCGCGCCACATCTGGTCGTACCGCTCGGGCACATCATCAAGGGCGACGACTATCCATTCGCCACCGCCGCCCTCGGCGACTTCGTGCCGGACGTCGCCAAGGGCAAGCCGGGCATCCCGGCGGTGCGCGTGGCCGTCATCGACACGGGCATCACCCCGGAGGATCGGACCGACAGCTGGCTGGACGCTGTCGTCCGGCGCGCGGACAACACCGAATTCCTCGACGTACTGCCGGTCACCGACGGCCGTGCGGGGGACGGCCGGCTCGACTGGTCGGCCGGGCACGGGAGCTTCGCCGCCGGCATCGTGCAGCGGGTGGCGCCCCGGTGTGAGGTGGCGGCATACCGGTTCACCCGCAGCGACGGGCTGGGCACCGACACAGAGGCCGCCGAGGCGATGCTACGCGCCGTGCACGAGGCAGCCGCCGACGGCGTACGACTGATCATCAACGCCTCGATCGGCACGCCCGCCGTCGACGGTGTGCCACCGCTGGCGCTACAGAGCGCGGTGCGGATGATCGCGGACCGGTTCCCGGAGGTCCTGATCGTGGCGAGCGCCGGAAACAACGGCAGCGAGGATCCGATGTATCCGGCGGCCTTCGACGGCGTGGTGGCGGTCGGTGCGCTGACCGAGGACCTGCTACCGGCTCCGTTCTCCAGTCACGGCGACTGGGTCGACTGTTCCTGCGTCGGCCTCGGGGTGGTCGCCACCTTCGTGACCGGCACGCTGCCGCCGGTGCCGGACCCGGCGGTGGCCGACTACTCGTTTCCGGCTAACTCCTGGGCGGTCTGGAGCGGCACGTCGTTTTCCGCCCCGCAGATCAGCGGCATGGTCGCCAGGGCCTGTCTGGACGATCCCGGCCTGACTCCCCGTGACGCGCTGGACGCGTTGCTGGCCGGGCGGCGCACAATCCCCGGTTACGGGCGGGTGCTGCGGGTACTGCCTGGTACGCCGGTCTGAGGACCGCAGGTGCCGGCCGGTGTGACGCCGGCCGGCACAGTCAGTCCAGTCTGACCCAGGCCGTGGTGATCGCGTTCCGTCCCGGGCGACGCCAGGTCAGACGCATCAACCCGGCACCGACCGCCTCCACCACGAACCGTCCCTGGTCGTCGGCGTCCACCTGACGGACGGCGTCGACCTCGGGCTGCCGTACCTCGATCCTGGCCGCCCCCGGCGGTTGCAGTTGGCCGAGCAGCCGACGGTACCGGCGGGACCGGCTGACCTCCACCTCGACCGCCTCCGGCTCACCGGTCTCGGTCGGGCCCCCGAACTCGAAGGTCAGCAGCCGTGGGACGATTGCCCGCTCGCCGGCGCGTACCACGGTCCCGACCGCGTCCACCGCCGAGTCGGCCACGAGCGCCGCCAGCTCGGTGTCGACCTGGCGCAGACCGAAGCTCTGCTTGGCCAGCTCCACCGCCACGGCCGGCGGCGCGTCCTCCGTCCGGATCAGATCGCCGAGGGGGGCCAGCAGCCGATCGTCCGCGCCCGGAGCTGGCGTCTCCGGCCCCGCGTGCTCGTCGTCCACGATTCCTCCCTCAGTCCTCGGGTTGCCGTCAACCGCTTTTCCTCCTACGAGTCGCGCAGCGCGTCACTGATACCCTCGGCGTCAAGTAGGCCACGCAGTCTTGCCAGGCACCGCCCCCGGATCGGCCCGAGACTGCCCACCGGCATGTCGAGTGCCGCGGCGACCAACTCGTAGGAGACCCGGTCTCCTGCCGGTTCGATCAGCAGGAGTCGCAGGATCTTCTGGCAGCGGACGTCGAGTCGGCCAAACTCGCGCCACAGCCGTGCGTTCCGGTCCGCGATCAGCGCCGGTTGGTCGGCCGACGAGGACGGTCCGCTGAAGCGGTCCAGCAACCGGTCGTCATCCGTGGGCCGGACACGCTTGTTGCGGCGGAGGATACCCAGGCACTCCCGGCGGCAGGTTGTGCCGAGCCAGCCGGGCAGGCGGGCGGGGTCGTGGATGGTGTCGAGGTGCTCAAGTAGTCGCAGCCAGGTGAGTTGAAACGCGTCAGCGGCGTCGGCCGAACTCAGGCCGAAATGCCGGCAGATGGACCAGAGCAGCGGGCTGAACCGGTCGACGAGGTTGTTCCAGGCGTCCTGGTCGCCGGAGGCGGCGAGCCGCAGTTGGTGCGCGACGTCATGCTGCACAGCGGGCACCGGTTGCGGCGAACCCGCCCCGGTCTGCCTCTCTCTCATGCGAAGCCTTCCGACGTGCCGGCCGCGCAGCTGTAGGTGGGCGGGCCGGACTCCGGCCGTGCACACGTCGCGGTGAGAGCTGAGCAGACCAGCGGATCCTATCGGATGCAGTGAATGGGGAGGTGCGCGAACCGCGGTAGGACCGGCGGGCGAGCCGGCCGTTCCACTGTCCTCCAGAAGTTCCTCAGACAATCAGCCGGGGTCGCCATCGACGTCCTGGCCAATCTCCTGGCCAATCTCCTGGCCAAGCAGATGCCGGTACTGCTCGGCATGATCGCCGCGGTCCTGATCGGTATCATGGCGTTCACCTCGGTGCGGATCGCCCGCCGCCGGATGTCCTACGAAACCTGGCACGCCATCCACCTGGTGGTGTAAGTGGTCATCGTGCTGTCGGTGATCCACCAGATCTACGAAGGGGCCTCGTTCGCCAACAGCGAGGTCACCAAGGCGTACTCGTGGGGGTTGCGGGCCTTTGCGGTCGGCTCGCTGCTGACCAACCGCCTGTTCGTGCCGTTGCTGCGCAACGCCCGGCACCGGCTGCGGGTCGTCGCGGTGGTGCCGGAGACCGACAACGCCGTCTCCGTCTACATTGGCGGCATCGGCATCACTCCGGTCCGGGCGTTGCTGGAGGACCCGGAACGGACGGGAGACGTCGTGGTCCTCTATCGAGCCCGCACACCCGCCGACGCGGTGCTGATCGGCGAGCTGCGCAACCTCGTACAGGCCCGGGGTGCCCGCCTGCACCTGTTGACCGGGCGCACCGCCGACGGCAGCCAGCCGTTCAGTCCGGAGAGCCTGCGCGGCCTGGTTCCCGACATCGCCGAACGGGACGTCTACCTGTGCGGCCCCCCGGTGAAACTGCGTGGCGGACCGCAGTGGCCAGCTGCTAGTTTGCCGGAGGCCGTGCGAGAGACCGAGGAGGTGGTACCCGTGAACGTTTCGACATGGGTGCTCCCCTGCGGGGTCACGGTCGGACGATAGGTCGTCCGGGAGCGCCGTTCGCGAGCACTCCCGAAAGGTACGACCATGCGATTCACTACTGAGCAGCGCCTCGATGGCGACGTCCTCGAACGCAAGTTCGCCCTCGGCGAGATCCCCGGCATCCTGTGGACGCCCGCATCCATATCCGCTCCGGTCCCGCTGATCCTGCTCGGCCACCCGCCGCTCGGACTGCGCAGGATGTATCCCCGGCTGGTGGCGCGGGCCTGCCAGGCCGCGGCGGAGGGCTTCGCCGCAGCTGCGATCGAGCTGCCCGGCAGCGGTGACCGGCCCCGTTGGGCCGCCGTCGAGCAGGCCCGCGTTGGCCTGCGCCGGGCGCTGGAGGCCGGCGAGCCGGTCAGCGATGAGATCATCGACGCCCTCGTTCGCCCGCTCGTCGACAAGGCAGTCCCGGAATCGCAGGCCGCCCTGGACGCCCTCCTGTCGCTGCCCGAGATCGGTGGCCCGGTCGGGTACTCGGGTGGCGTGATCTCCGTCGGCATCCGGCTTGCGGTGGTCGAGCCGCGCATCGTGGCCGCCGGTCTCTTCGCCGGGAGTTTCGTGCCGCGCCTCATGTTCGAGCAGGCCCGGCAGGTCACCATTCCGTTGCACGTGCTGTTGCAGTGGGATGACGAAAGCAACGATCGACAGGCGGCCCTGAATCTGTTCGACGACTTCGGCTCCAAGGAGAAGACGCTGCACGCCAACATGGGCGGACACACAGGTGTTCCCTGGTACGCAGGGGAGGACGCGGGCCGGTTCTTCGCCCGGCACCTACGTTAGCGGGCCTGAGGCGATCCAGGCGAGCCCGAGCAGAGTCAACTCTGCTCGGTGCCGGCGTCCGTAGGTCGGGCACTCCGGACCCCCGGCCGGCGGCGTGGCCCGTACGATGGCGGTGGTGCTGGTTCGTCCCGTCCGGGTGGGTGGGGCGTCGTAAGAGGGAACCCGGTGTGAATCCGGGGCTGCCCCGCAGCGGTGAGTGGGAACGACCGCCGTCAACAAAGCACTGGACCGTGAGGTCTGGGAAGCGACGGCCAGTAGGCGACCTGGTGTCATGCCCGCGAGTCCGAAGACCTGCCAGTGCTGCGCACGCCGCCGGTGTGCGCCGCCGGCGGCCTCTCGGGAGGGCCAGGGCGGAAGCCGGTACCTGAGGTGTACCCGTCTTCCCCTCCCGTGTCCGCCGGACACTGCGAGGGAAGGACCCCTTGGTGAGTACCGCATTCGGGCAGAGCACCGTGCTCGGCTATCCACGCATCGGCGCCAACCGTGAACTGAAAAAGGCCGTCGAGGCGTACTGGGCCGGCACCATCGACGCCGAGGCTCTGGCCAACACCGCCGCCGGCCTCCGGGCGCAGGTGTGGCGGACGCTGCGCGATGCCCGTCTCGACGCGATCCCGTCGAACACGTTCTCCTACTACGACCAGATGCTCGACACGGCCGTCGCCGTCGGAGCGGTCCCGACCCGGTTCGCTCGGCTGGGCCTGTCCGCGCTGGACAGCTACTTCGCCATGGCCCGCGGGGTGGATGCCGAGCCGGCGCTGGAGCTGACGAAGTGGTTCGACACCAACTACCACTACCTGGTGCCGGAGATCACCGCGGACACCGTGTTCACCGCCAACCCGGTGAAAGCGTTGGACGAGTACGTCGAGGCCCGTGACCTGGGTGTCATCACCCGGCCGGTGTTCGTCGGCCCGGCCACGTTCCTGCTGCTGGCCAAGGGAGACGATCCGTTCGCCCGGCTCGACGACCTGGTCGAGACGTACGCCCGGATTCTCGCCGCCCTGGCGGATGTGGGTGTCGGCTGGGTGCAGCTGGACGAGCCGGCCTACGTCACCGACCGCAGCCCGGCCGAGATCGATGCCCTGCGTCGCGCCTACACCAGGCTCGGTGAACTCGCACACCGACCGCGGATCTTCGTGGCGACCTACTTCGGTGACCTCGGCGACGCGCTTCCGGCCCTGCTGGACACCCCGGTCGAAGCCGTCGGCCTGGACCTGGTCGCCGGACCGGGCAACCTTCACCGGCTCGCCGCCGCCGGACCGCTGGGCGGCAAGACCATCGTCGCCGGTCTGGTCGACGGCCGTAACATCTGGCGTACCGACCTGCGGGCGGCCGTGACGGCCGGCGCGACGGTCGCCGGCCTGGCCGATCACGTCGCCGTGTCCTCGTCCTGCTCGCTGCTGCACGTGCCGGTCGACGTGTCCGCCGAGACCCACCTCGACCCCCGGTTGTCCGAGCGGTTGGCGTTCGCCCGGCAGAAGGTCGACGAGATCGTCGTGCTCGGCCGCGCGCTGCGCGACGGCACCACCGCGCTACCCGCGCCACTGCCGCCCACCCCGGCCGACTGGCGTCACGACGACGTACGCGGTCGGCTGGCCGCCCTGCGCCCCACCGACCGGCAGCGTGGTGAATACCCCACCCGGGCCGGCCGCCAGCAGGAACGACTCAGCCTGCCGGAACTGCCGACCACCACGATCGGGTCGTTCCCGCAGACCGCCGAGCTGCGCAAGGCCCGCGCCGCGCACCGGGCCGGCAGCCTCGACGACGCCGGCTACGCGTCGCGGATGCGCGCGGAGGTGGAGCACGTCATCCGGTTGCAGGAACAGCTGGGCCTGGACGTGCTCGTGCACGGTGAACCGGAACGCAACGACATGGTGCAGTACTTCGGCGAGCAACTCGACGGCTTCGCCGCCACGCAGCATGGCTGGGTGCAGTCCTACGGCTCCCGCTGCGTACGCCCGCCGATCATCTACGGCGACGTGTCCCGCCGGGCACCGATGACCGTGGAATGGTCCACCTACGCGCAGTCGCTGACCAGCAGACCGGTCAAGGGCATGCTCACCGGCCCGGTCACCATCCTGGCCTGGTCGTTCGTCCGCACCGACCAACCCCTCGCGGACACCGCCGACCAGGTCGCGCTCGCCCTACGCGATGAGTGCCGTGACCTGGAGGGCGCCGGGATCCGGGTCATCCAGGTCGACGAACCGGCGCTACGGGAGACGCTGCCGCTGCGCAGCGCCGACCAGAAGGCGTACCTGGACTGGGCCGTCGGAGCGTTCCGGCTGGCCACCAGCGGTGTCGCCGACGACACCCAGATCCACACCCACCTGTGCTACTCGGAGTTCGGTGAGGTGATCCACGCCATCGACGCCCTCGACGCCGACGTCACAAGCATTGAGGCGTCGCGGTCCAAGATGGAGGTCCTCGACGACCTGGCCGCGATCGGCTACGGCCGGGGCGTCGGCCCCGGGGTGTGGGACATCCACTCACCCCGGGTACCGCCGCGCGGCGAGGTGATCGAGGCGCTGCGCCGGGCCGTCGCGGCCGTGCCGGCCCGCCGGTTGTGGGTGAATCCGGACTGCGGCCTAAAGACGCGCGGCTATCCGGAGGTCGAGGCGTCCCTGCGGCACCTGGTGGCCGCCGCCGCCGAGGTACGCGCCAGCTGACCGTACCGAGCCGGGCGGTACCGACCACGCGGCTCGTGGTCGGTACCGCCCGTCAACATTGGTCAACCCAATCGGTCTCCGTCCTGACAGCCGTGCACCCGGCCCGTGCCGGTCAACCCGCTTCAGAATGGATAAGCGTTGTCAGCCGAGAGGCCGCCGATGTGTTTCCAGTCGCGCCAGGTGCCGCGCCAGGCTTTCTGGTAGACGGTGCGACCTGGGCCGCGGGCGAACACGTCGTACTGCCCGGTGGCGTTCGTGCTGTTGATTTTTTACGATGGGCCATCGTCCCATTCGGGGAGATGGATGCCATGGGTGACCGGATCTTGGCAGGCAAGACCGTCGTGATCACCGGAGCCAGTGCGGGTATCGGCGCCGAGGCTGCCCGCCGGTTGGCATGTCTGGGCGCGTCCGTGGTGGTGGTGGGCCGGTCGCCCGAGAAGACCGCCGCCGTCGCGCGCCGGGTGGGCGCCGAGCCGCTGGTGGCCGACTTCACCCGGTTGTCGGACGTACGCCGGCTCGCCGACACCCTCCTGGGTCGTTACCCCCGTATCGACGTACTTGCCAACAATGCCGGCGTCGTGCTGACCAGGCGGAGTCGTACCGAGGACGGTCATGATGTCATGTTCCAGGTCAACTACCTGGCCCCGTTCCTGCTCACCAACCTCCTGTTGGACCGGTTGACCACCGCCGGGCGGGCGCGCGTCATCACCACGTCCAGCAAGGGCCACCGGTTCGGCAGCGTCGATCTCGACGATCTCGAAGGTGCCGGCAAGCGGTCCGAGCTGCTGCGGTACGGGATGACGAAGCTGCAGAACATCCTGTTCACCCGCGAGTTGGCCCGTCGTACGCGCGGCAGCGGGCTGACCGCGATGGCGTTCCACCCGGGCGTGATCGCCGCCACCGACATCAACCGGGAAGCCCCGCTGGTCGCTGCGCTGGTCCGGTACCGCCTGCTGGGTGGTCTGTCCACCCTCGAGGAGGGTGCCGAGCCGCTGGTTCACCTGGCCACGCTGCCTGATCCGGAGGCGGTCAACGGCGGCTACTACCACCGCCTCAGACCGAACGGGCCGGTGCACCGGCAGGCCACGGACGACCAGTTGGCCACCGGCCTGTGGGAGCGAACGACCGAGCTGCTCGGTGCGCCGGTGTGACGAACCGCCCACGCTGACGGGCCGCCGGTCGGACGCGGCTTACGTAAGGTCGAGCCATGAGCGCGGATTCCGAGGTGCGGCGCTGGCTGCGGCAGCGTGGAGCCGAGACCATCCCGCACCCCGGCGGCACTCTCTACGCCCACCTGTGCCGGGTCCACGACCGCCTTGCCGACCTGGGATGTGACATTGACGCGCAGCTGGCCGGTCTCGCGCATGCCGGCTATGGCACGGACGGCTTCGATGTGACGCTGCTCGACCGGGCCGATCGAGTCACACTCCGCAACCTCATCGGTGACGACGCCGAGGCACTGGTCTACCTGTACGGGGCGTGCGACCGAAGGCGGACCTGGCGACAGCTGGCGGAGGCCGGAGTGGTCGTCGACCGATTCACCGACCAGACATGGCACCTGAAATCCGATCAGAGGCAACCGTTCGTGGATCTCAGCATCGTCAACGAACTGGATGTCATCGAGCAGGATCCTGCTACCGCGGACCGGTACGGCGACTACTTCCGCTCGCTGTTCGCCGCTTGGGCGCCGATCGCTTCACGCCAGGTCATCGGCGAGGCGCAGCGACTTCTCGGTGTCGCTCGGCGTCAGTCGGGCTGACTCTCCATGTGGGCAAGGACGCGATCCGAGATCCTGGCGAGCATGTCGAGTTCTTCCTGACTGAGGGCGTCGATGAACAGTCGGCGGACATGCTCGACATGCATGGGTGCCGCGTCTTCGATCGCCTTGCAGCCGGCTGGGGTGGCGGCGATGAACGCTCCGCGTCCGTCGTCGGGGCATTCCTCCTTGGCCACCAGCCCGCGTTCGACCATTCGCCGCACTTGGTGGGACATGCGGCTTTTCTCCCACTCCACCTGCTTCGCCAGATCCATCAGGCGCATCCGTCCACCGCTGGTCTCGGTAAGTTTGACCAACACGATGTAGTCGGCGGCGGACATGCCGGAGTCGGCCTGGACGCGGCGGGCGAGTCGTCCGATGAGCTTCTCCTGCATACGGATGAAACTGTCCCAGGCGACCTGCTGTTGCGAGGTGAGCCAGCGGGGCGTTGGGTCCATGCGGGGAGCGTAACGACAACTTCGACGGCTCGTGGCTGCCGGACTTCCTGAGCGGATTTGATCAAGGATTGCCGGCTCGAGGAATTGGTTGACGCATCAACCATTGGTGGCTAGTCTGGGTGACGCATCAACCAACCGGGGGTGGGTCGTCGTGCGCGTGGCCGCGTACCCGGCTTTTCACGGCATCGGGTGTCGATGCGCAGCATGGCGAGACGGAGGACACATGGTAGTGAATGTGAGCGATGCCCCCGAGGCCAACCGGTACGAGGCTCGGGTCGAGGGAGAGTCGAAGGTCGCGGGTTTCGCGCAGTACATCCGCACTGCCGAACTCGTTGCGTTCGTGCACACCGAGGTCTCGCCGGAGTATGAGGGCAGGGGAGTGGGGGCGGCCCTGGCCCGCGCCGCTCTCGACCAGGCCCGCGCCGCGAACCTGCTGGTCCTGCCCACCTGCCCGTTCATCGCGGGATGGATCGCCCGGCACCCCGAGTATCAGGGCCTGGTGTACCAGTCCCGCAGCAGAGTCAGCGACTGAACAGCCGGGTACGGCAGCGACGGAGGTCGGTATGAGCAGCGAAACGGCGACGAAGGCGTACGAGGGTCGGTCGATCACCGTGACCTTCGAGGCTCGGCGTTGCCTGCATGCCGCCGAGTGCGTCCGCGGCCTGCCGGCGGTCTTCGACCCGGGTCAGCGCCCGTGGATCCGCCCCGACGGTGCCGAGGCCGAGCGCCTGGCCGAGGTGGTGCGGCGCTGTCCCTCCGGTGCGTTGCAGTACGAATTCGCAGACGGTGGGGCGGAGGCCCCGGACCGGCCGACGCAGATCAGGCGCGACTCCACCGGACAGTTGATCGTGCGCGGCGAGTTGAGAGTGGACACGCCGCAAGGCGTGCGCGCGGAGACCAGGGCAGTCCTGTGCGGGTGCGGGCGGAGCCAACTGCAGCCGTACTGCGATCACGGCGGGCCCTGCGGGCAGGCCCGGCTGGACTGACTCGACACCGCCGCGTGACGCGTCCGGCCCGCTCCGACGCTGACGCGGCACTGAGGCCGCCGTGAGGCCGGTACGGATCGTGGGTTACCTGCCGCGTCACCCCGTCGGGGTGTAAACGTCTCGCGGCAGGTACGAAGTGGAGTGCACGATGCGTACTCGATCCAGGCTCGCCCGGCTCTCGGGTGCCGCGGGCCTGCTGCTGGCCAGCACCGCCGTGGCCGTCGCCACCGGCGTGGGGCCGGCGCAGGCGACCGTGGTGAACGTCAGCGTGGCGGGCGCCTTTCCCAACCAGTCCGCCGTGGCCACCTGTCCGGCCGGCGAGTTTCTCGCCGGTGGCGGTGGCTCGGTCGACGGCGGTGGCGGCGACGTGACGTTGACCGACATCATTCCGAACCTGGCCACCCAGTCGGTGACGGTCTGGGCGCACACCAACCCGGGCGCTGCGGCGGGCGCGTACAACGTCGTGGCGCAGGCGATCTGCGTGCCGGGCCCGCCCCCCGCCAACTACCAGCGTGTCACGTCGGCGAGCGGCAGCAACGCCGACCCGATCAAGAACCAGGTGGCCGCCTGCCCGGCCGGCACCGACCTGCTCGGGCTCGGCGCGGAGCTGCGCACCGCCAACGGTGAGGCGTTCTACCAGCGGATCGAGCCGAACGCGGCGCTCACCGCCGGGGTGGTCACCGCGGGCGCGGCCGGCGGGTTCGCCGGGCCGTGGGAACTCGTCGGGTACGCCATCTGCGCCACCCTGCCGGCGAACCTCACCGGCACGCTGGTCAGCCTGACCGGGGCGGCGAACAGCGCCAGCCCCAAGGGCCAGGTGTCCGCGGGTTGCCCGGCCGGGGCGCTCGCCACCGGTGTCGGCGCCACGGTCGCCGACACCGCCACCGGCAACGTCCTGCTCACCCGGGTCACGGCGACCGGCGCCCAGAACAACGCCCAGGCGATCGCCGTCGAGGACGGGGTCTACCTGCCCCCGTGGGACCTGGAGAGCCACGTCATCTGCTGGGGCCCGTAACGGTTTGCGGCCCGCCCCGTTCAGGCGCAGCGCCTGGTCCCGCCGACCGGCGGGACCAGGCATCGGGGGGCTGTTCGGGGCGTGGCGGGCGGCACCATGACGCCACCGTGACGCGCGCGCCGAGGATTGCGGGCAGCGCCGCGCGAACCGTTCGCGGCGGCGTCAGCGGGAAAGGACAGTCGTCATGAGCAGGGGCACCACATTCGGCACCAGCATCCGGTCGCGGTGCGCTGTCGCGGCGGCCGCAGCGGTCGTCGCGGTCGCCGCGACCCTCGTCCTACCCGGGGCGGCGCACGCCGCGTACCGGCATCGAGCCGAGAGCACCTACGACACTACGTCGCCCAAGAGCGTGACCGCGACGTGCGGGTCCGACGAGGTGCTGATCGGCGCCGGTGGCCGGATCAGGAACGGCAACGGGGGAGTCCGCCTGGCCGCGATCGTGCCGGGCGCGACCTCGGTCGTGGTACGCGGCGAGGCGTATCCGGACCACGTGGAACCCTGGTCGGTGATCGCCGCCGCCATCTGCGAGTCGGACGACGGCACGACGCGGGTCGTCCAGGTCTCCCCGGCCGGGTCGCGGACCGCGAGCTGCCCGGCCGACCTGGTGCTCAGCGGCACCGGGTTCGACCTGCCCGCGGGGGTGCCGCTGGCCGGACTGGTCCCCGACGCCGACGGCGCAAGCGTGACTGTCCGCACGGCCTTCCACCTGATCGGCGCCAGCCCGGTCGCCTACGCGGTCTGTGTGGAAGGCAGCCGTGCCTCGTGGGAGGACAGCGGAGTGTTTCGCTACAAACGGTTCGCCACGACCAGCCCGGCTGGTACGTCCTCGCCGAGGACCGTGACCGTGCAGCGCGAGTGGGAGTGGGAATTCCCGTCACTGTCCGGCGTCGGCGGTGAGATCACCGTGCTGCCCGACCCCTCAGACCCGTTCCCGACCCCCGCATCCGACATCTTCATCGACGCGATGATGCCCAACGACGACGGGACCCGCGCGACCGTCGTGGCGGTCCAGCGGGCCGGAACCGAGGCGGGCCGGTCCGCCCAGGGGCGCGCCCCCGGTGGGGTTTCGACGGACGACGACAAGATGTGGATGGTCACCGGGTACAGCACCGACCACGACATCTACTGAGCCATCGGGTGGGGCCGGGTACCGCCTGAGCTCTCACCCTGGCCGGGGTACGACCGTCGCAGGCGGCCGTACCCCGACCCGTGGCGTCAGGATGATCTCGTCCGGCGGCCGTACTCCGATGGCGCGCATCGCGGTGCGGTAGCGGGCGAACGCCCGCCGCGCCTCGCCGTGCTGCCCGCCCGCCACCAGGGTGCGTACCAGCATCCGGTGCGCCGGCTCGTCGTACGGGTCCTGCTCCAGCAGGCGGAGCAGGCAGTCCACGGCGGCGCCGCCGTTTCCCGCCGACCGGTGCGCGTCGGCCAGCATCCGCAGCGCCGCGACGTACGCGGCTCGCGCCTGTTCTCGCAGCGCGGAGGCCCAGTCGGCGTACGGCTCGTCGGAGAACACGTCCGCCCGGTAGTCCCGGACGGCCGCCGCGATGATGGTGCGTGCTTCCGCCCGGGCACCCCGATCGAGCAGCCGACGGCCATGGGTCACGGCACCGAGGAACTCCATCACGTCGACCCGCAGGTGGGTGACGTCCAGCGCGACGCTGGCCGCGTCGGTCACCAGGTAATGGTCCGAGGCGAAGACCCGGTCCGGGTCGAGCACCCCGCGCACGATCGACAGCAACACGGAGAGCCGGTGCCCGGTCCTGCTCGGATCGTCGTCGGGCCAGAGCAACTCGCACAGCTCGCTGCGGGGGACCGGTCGCCCCCGGCGCACCACCAGGATCCGCAGCAGGTCCCGGGCCCGCCGCGACTGCCAGGCCGACGGCGGCACCGCGGCGCCGGCCACCCGTACCTCGAATCGGCCGAGTGTGCGGACCAGGACGCCGACGCGGCCTACGCCGGTGGAAGGTTGGCCGGCTGGTTGGTCCGGCGGCGTCTCCTCCTGGTCGATCGAGACGCCGCCGGCGGCGAGGCGTTCGGCGGCCAGGAGCGCGGCGAACCGGTCGTCGGCGGTGGCACCGGGCAGCCGGCTCAGCGCCAGTGCGGCCCGGGCCGCGTCGCCCACGGCCGACGCGTCGGCCCAGATGGCGTGGGCCTCGCGCAGGGCGGTGCGGGCCCGGTTCGGGTCGATCTCCGCGGCGGCGCGCAACTCCAGCGCCCGGGCCAGGCCGGCCCGCAGCCCACCGGACCGAGCCAGGTCGAGCGCCTCGTCGGCGAGCCGCGCGGTGTGTGCGGCGTGGCCGCCGGCCAGCGCCACCCAGCCCTGGGCGAGCAGCGCCGGGACCCGGAGGTCGTCAGTGGCCAGCCGGGTCGCCTCGGCGGCGTGCCGGGCAGCCGCCGTCGCGTCGTCGGGCAGCAGCACCCGGGCCAACCCGGCGTGCGCCCGCACCGCCAACTTCCGGCTGTCACTGTCATCGGCCAGCCGGACCGCTTCGACGAACGCGGCCCGGGACTGTTCCCGCCAGCCCCGCATGAGATGCAGCTCGGCCAGCCCCAGGTACGTGTCCGCGCAGCGGCGCGAACCCATCCGCTGATGGCGGGCGAGCACCTGGGCGTACCGCGCCGCCGCCTCGTCGTACCGGCCGAGCATCGCCAGCATGTCGGCCTCGGTGCCGGCGGCCATCGCGTAAAGGTTGGCGTGCCCGGCCGCCTCGGCGTGCCCGGCGGCCCGTTGCGCGGCCGCCAGCGCCGCCGGATAGCGGGCCTGCTCGACGAGGTGATAGCTCTGGTTGACCAGGATCCGGGCCAGCAGCACCAGGTCGCCGGTGCGTTCGGCGATTCCCAGCGCCAGTCGGTAGTGTTCCTCGCCGCCGACCTGGTCACCGGTGAGCCCGAGGCAGAGCGCAAGGCTGACGTGTGCGGTGGCCAGCGCACTGTCCCGGCCGGTCTCGGCCGCGAGCCGATAGGCCCGCCAGGCGTGTGCCACCCCGGTCGTCGCGTCACCACTGCGGGCGGTCGCCGCCGCCGTCCACGCCAGCAGCATCGCCTGATCGGTGGGGCAACCTGGAGCCTCGTCGCCCCGGGCGAAGTCAGCCAGGGCCCGGGGCTGGTCGCCGCGCAGGTAGTGGATCAAGCCCATCCGCCAGGCGATGCCCGGCTCCCACGCCGGCTCGGTCGCCGCCACCTCCTGGTACACGCGTGCCGCCGCGGCGACGTCGCCGGCGGTACGCAGCGCGTCGCCGGCGAGCAGCCGCAGCCGGCGGGTGCGCAGCGGGGCCGGGAGAGCGGCGACCAACTCGGCTGTCGCGCCGGGCCGGCCGGCCGCGATCATCCGGTCGCCGTGCTCATCGAGCACCGCCGCCAGCGCCGCGTCGTCGCCACCGAGCCGGAAGGTGTACGCGGCGGCGCACGCCGGGCCGTGCTCGCGGTACCAGGTCGCCGCCCGCAGCAGCGTCCGGCGCGCTACCGGGGGCCGGTCGTGGCCGGCGACCGCGGCAATCACCGGTACCACCCGGGGCCCGGTGTCGGGATCGGTGCCCACCCTGGTCAGTAGCCCGGTACGCACCAGCCCGCCGAGCTGTGGTCCGGCCGCCGGGTGGCCGGCGACCACGCAGACGCCCGCCGTCACCGGCGCGAGATCGGCCACCTCGTGCAGCAACCGCCGGACGTCCTCCGGCAGCGGGCCGAGCACCTCCTCGGTCACGTAGCCCGTCACCAGACCTCCGGGCTCGGTCACTGCGGGCAGGAGCGGCCCGGCGGGTACGCCCTCGGCGACCAGGGTCTCGGCGACCAGCCGGACCAGCGCGGGCCACCCCGCCGTGATCTCGTGCACGCGCTGCGCCAGGGTGGCTACGGTCAGCCCGTACTCGGTGTGCAATAACTCAACGACCTGGTCGGTGGTCAGGCTGAGCTCGGCCGGGCGGAGCTGCGCGGGCGCCATCCGGGTCAACCACGACGACGCGGCACAGCCCACCGGCCAGCGCGACGACAGCGCCAGACGTACGCCGTCCGGCAGGCCGGCGATCGCGTGCAGCAACGCCTGCTCGGTCCGTTCCGGCATGGCCGGCAGCCCATCGAGAACGAGCTGCGCGGTGCCGGCGGCCAGTTCCGCCAGCTCGCCGCCGAGCAACGCGTCGACGTCGCACTCCCGCTGCCACCGGACGGTGGGGCCGGGGAACAGCCGGCGCAGCGCGGTGGTCTTGCCGTAGCCGGCGGCCGCCACCACCAGCCACAGCTTGCCGCGCTGCTGTTCCAGCATGGCGGCAGCGTGTCCCGCCGGGCGCGTCCGGGCAAGGCGATTCCCGCAATCCCGACAGCAACACCGTCCAAAGGGCCCACGCCGTCGCGGTGTCATCGACATGCCCCGGGGGATCGTCGGTGGCGTCCTCCTCGGTGCGCGCGACGTACGAACGCACCACTCGCGTCGGCGCCGCAGACCCGTTTCGCTCGGCGCACTGTGGCCGTGGCAGGAGGTTCCGACGCACCGCTTCGATCGCGAGGTCACAGTGCCGTTCCGTTGACCGGAGCGACCCGGCCGGCTGGGTCCGGCGGTAGCTGCGACAGCAGACCGGAGGACATCAGATCCGCGACTGCCTCGACGTGGTCCAGGATGAAGAAGTGTCCACCTGGGAACACGTGTTGCGCGAAGGCGCCACGGGTGACCTCGGCCCATGCGTTGGCCGAGCCTACCGGCACCGCCGGATCCTCCGCGCCGTTGAGCACGGTCACCGGGCAGTGGAGCAGCCGGCCCCGGTGGTACCGGTACGCGGACAGGACACGGTAGTCGGCCCGGATCACCTCTAACGCGAGCGCGCGCATCGCCGCGTCGTCGAAGATCCGGCGGTCCGTGCCACCGAGGGCGCAGATGTGCTCGATCAACTGTGTGTCGTCCAGCAGGTGCTGTCCGCCCTTGGGCGGCGCCGACGGGTCACCCCGCCCCGACAGGTAGAGCGCCACAGGTTCTCGCCCTTCCGCCGCCAGGATGCGGGCGGTCTCCAGGGCGACGAGGGAACCCAGGCTGTGACCGAGAAGCACGACCGGACCGTCGACGCAGGTCAGGATCGCCGCCGCCGTGTTCGCCGCAAGCTCGCCGATCGAGCGGGCGTAAGGCTCCTGGATCCGGTGCGCCCGCCCCGGATACTGGACGACCATCGTCGCCAGCCACGACGGGTACGCCCGGACGAGCTTGAGGTAGGCGGCGGCCGATCCGCCCGCGTGCGGGCAGATGACCAGGCTCGCCCGGGGGTCCGCGGCAGCGGGTGTCATCTTGACCAGCCACGGTGACGCGGGCCGGCCGAGGTGTGGTCGCAAGATTCTTTCACCGTTGGTCGAGGAGAGAGCCGGTCGTCGGCCGGGGTGTCCGCCTGGCCCGGTCAGTCCCTGAAGACTGCTGCTTGGCATTCAAGCTCCTGGGATGTCTTTCGGCACACCCGCTGGCAACGATCGACGATTCGCAGTGCATCGGCAGTGTAGGCGATCCGGTGTGGATCTGTCTCTCCGCATCGACTGTGTCACGCCGGGTGTGCGGGGTTGCCGGCGGTACGGCGGTCGGGCGGGAAGTCACCGCCGGATGCCGGCATGATCGTCGGTTCAGCTCGTGCTGGCGATCAGCACGAGGATGCTGGCGAGGATCTCGATGAGGCCGACGTGTTTCGGGGTGAGCCGGCGTCGGGGTAGGACGGCGGCGCGGACGAGGAGAAGCAGGAACACGCCGAGCAGGGGGAGACTCAGCCAGGCGGCCAGGACGACCGCGCCGATGTGATAGCCGACCGAGGCTCGGTGGTAGGTGGTGTTGCCGCGTTCGCGGATCATCGTCTTGACGTACAGCACGGTGCCGGTGAAGTAGGCGGCGACGGCGAGGAACGCGGTGACGACCGTGTCGAGAGGCTGACCGGCGGCGGTGGCGACGACGAAGACCATGAGGCAGCTCTGCGCGACGGAGGCGATGTCGTTGCCGAGGGCACGTTCGGCCCGCCGTCGCGCGTGCACGACGTTGACGGCCAGCAGGGCGGTGTAGGCGGGGGCGTACCAGAGCAGTTCCGGGCGGAGCAGCAGGACGAGGCCGCCCAGCAGTGCGGTCGGGATGCCGTAGGTCCACAGCTGGGCGCGTACCCGGCCGGGCCGGCGCGTCTTGACGGCTTGCAGCAGGTAGTAGCTGAGCAGGTAGCCGGTGAGCCAGGCACCGAGCAGGGGCAGGTGCGGCCAGTGAAGTCCGACGGTGAGGACCGCGGCGAGCCACGGTACGAGCAGCATCGCCCAGGCACCGTGCTGAGGCGGAACGAACTGTCGGAGCCTGCGAGGCCGCGGCCGGACGGCGGTGGACCTGGCGGTGCGGCGTACGGGAGTGGTCATGGGCCTGGTCACCGCACCTCGATCACGCCGCGGGCGCCGCGTTCGGCGTCGACCATGGCATGGGTGACGAAGGGAAACCGTCCCGGTTCGGGCAGGACGGTCTCGACGAAGCCGCCGGCGGCGGGCGCGAGGTCCAGCACCTGGGCCGCCCCGGGGTCGTCCGGCCGCAGTCGCCAGCCGCCCTCGGCGTAGATGGTGTCGAACTGGGCGCCGACGACGTGGAAGGCGCTGGAGCGGTTCGGGCCGGCGTTGAGCAGCCAGATGCGGACCCGGTCGCCGGCCCCGGCGGTCAACGGCCGGTGCGCGTACTGGGAGACGTAGCCGTTGAAGACCACCGCGTCCGGTCGTTCGGCCTGCATCTTGGCCAGGTCGCCGGGTTCGCTGTCGGGGCCGAGATGGAACTCGGACTGCACGAGCACGTATTCGTGGTCGACGGCGGGCAGGTCGGGTGGGTCGATGATAACCGCGCCGTACATGCCGTTGCCGATGTGGTGCAGCATCGGCATCGTCGAGCAGTGGTACATCCAGATGCCGGCCTTGGTGGCGGTGAACCGGTAGGTGAGCCGCTCGCCGGGGTCGATCGGCCGCATGGGTCGGTCGGGGGCGAGGGCACCGGCGTGGAAGTCGACGCCGTGGTCGATGGTGCCGTCGTTGATGAGGGTGACGTCGAAGGTGTCGCCGACGCGACCGCGCAGCACCGGCCCGGGCGACGTTCCGTTGAACGTCCACAGTTGCTGCCGGACGCCGGGTGCGACCTCCCGCACGACCTCCCGCACGCGCAGTTCGACGTGGTGGACCCGGCCGGTCGGGACGGGCGGGGCGGTGGCGTCGTGGGCGGTGAAGCCGGCCGTGGGCTCCGCCATCGCGTCGATGACCGGTGCGGGAGCCGGCTCCGTGGTCGGTGCGGCGTGCCCGGTGTGGCTGTCGGTCCCGGTCGGTGTCGCCGTGGTGGTGATGGTCAGGGTCATGCCGGCCCGGCGGTGCCCGGGCAGCGAGCACCATCCCTCCACGGTGGCGCCGATGATGCCGGCATCCAGGCGGGTGGTGCCGTTGCGGGCGAGGATGGCGGTCTTGGCGCCGGTCGCCAGGACGAGATCGTGGCGGCGTTGGTCGTTGTTGGTCAGTTCGATGACCAGCCGGTCCCCGGCGGGAACGGTGATGCGGTCGGGTTGGAAACGCATGCCGTCGGCGGTGACGGCGACGGTGGTGGTCCGCCCGGTGGGGGTCACGTCGGCCGCCGCAGCGGTGTTGGTGGCTGGTGCGGTGGCGCGTTCGGCGGCCACGCCGACCAGGACGGCCAGCAGGACCAGGGCGAGCCCGACCGCCACGCCGCCGAGCGGGCGCGCCGGTGGGGGTGTGGCGACAGGTGGTGTCACGGTTGTCTCCGGGAGGCGAGCAGGACGTGCACAGCGGGCACGAGGAACTGCAGCAGGGCGGCGAGCAGGAGCAGCGAGGTGGTGATCCGTACGTAGGGGGGTACCGCCAGGACGAAGACGGCCAGGGCGGCGTTGGTCGTGGCGACGCGCTGCGGCCAGTGACGGTCGAGCCGTTCGGTGCGCTCGCGTACCAGGGCCGGTCCGCCACCGAGCGCCACGGGCAGCAGGTACGCCAGGGCACCGAGGAGAACCTGGCCGACGAAGCCGATGAGGAACGGCACGAGCACGGCGGAAAAGCGGTCCGCTGCCACGGCCGGGTCGGACGCGGACAGCAGTGTCCAGGCGTCGACGCCGAGCGCGACGACCAGCCAACCGGCGGCGGCCGTGATGGACCAACTCGGGAATGAGGCCGGGGTCTTGCGCCGGGCGGCCTGTGCGGCCGGCACCGCGGTGAGCAGGACGGCCGTGGCGATCAGCGCCAGCCCACCGACGGCCAGCAGCGGCCACCAGGCCAACACGCCGGTGCTGACAGCCGTGAGTCCGGCGACCGCGACCGGCAACCCTCGCCGGGCCGCGGTGGCGGCACCGTCGGCCATGCGGGTACGCAGCACTGTGGGCCACAGGGTGAGCAGGGTGCCCAGCACGGTCAACGTCACCCAGCCCAGCAGGTTGACGTGCGCGTGGAACAGCAGCAGTCGTGGCCGGCTGTCGTCGTCGACGACGAGCATCCAGGCGCCGACCGGGATCCCGACCAGCAGGGCGCCGGTGGCGGCCAGGTAGTGGTGCACCGCTACGGCGAAGCGGGCGGGCAGCGCCGCGCGCAGCCGCGCGACCAGCCACACCAGGTGTGCCGCGACCGCGGCGAACACCAGGCCGGCGCCGACGACGCCGATCCACGGCTGGTCGACGACACCGCTGGCGAGCACTCCGGCCACGCCGAGGTTGAGCACGGTGAGCCGGATGCCGTCGCCGTGGCGGCTGGCCGGTGGTGGGCAGCGCAGCACGGCGCTGGTGAAGTGGGCGCTCCAGATCACGATGGCGTTGGTGGCGACACCGAGCAGCAGCAGGTGCATGCCGAGCCACCGCCAGGCCGGCAGGACCGGGTGGGTGAGCGCGACGGCGACGAGTGCGACCAGGTACGCCAGGGGCAGCATGCCGACGCGGCGGTGCCAGATCGCGCGGCCGGTGGGGCCGCTGCCGCTGGCCGGAGCCTGATCGCCGGCCACGATGGTGCTCACGACACACCCGCCGGGATGCGGTGCCGGACCGGCGTCGGCGTCGGCGACAACCTTCCGTGTCGTAGTGACAGGGTGACGGCGCAGCCGGCGAAGCCGAGCACGGCGGCCACGTTGGCGACTCCGGCCCAGCGCCACACCTGCGCCATGCCGGCGGCGTCGCCGAGGCCGACGCGTACCAGCAGCGAGGCGTGCAGCACGGCGAGGGGCGGATAGAGCATCCGGTGGTACGGCAGGGGCCGGCGCAGCACCGCGGGCAGGATCACCGGCGCGTGTACGAAGATCATGGACATGACGAAGCCGAGAAAGACCGCGTGCAGCGTGGCGTCGTACCGGGGGCCGTCGGTCGCCGGTCCGGCACCGGCCCACAGCACGCCGGCCAGGGCCAGCCACCCGTAACCGGACAGCAGACCCACGGCGACGTAGCGGGGGAGGGCCCGCGCCCGGACGGTGTGGCGGGCGACGTCGAAGACGGCGAGCCAGGCCGTGACGGCGAGGACGCCCGCACCCAGCAGATGGGGGCCGGTCATCGGCCACAGCGTGGTCGCCGTGGCTCCGGCCAGCAGGGCGGCCAGCGCGGTGAGGAACCACCGCTCGGCGTACGGGTGGTGCAGTGCGACGTGCGCCAGCTCAAGGCGTTCGCCGGCGATGGTGGCCACGACGAAGGTGGCCAGCCACGGCACGGTCTCGGCGACCGGGTAGCCGGCCAGCCACAGCAGTGTGGCCGCGTACCAGGCGAACGCGCCGGTGGCCTGGGCGAGCAGAGCGGCGCTGGGCTGGCGGCGCCACAGCGCCCGGTAGATCCCGATCAGGACCACCGACGCGGACATGAGCAGCGCCTTGCCGGCCAGGCTCGGTCCGGTGGCGACCATCGCGAGACCGCCGAGCCCGGAACAGGTGGGGGCGAGCAGCGCCCAGCGGGCGCCGAGTGCGACCGCGCGTTCCAGCGCGATCAGCGTGCCGACGAAACCGAGGACCATAAGCGGTCCGTGCACCTGGTCCACCGCGACCGGCGGGGTGGGAACCGGCGTGCCGAGCAGCAGCAGGCCCGCGTACAGGCCGGACAGCAGCGCGACGGCGGCGGTGGCGAAGGCGGGTAGCCGCCACCGGACGGGCATCGAGGCGGGGAGGCTCACGACCGTTACCCGGCCGTTCGCCTCGTCGTGGGCAGTCTCACGACGCATGCCGCGGGGGCGCCGAAGGGTTCCAGCACCACCGGTGTGTCCGGCGCGTCGTCGTGCCGCAGGGCTCCCCGGACGACGCCGAGGTGCAGGCCGCACATCGCGTCGGGGTTCTGGCCCACCAGCTCCAGGAACGGGCAGGTCAGCAGGTGTACTTCCGTTCCGGCACCGTCGTCGGTGGTGGGCTGGCGTCGCGGGCTGAAACCCAGGCCGTTCAGGACCGCCAGGACGGTGTCCACCGGGTCGTCGCCAGGCGGTGCCGCGGCGGCCAACTGCCGACCCCAGTCCTGGCCCACCTGGGCTGCGGTGGCCTTGACGTCGCCGCCGCTGCGGGACAGGTGTCCCAGCAGGGCAGCCGCCAGGTCACGGTAGGTGGCCGGGGCGGGATCGGCCGCCGCCGCCCGGTACCGCCACGCCGGACGACCCGGCAGGCCGCCGCTGGCGCGGGCCTTGACCAGAAGCCCGGCCTTGGTGAGCCGGTCCAGGTGGGCGCGGGTGGTGGACAAGTGCTGCCCGGTGCGGGCGGCCACCTCGGCGGCGGTGACGCCGCCCTCGGCGGCCCGTACCAGCCGCAGGATCGACACCCGGCTGGTCGAACCCAGAGCACGGTGACGAGGAGTGTCGATCGTCTCCCCGCTGGGGCCTTTACGCGGAGTTTCCACGATGCATAACGTTACAACGTCAAACGACGTAGAAACCCTCGGAGGGTCTCATGTCACAGCTGGATCGTGTCGCCGACGAGCGGGCCGCGCGTGCGGTGGTCCGTCACCACAGCGAGCTGTCCGCAGCGCTGACCAACCACGTGACGCGCCTGGTCGATGCCGTCGATGCCGGTGTCACCGAGCAGGTGTGGTTGCGCCGCGACGAGTTGGTGGCCTGGTTGCACGGCGAGCTGCTGCCACACGCGTACGCCGAGGAGGCGGGCCTGTATCCGGCCGCTGCCGGTCTGCCGGCGGGCGAGCTGCTGGTGCAGGGAATGCTCGGCGAGCATCGCGCCATCACGGCGCTGGTCACCGAGCTGACGGCGACCGCCTCTCCGACGACGGCGGCGGCGACGGCCCGCGCGTTGCAGGCGGTGTTCGCCACCCACCTGGCCAAGGAGAACGACCTTGTGGTGCCCCTGCTGGTCGCCGACGAATCGTTGTCCCTGGCCGGGCTGCTCGACGGCATGCACGAACTCATCGGTGCCGAGACCGGCTCGTCTACGGGTGGCTGCGGTGGCGGTGGCGGTGGCTGCGGCTGCGGCGGCGATGCCGCCAGCGTGGAGGTGGATGCTCCGCTGCTGAGCATCGATCCCCGGCTCGACGTGCGGGATCTGCCCCACGGGGAGCGTCACGCCCGAGTTCTCGCCGCCATCGACGCCCTGCCCGCCGACGCCGCGCTGGTTCTGGTCGCCCCGCATGCGCCCCGGCCCCTGCTGGCCGAGATCGATTCCCATTTCGTCGGGCAGGTGACCGCCGAGTGGTTGCAGGACGGTCCGGACGTCTGGCAGATCCGCCTGCACCGGCTGTCCGTCGCGGCCTGAGCGTGTCGATGGCCGACGCCGGGGTGGGCACACAACCGCCCCGGCGCCGCGGCATTGATCGACGTCGCGGCCGGCGGCCCCTGCCGCGGCACGGGCCCAACGGCCCTACTCGCCCGAGTTTCTACCGGGGCAAGCTGGATGTATCACCACATCACCGTCAGGAGATCGATCATGTGCAACTACTGCGGTTGCCGGGAGTTCCGTTGATCGGTCAACTGAGCGTCGAGCACGAGGCGATCGCGAACGCCGCGGGGCGGCTCCGGACGGCGATCACCTCCGGCGGGGCTGACGCCGTCGCCCTCCTCGACGAGCTGCTCGCGCTGCTGATGCCGCACACCGACACCGAGGAACGTGGCCTGTTCGTCGAGCTGCGCGCCGAGGGCAGCCTCACCGAAGCCGTGGACCGGTTGTGCGACGAGCACGACGACATCCACGGCGTCCTCGGTACCTTCGACCGCGCGGCGCCGGACTGGCCGACGGTGCTGGCCGCCTTGGACCGATTGCGCCGACACATCGACAACGAGGAGCACGGCCTGTTCCCGGCCGCGGTCATCGCCCTGCCGATTCCGGCCTGGGACCGCCTCACCGGCAGGTAGCCAACGGTGGAACACGACCTGGTCGGGGTTGGCGACGCCACCCACCACCAAGCCGCGGCCATCGAACGTGGACGGTCTGCGCCGCTCACCGGGCGCCGGTGCGGCGAATCCGGTCGACCTTGCCGCATCGGGACCTTTGGCCCGGGCGGCGGGCGCCGACATCACGATGTGATGGTCCGCGGTCCCAGGTTCGGGGGTTGTGGCGAGATGGCAGAGATACGAACGTGGGATCAAGGTCACGACCGAGGGAATGAGGCGCATGGCGGGCACTGGGGAGCACGCGAGTCGGGCACTGTTGGCGGTCGGAGGGCTGGTCCGCCGGGCGGAGGTGTCGCCGGACGGCCGGGCCCTGTATCAGATCGGCGGTCGTGAGGCGGACGCGTTCTACCGCGACCGCTGGTCGTACGACAAGGTGGTGCGCTCCACCCACGGCGTCAACTGCACCGGCTCGTGCTCGTGGAAGGTGTACGTCAAGGACGGCATCATCACCTGGGAGCAACAGCAGGTCGACTATCCCAGCGTGGGGCCGGACAGGCCGGAGTACGAGCCGCGTGGCTGCCCGCGCGGCGCCGCGTTCTCCTGGTACACGTACTCGCCGACCCGGGTGCGTTATCCGTACGCGCGCGGTGTGCTGGTGGAGATGTACCGCGAGGCCAAGCAGCGGCTCGGTGACCCGGTCGCGGCGTGGGCCGACATCCAGGGTGACCCCGAGCGGCGCCGCCGGTACCAGCGGGCCCGCGGCAAGGGCGGTCTGGTGCGGGTCAGCTGGGACGAGGCCCAGGAGATGATCGCCGCCGCGCACGTGCACACGATCAAGCGGTACGGCCCGGACCGGGTCGCCGGTTTCTCGCCGATCCCGGCCATGTCGATGGTGTCCCACGCGACGGGCGCGCGGTTTCTGTCGCTGCTCGGCGGTTCCATGCTGTCGTTCTACGACTGGTACGCCGACCTGCCGGTCGCCTCGCCGCAGGTGTTCGGCGACCAGACCGACGTGCCCGAGTCCGGCGACTGGTGGGACGCCTCCTACTTCGTCATGTGGGGCTCCAACGTCCCGGTCACCCGTACGCCGGACGCCCACTGGATGGCCGAGGCCCGCTACCGCGGCCAAAAGGTGATCGTGGTCAGCCCGGACTTCGCCGACAACGTCAAGTTCGCCGACGAGTGGATGCCCGCCCAGCCGGGCACCGACGGCGCGCTGGCCATGGCGATGGGCCACGTGATGCTCAAGGAGTTCTTCGTCGACCGGCGCACCCCCCGCTTCGTCGACTACGTCCGCACCTTCACCGACCTGCCGTTCCTCATCACGCTCGAACAGGCCGCCGACGGGTCGTACCGGCCGGGGAAGTTCCTTACCGCGGCCGACCTCGGCGGGCAGGGCACGGAGGACGCGTTCAAGCCGGTGCTGTGGGACTCGGTGACCGACGAGGTCGCGGTGCCGCGCGGCTCGCTGGGGCACCGCTGGCAGGAGCAGGCCGGCCAGTGGAATCTCGACCTGGGTGACCTGCAACCGGCGTTGACCTGCCTGGGGGCGGGCGACGCGGTGGAGGTGGCGCTGCCGCGCTTCGACACCGACACGCCACAGGTGCTGCGTCGCGGCGTGCCCACCCGCACGGTGGCGGGCAAGCTCGTCACAAGCGTCTACGACCTCCTGCTGGCGCAGTACGGGGTGGCCCGTGACGGTCTGCCGGGGCAGTGGCCGGCCGGCTACGACGACGCCGAAGTGCCGTACACCCCGGCGTGGCAGGAGCCGATCACCGGTGTGCCGGCGGCGCAGGTGGCCCGGGTGGCGCGGGAGTTCGCCGACAACGCCGAGCGTTCCGGCGGCCGGTCGATGATCCTGCTCGGTGCGGGCACGAACCACTGGTTCCACTCGGACACCACCTACCGGGCGATCCTCGCGCTGGTGACGCTCACCGGCTGCCAGGGGGTGAACGGTGGTGGCTGGGCGCACTACGTGGGGCAGGAGAAGTGCCGCCCGGTGACCGGCTGGGCCAACCTGGCGTTCGGGCTGGACTGGGTGCGCCCGCCGCGGCAGATGATCGGTACCGCCTTCTGGTACGTCCACACCGACCAGTGGCGTTACGACACGTACTCCGCCGACACGGTGTCCTCGCCGACCGGCACCGGCCTGTTCGACGGCAAGCACACGATGGACCTGTTGGCCCAGTCGGCGCGGCTGGGTTGGATGCCGTCGATGCCGACGTTCGACCGCAGCCCGCTCGACCTGGCCGACGAGGCGTTGGCCGCGCAACCCGACGACCCGGCCGGGTACGTCGCGAGGTCCCTGCACGAGGGGCGGCTCAGGTTCGCCTGCACCGATCCGGACGCGCCGCAGAACTGGCCGCGGGTGCTGACGGTGTGGCGGGCGAACCTGCTCGGCTCCTCGGCGAAGGGCAACGAGTACTTCCTGCGCCACCTGCTCGGCACCGACTCCAACCTGCGTGCCACCGAGGCCGAGCCGGGCCTGCGGCCGCAGGACGTGGTCTGGCCGGACGAGGCGCCGGAGGGGAAGCTGGACCTGCTGCTGAGCCTGGACTTCCGGATGACGTCCACGACGCTCTTCTCCGACGTGGTCCTGCCGGCGGCGACCTGGTACGAGAAGCACGACCTCAACAGCACCGACATGCACCCGTTCGTGCACGCGTTCACCCCGGCGATCAACCCGCCCTGGCAGACCCGCACCGACTTCGACGCCTTCCACGGCATCGCCCGCGCCTTCTCCGCCATGGCCGGTCCCCACCTGGGCGTACGCAAGGACATCGTGGCGGCGCCGCTGCTGCACGACACCCCGGACGCCATGGCCACCCCGCACGGGGTGGTGCGGGACTGGGCCCGTACCGGTGAGATGCCGGTGCCCGGCCGCACCATGCCGAAGCTCGTGATCGTCGAACGCGACTACGCCGCCGTCGCCGACAAGCTCGCCGCCCTGGGTCCGCTGCTGGACACGCTCGGCACCACCGGCAAGGGCGTGCACACCGACGTGACCCCCGAGATCGAGTACCTGCGTCGCAAGAACGGCACGGTGCGCGGCGGCGTCGCCGACGGCCGTCCGTCGCTGGCCCGGGACGTGCATGCGTGCGAGACGATCCTCGCGTTGTCCGGCACCACCAACGGCAGGGTGGCCACGGCCGGATTCCACGACGTGGAGAAGCGTACCGGCGTGGTGCTGGCCGACCTGGCCGCCGAGCACGAGGGCAAGCAGATCACCTTCGCCGACACCCAGTCGCGGCCGGTGCCGGTGATCACCAGCCCGGAGTGGTCCGGCAGTGAGCACGGCGGCCGGCGGTACTCGCCGTTCACCATCAACACCGAGCGGCGCAAGCCGTGGCACACGCTCACCGGCCGGCAGCACTTCTTCCTCGACCACGACTGGATGCACGAGGCCGGGGAGTCCCTGCCGATCTTCCGGCCGCCGCTGGACATGCACCGGCTGTTCGGCGAGCCGCGGCTCGGCCCGCACGGCGAGCTGGAGATCACCCTGCGGTACCTGACCCCGCACTCGAAGTGGTCCATCCACTCCGAGTACCAGGACAACCTGCTCATGCTGACGCTGTCGCGGGGCGGTCCGACGATGTGGATGAGCGAGGCCGACGCGGCGAAGATCGGCGTACGCGACAACGACTGGATCGAGGCGGTCAACCGCAACGGTGTGGTCGTCTGCCGCGCCGTGGTGACGCACAAGATGCCCGAGGGCACGGTGTACATGTACCACGCCCAGGAGCGGGTCATCGACGTGCCGAAGACCGAGCGGACCGGTCGCCGCGGGGGCATCCACAACTCGCTGACCCGACTGCTTGTCAAACCCACCCACCTGATCGGCGGGTACGCCCAGCTGTCGTTCGCGTTCAACTACCTCGGTCCCACCGGCAACCAGCGCGACGAGGTCACCGTGATCCGCCGCCGTTCCCAGGAGGTGCAGTACTGATGCGGGTGATGGCGCAGATGGCGATGGTGATGAACCTCGACAAGTGCATCGGCTGCCACACCTGCTCGGTGACGTGCAAGCAGGCGTGGACGAACCGGTCGGGGGTGGAGTACGTCTGGTTCAACAACGTCGAGTCCCGGCCCGGCCAGGGCTATCCGCGCACCTACGAGGATCAGCAGCAGTGGCAGGGCGGGTGGGTGCGGACCCGCTCCGGGCGGCTCAAGCCCCGATCCGGCGGACGGGTGAAGAAGCTGTTCAGCATCTTCGCCAACCCGAAGCTGCCGTCGATGCAGGACTACTACGAGCCCTGGACGTACGACTACGAGCACCTGCTGACCGCGCCGGCCGGCGACGACATCCCGGTGGCCCGACCGAAGTCGCTGTTGACCGGCGAGGACACGAAGATCAGGTGGAGTGCGAACTGGGACGACTCACTCGCGGGCGGCAACGAGATCGCCGCAGGTGACCCGGTGCTGCGGCAGGTGTCCGACCGGGTACGCGAAGAGTACGAGAACGCCTTCCTGTTCTTCCTGCCGCGCATCTGCGAGCACTGCCTCAACCCGTCCTGCGCCGCGTCCTGCCCGTCCGGGGCAATCTACAAACGCAGCGAGGACGGCATCGTCCTGGTCGACCAGGACCGGTGCCGGGGCTGGCGGATGTGCGTCACCGGCTGCCCCTACAAGAAGGTGTACTTCAACCACCGCACCGGCAAGGCGGAGAAGTGCACGTTCTGCTTCCCGCGTATCGAGATCGGCCAGCCCACCATCTGCTCCGAGACGTGCGTCGGGCGGCTGCGCTACCTCGGCCTGATGCTCTACGACGCCGATGCCGTGGCGGCCGCCGCAGCGGTCAAGGACGAACACGACCTGTACGCCGCCCAACGCTCGGTCTTCCTCGACCCGCACGACCCCGCCGTCGTGGCCGCCGCCCGGCAGGCGGACATCCCCGACGACTGGATCGAGGCGGCGCAACGATCCCCGATCTGGGATCTGATCATGCGCTACGAGGTGGCCCTGCCGCTGCACCCGGAGTACCGGACCATGCCGATGGTCTGGTACATCCCGCCGCTGTCCCCGGTCGTCGACGTGCTGCGCGACACCGGCCACGACGGCGAGGACATGGGTAACCTGTTCGGCGCCGTCGACGCGTTGCGCATCCCGCTGGAGTACCTGGCCGGGCTGTTCACCGCCGGCGACACCGCCCCGGTGCGGGCGGTGCTCAACCGCCTCGCCGCCATGCGCGCCTACCAGCGCCGGATCAACCTCGGGGAGCCCCGCGACGAGTCCCTCGCCGCCGCCGTCGGCATGACCGGTGCGCAGATGGACGACATGTACCGTCTGCTGGCCATCGCCAAGTACGACGAGCGTTACGTCATTCCGGCCGCCCACGCCGAGGACGCGCACCGTCTGGAACAGCTTGGCACCGAGTGCAGCCTCGACTACGAGGGTGGGCCCGGGATGGGTGGCGGTGGCCCGTACGGGCAAGGCCCCTTCGGTGAGTCGTCCGGCACCCCCGCGCCGATCCAGGTCGAGACCTTCCACATGCTGCGGGAACGCCAGACCTCGGACAGCTTCACCGACCCGGGCGACGAACCGCGCCGGGTCAACCTGCTCAACTGGGACGGCAAGGGCCGGCCCGCCGGTCTCTTCCCGCCCCGCCGGGACACGTCGACCGGTGGCGCGGGCATCGACGAGCCCGGTGTGATCGACACCGACGGGAGCGCACGATGACCACCACGCCCCTCTGGCGTGCCGCCGCGGCCCGGGCCGCCTCGCTGCTGTTGCGCTATCCCGACACCGACACCCTCGACGTGCTGCCGACGCTGCTCGCGGCCCTCGACGAACTGCCCGACACCGTGGCCCGGCACCTGCGTCCGGTAGCCGTGCACCGCCGCGACGGTGACCCCACCCGGCTCGCCGCGGAGTATGTGGAACTGTTCGACTTCCGCCGCCGGTGCGCGCTGCACCTGACCTACTACACCTGCGGCGACACCCGCAAGCGCGGTGAGGCCCTGGTGGGATTCACCGCCGCCTACAAGGCTGCGGGCGTGGAGGTGATCGACGGCGAACTGCCCGACTACCTGCCCGCGGTGCTCGATCTGGCCGCCGTCGACGGCGCAGGGTGGCGGCTGCTGCGTGACAACCGGGTCGGCCTGGACCTGCTCACCGAGTCGCTGGCCAGGGAGAAGTCGGTCTACCGGCATGCGGTGGATGCGGTGCGCGCGGTGCTGCCCGCCGCCGGACCTGCGGAGGTGAGAGCCGCCGCCCAGCTCGCCCGCACGGGCCCGCCCACCGAACAGGTGGGCCTCGAACCGTTCGGGCTCGTCGACACCACCGGAGGTCGCCGGTGAACGTCCTGCTGTGGGTGGTCTACCCCTACCTCGCCATCGCGATCATGGTGGGTGGGTTGATCTGGCGTTACCGATACGACAAGTTCGGCTGGACGACCCGCTCGTCGCAGCTGTACGAGTCGGCGGTGCTGCGCTGGGGCAGCCCGATGTTCCACTTCGGCATCTTGATGGTCCTGATCGGGCATATCGGCGGGCTGCTGGTGCCCAAGTCGTGGACCGAGGCCGTGGGCATCACCGAGCACACCTATCACCTGATGGCCGTGTTCATCGGCACCGTCGCCGGCTTCTGCACGCTGATCGGCATGGCGATCCTCATCGCCCGCCGCCGCCTCACCGGGCCGGTCTTCGCCGCCACCACCAAGAACGACAAGGCGATGTACGCCGTGCTCGCCGCCGTCATCATCGTCGGTCTGTGGAGCACGCTCCGGGCCAACGTGCTCGGTGACGGCTACGACTACCGCGAGACCATCTCGCCCTGGTTCCGGTCGCTGTTCTACCTCAGCCCGGATCCGGAGATCATGGCCGGCGTCCCGGTCGGTTTTCAGATCCACATCGTCGCGGCGTTCGCGCTGTTCGCGTTCTGGCCGTTCACCCGGCTCGTACACGCCTTCAGCGCCCCGGTCGGTTACCTCACCCGCCCCTACGTGCCCTACCGCAGCCGCGACACCCGGCCCGGCCTCCGGCCGTCGCGCCCCGGATGGGAAGGGCCGCCCACGGCACCGAGCGCGCAGCACAAACCCCGCCGCACCCGCCGCTGAGCGCCCACCGCCGCCGGCCAACCCACTATGAGGTACGAGATGACCACAACCGGCAAAGCGCCGAGGCCGAACGCGGCCGGTGCCGCGCCACGTCCCGGCGCCACGCGCAACCTGGTGGTCGCCACCATCGGCTTTACCGTCAACTTCTGGGCCTGGGCGCTGCTCGGCCCGCTCGGCCCCGGCGTCAAGGAGCGCCTCGGGCTCAGCTTCGCCGCCCAGTCGCTGCTGGTCGCGGTGCCGGTGATCGTCGGCTCGCTGGGCCGTGTTCCGGTCGGCGCGCTCACCGACCGGTACGGCGCGCGCATCATGTTCCCTCTGCTCAGCCTCGCCACCGTCGTGCCGGTGCTGACCCTGACCGTCGTGGACAGCTACCCGGCGCTGATCGCCACGGGGTTCTTCCTCGGCCTGGGCGGTACGACCTTCGCCATCGGCGTACCGCTGATCTCCGGCTGGTACCCACCCGCCCGTAAAGGGTTCGCGCTCGGCGTCTTCGGCATCGGCACCGGTGGTACCGCCATCGCCAACTTCACCACCGTGCGGCTCGCCGACGCCTACGGCGAAAACACGCCCTTCCTGCTGGTGGCGGCCATCCTCGCCGGCTACGCCGTGCTGGCGTTCCTGCTGCTGCGCGACCCACCCGGCCGTACCGCCCCGGCTGGGTCCGCGCTGGCCCGCACCGCCGAGGTCAGCCGGCTGTCCGTCACCTGGCAGCTGTGCTTCCTGTACGCGGTCGGCTTCGGCGGGTTCGTCGCCTTCAGCGTCTACCTGCCCGCGTACCTGCGCACCGCCTACGAGTTGAGCGCCAACGACGCGGCGCTGCGGACCGCCGGCTTCGTCGTCCTGGCCGTGGCCGCCCGCCCGGCCGGCGGCTGGCTTTCCGACCGTCTCCACCCGGTGCCGGTACTCGTCTGGTGCTTCGCCGGCACGGCCGTGTTCGCCGTCGTTCAGGCGTTCCAGCCGCCCCTGATGCCGGTCGCCACGATCGCTCTCCTCGCCATGGCGGCTCTGTTGGGTGCCGCCAGCGGTGCCGTCTTCGCCCTCGTCGGCAGGGTCGCCCCGGCCGACAAGGTCGGCACGGTGACCGGCGTGGTCGGGGCGGCGGGCGGCCTGGGCGGGTTCGTCCCGCCGCTGATCATGGGCTGGGTGTACGGCATCGAAGGCTCGTACGCCATCGGTTTGATGCTGCTGTCCGACGTCGCCCTCGCCGCCGCCGTCTACACCGCCGTCAAGATGAGCCGGGTCGACAAGAAATCCAACCTCGTAGCGGACACAGCGCCCCGCCGGAGCATCCAAGCCTGATCTGATGACAGATGTCGACCAGAAGAGGGAGATCATGCAGAAGTCGTCGCTGACCGACCTGACCGACCAGCTGCTCACCGCGGCGCGGGGCGCGTCCAGCGGGCGTAGCGCCCAGACCGTGCACGGCGGCCACACCAAGACGTTGCGGCAAACCGTCATCGCCCTCGTCGCCGGTCAACGGCTGGACGAACACGAGAACCCGGGAGAGGCGACCGTGCACGTGCTGCACGGCCTCGTCCGGCTCGCCACCGACACGGCCAGCTGCGACGGCAGCGGCGGCGAGCTGCTGCTGGTCCCCGACGCCCGGCACAGTCTCGAGGCGTTGCAGGACTCCGTGGTGCTGCTGACCGTCGCCAAGAGAATGTGACACGGCACGGGGGCAGAGCCGTGCCATGCACTGATGTTATGGATTACCCAACCAAGTCGCAGTGGTGCTCATAGCTGGGCCCGGACACACTCACTTCCGTGGACAGCGTCCGAAGAGGTGATCAGATGCGGGTGGCGAACGCTCACCAGGTGATGGGCTGGAATGGTCCGGAGGGGGCCCACTGGGCCGAGCACCACGATCGGCGGGGTGACCTCGACGATGCGCTGCTCGACCGCCCGTTCCGGATGGCCGAAACCGGCCCCACCGACGTGGTGCTCGACATCGGGTGCGGCACGGGGCGCACCACCCGGAGAGCGGCACGACAATGTGCCCGGGGTTGGGCAGCCGGAATCGACCTGTCAGCGCCGATGCTCGACCGGGCCCGGGCCGAAGCGGTCCGGGAGGGGCTGACGAACGCCCGGTTCCACCAGGGCGATGCGCCGGTGTACCCATTTCCCCGCGGTCGGCACGACGTGGTGATCAGCAGGTACGGCCTCGGGGCCGGTGTCCGCCTGAGCGGTAGGCTCTGGGTGGTCGCGGCGAGGTGGCAATGACCGACCGTGGAGTGGCCGTCGTGATCGGCGGTTACGGCGCCGTGGGTCGGGTGGTGGCCACCACGCTGGCCCGGGATGCGGCGAACGAGGTCGTCGTCGCTGGTCGTGATCTGGCGCGTGCTGAGGCCCTGGCCCGGACCGACCCGGGCCGGCTGACCCCGCACCGGTTGGACCTTGACGACCTGCGGGGTCTCGACGGGCTGCTGGCCGACGCCGCGGTGGTGGTCATGTGTGTGGAGCATCGCAACGAGGCGGTGGCCCGCGCGTGCCTGGACCGTGGCGTCTCCTATGTCGACATCAGCGCGTCGGCCGACGTGCTGGCCGGCATCGAACGGCTCGACGCCGCCGCGAAGCGGACCGGAACGACCGCCGTGCTCAGCGTCGGGCTGGCACCCGGACTGACAAACGTGCTGGCCCGCCGCTGCACCGGGCGCCTGCCATCCGCGACCTCCGTCGACGTGACGATCCTGTTGGGCGCGGCCGGTGACCACGGGCCGGACTCGGTCCGGTGGACGGTGACGGGACTGATGGCCCCGCTCGACCGGACCCAGCGGCCGGGACGGGCTCGGGTGGACCTGCCGGGATTCGGCGTGCGTACCGCGTACCCGTTTCCCTTCTCGGACCAGTACACCTTGACCCGTACGCTCGGCGTCCCGGTGACCACCCGCCTCTGTTTCGACTCCGGTGCCGTCACGGCGGCGTTGTTCCGGCTGCGTGCCGTCGGCGCATTCCGGCTGGCGGACCGGCTGGGTGGGGCTCGCCTGCTGACCGGCGCGTCGAGCCGACTGCGGCTCGGCGGAGACCGGTTCGTGGTGCACGCTTCGGCCACCGACGGAGGGGGAAGGCACGTGTGGTCGGCGGTGACGGGCCGTCAAGAGTGCCACGCGACAGGTGTGGTCGCTGCGGAGATCGCCTTCGGCGTGCTGGGGCGCCGCTACCCACCCGGGGTGCATCACATCGACCAGATCGTCGACGTGGGCGGGTTCCTCAAGACGATGCAGCGACACGACCTGGCCGTGCACGAGCACCCGCCGCCGTTCCCGGCCGAGCCGTCGGCGGGCCGGATGCCGACTGCTTCCGAGGGAGGTGAGCAGTGATGCCACGGATGTCAGCCAGCCGGCTCCGAGCCGCCATCACCTGGACCACTGTGCTCTATCTCGTGACGTTCGCCCACCACCTGTACGGGGGTCTCCGGTTCGACAGCCCACAGCGGACCGTCCTGGCTCTCGTCTTCAGCGGCGCGTTCGCCGTCACGTATCTGACCTACCGGCTCGGATCGAGGATGCGGTGGGCTCGCGCGATCTTCTGGTTCCTGGTCTACGCCTTCTGGGTCGCGTCGGTCGGCCTTTTCGAAGGCGGGTTCAATCACGCGCTGTTCGCCGTGCTGCGGCTGCTGGACGCGCAGGCCCTCATCAACGATCTCTATCCCGTCGACGGCGATGCGCGCATCTCAGCCGACGTGTTGTTCCAGGGCACCGGTGTCCTCACCCTGGTCGCCGCGGTGCTGCTGGCGGTGGCACCCGCATGGTCCCGGCGGACGGTCGTCATCCCTCGACCGGCTGCCGGCAGATCGCCGTGAGGATCCCGATCATCGCGGTCGCCGCTGGCGACCGGAACGGCGGGGCGGCCGCCGCGGCATACAACCGGCGGGTCGGCAGGACCGGAACGGTGGGCCGCAGGACGATGTCGGGCCGTAGCGCGGCCTGGGTCAGCGTCGGTACGAGCATGACACCGGCCCGCGCGGCGACCAGCGCCTGCTTGCCGTTCCAGTCGTCGCAGAAGAACGCGATCTGCGGAGGGCCACCCAACGCCTCGGCGAGCGGCGGGATCGGACCGAGACAGTCCGGATAGGCGCCCTCGATCCACCGCTCGTCCTTCAGTTTCCGCAGCGGCACCCGCTGGCGCCGCGCCAACGGGTGATCGGCCGGAAGTGCGACGTGCAGCCGTTCGTCGCAGAGCGGCACCAGGTCAAGACCGTCAAGTGCCTCGTCGGTGAGTCGAGACGCTGACAGGTCGTGCTTGGCGTTGGTCGGGTCGGCGAACAACTGCCACGAGGTCAGCAGGGCCACGTCGATCCGGCCGTCCCGGACGGCCGCCAGCGGACCCGACTCATCCGGTCGGACCAGGTCCACCGAGACGCCCGGGTGGGACTCGGCGAAACGACGAATGGCTTCCGGAGTGAGTCGGGCGTTGGCGCTCGGAAAGGCCGACACGTTCAGCTGCCCGCCGGTCAGGCTGGTGAAGGCGCGCAACCGGGCCTCCAGGGCGTCGGTCCGCACCAGGATGTCGCGGGCGAGTTCGACGGCGGTCTGCCCGGCCTGGGTGAGCCGTACACCGCGCGGAAGCCGACGGAACAGCGGCACGCCGACGCGCCGTTCCAAACCGCTGATCTGCCGCGAGACGGCTGGTTGCGTCATGGACAGGGCCTCGGCCGCGGCGGAGAACGAACCCCGGCCGGCGACCTCCAGGAGAACCCGCAGGGTCCATGAGTCAATCATGCGCGAAGCTTATAGCTGCGATATCTGCTCAGCCCGCCCGCAAACGGTTGTGAGTGATCGGAAAACGCGAACCCAGGCGCACCGCGGGCCATTACTCCGATGCATTGGTAGGTCGGTCCGGATCGCGGTGTCTCGGTCGGGGGACCGAGTCAGCGGGACGGCCCGGGTACGGTTAGGCCCTGTGTCGGACGTGCGGGGCGTCGGCCCGGGTGGCACGGCGGCCCGGGGCGACGGACCGGGGGAGGAGCGGGTGTGACGCGGCGAAAGGCCCTTGTGGTCCGAGGCGGATGGGAGGGACACCGGCCGGTCGAGGCGACGGAGCTGTTCATCCCGTTCCTTGAGCGCAGCGGATACGCGGTACGGGTGGAGGGGTCGACGGAAATCTACGCCGACGCCGCCGAACTGGCCGACACCGACCTCATCGTGCAGTGCATGACGATGTCGCAGATCACCACGGAGCAGGTGGCGGGTCTGGCCGCGGCGGTGGTCGCCGGGACGGGTTTCACCGGCTGGCACGGCGGCATCGCCGACTCGTTCCGCAGTTCCTCGGACTACCTGCATCTGGTGGGTGGCCAGTTCGCCACCCATCCGGGCGTCCAGCCGTGCGACCGTGTCGGTCGGGAGGAGGACAACTTCCTGCCACACACGATCGCGATCACCGACCTCGGCCGGGAGCATCCGATCACCGCCGGGATCGAGGACTTCGACCTGGTCACCGAGCAGTACTGGGTGCTGCACGACGACCTGATCGACGTGCTGGCCACCACCACCCACCCGACCCGGGAGTGGCACCCGTGGCACCGGCCGGTCACTTCGCCCGCGATCTGGACCCGACACTGGGGCGCCGGGCGGATCGTGGTGGCGACTCCGGGACACAGCCTCGACGTGCTGGAGCACCCGAGCGTCCGTACCGTCATCGAGAGGGGAATGGTGTGGGCGACCCGCACGGCATCGGCGTCGTAGGTCTCGGGTTCATCTCCCGCGCGTACCTGAACACGCTCGCCAACCATCCCACCGTGCGCGTTGTCGCGGTGGCCGACCTGGACCCGGCCCGGGCCGACGCGGCCGCCGCCACGATTCCCGGCGCCGAGGCGGTGAGTGTCGAGCGACTGCTCCACCACCCCGATGTGGCGACGGTGCTCAACCTCACCATCCCGGCGGCGCACGCCGAGATCTCGGGCGCGGCGATCGACGCCGGCCGGAACGTCTACGTCGAGAAGCCGCTCACCGCCACGTTCCCGGAGGCCCGGCCGCTCATCGACCGGGCGGCATCTGCCGGCGTACGCGTCGGATGCGCGCCGGACACCGTCCTGGGCACCGGTACGCAGACCGCCCGAGCGGCGATCGATGGTGGACTGATCGGCCGCCCGTTCTCCGCATCGGCCGTGATGGTCACCCCGGGACACGAGCGCTGGCACCCCAACCCCGACTTCTACTACGTCCCAGGTGGCGGCCCGCTGCTGGACATGGGGCCGTACTACATCTCCGCGTTGGTCCACCTGCTCGGGCCGGTTCGGGCGGTGATCGGGGCGGCCAGCCGGCTGCGTGACACCCGGGTCATCGGCTCGGGCCCCCGCCTCGGGCAGCGGATACCGGTCGAGGTGCCGACCCACGTGAGCGGTGTGCTGGAACACGCGGGTGGTGCCCTGAGCACTCTCACGACCACCTTCGACGGTGTCGCGACGACGGCCGCGCCGATCGAGGTGCAGGGGGAGGAGGGCACCCTCGCCGTACCCGATCCGAACAACTTCGACGGCGAGGTCCGCCACCTCGCGCTCGACGGCCCCGGGTGGCGCACCCTGGAACCGCGGGCCGGCTACGTCGCCGCCTCTCGGGGGGTCGGCCTGATCGACCTGGTCCGGGCCGACGAACGGCGTCCGCCACGCGCCAGCGGCGAGGTGGCGCTGCACGTACTCGACATCATGACCACCCTGCTCCGGTCGGCCGCCGAGGGCCGGCGGATCGAGCTGACGACGGCCGTCGAACGTCCCGCACCCGTCCCGCTCACCCCGACCGAGGACTGGCTGTCCGCCCTCGCGCCCGAGGGCTGAGCGATGCGGAGCTTCGCGCTGCGGCTGGGTTACTGGGCGGGCGTGGTGATGAGTTCGTCGGTGACCCACTGGGCGACGTCGGCGGGGTAGGGCGCGGGCAGGCCGAGGACGATGTGCTGGAAGCCGGCGTCGATCGCTCTGCCGATTGCCTCCTGGTTGATGCCGGGCTGCTCGTAGGAGACCGGCAGGACGATGGATCGGGTGATCGAGGCGGGGTCGCGCCCGATCTCGGTGCAGTAGCGGTCCAGCAGTGCGCTGCGACGGACGGCGTCGTCGATGTCGCCGCCGGGGATGTTCCACAGGTCGGCGTGCTCGGCCGCCACGCGCAGCACGGCTGCCGAGCGTCCGCCCACGAGGATCGGCGGATGGGGGCGCTGGACGGGTTTGGGGTTGCAGAATGCTCCGGTGAGACGGTGGTAGGTCCCGTCGAAGTCGAACGGCTCGGCCTCGGTCCACAGCCGCCGAATGACGGTGCACGCCTCGGCGAGGCTTCCCACCGCGTGTGCCGCGTCGTGGAAGGGCAGGCCGTGTGCTTCATACTCGCGCCGGGCCAGCGGGTGGCTGGGTCGTGAACCCGCGCCGATACCGAAGTCGAGCCGTCCGTCGGAGACGATGTCCACCGTCGCGGCGATCTTGGCCAGCATCGCGGGCGGGCGGATGCGGTTGCTGGTCACGAGCAGGCCGAGGCGCAGTCGTCGGGTCTGTGCGGCGAGGGCCGAGAGCAGGGTCCAGCCTTCGTAGGTCGGCCCGTTCGGGTCGCCGCCGATCGGCATGAGGTGATCGAACAGCCACGCGTGCTTGATCTCCGGGATGGTGTCTGCCTCGCGCCAGACCCGCAGGACGTCGTGGTAGTCGACCTGTGACGGGGCGGTCATGATTCCGAATCGAGGCAGGGGTGTTCGCGGCATGGGTCCGTTCGTCCTTTCTTAAGGGCCAGCCTGCGACGCACCAAGCAGGGGGTACGCCTGCCTGCCGGCGCGTGCCTGACGTGACGAGCGATCAGCGACGTCGCCGCGCCGAGTCGAGCAGGGCGGGCGGCGTGTCGTTCTTCTCGTGTGCGGCGAGATCGACACCGGGATCGACGATCGCGTCGATCGCGTCGAGCACGTCGGCGGAGAGCACGGTGTCCGCGGCGGCGAGCTGAGCGTGCAGGTGGTCCATCGTGCGAGGGCCGATGATCGCGCTGGTCACGGCGGGGTGCGCGGTGACGAATCCGAGCGCGAGCTGGATCATACTGAGGCCGGCCTCGTCGGCTACTGTGGCGAGCTGCTCGACGGCGTCGAGCTTGGCGCGGTTGGCGGGGATGCTGATGTCGTAGCGCTGCTGCATGAAGCCCGAGCGGTTGGTGCTGATTTCCTGGCCGGCACGGATCGCGCCAGACAGCCATCCCGACGCCAGTGGGCTCCAGGCGAGCACGCCCATGCCGTACTCCTCGGTCACCGGCAGCACGTGGGTCTCGACCCCACGCTGCAGGATCGAATAGTTGGGCTGTTCGGTGACATACCGGCCCAGATGGTTCTCCCGGGCGGCCCACTGCGCCTGCACGATGCGATAGGCGGGGAAGGTCGACGAGCCGAAGTACCGAATCTTTCCCGCCCGCTGTAGGTCGGTCAGCGCTGACAGCGTCTCCTCGTCGCTCGTGCTCGGGTCCCACCGGTGGATCTGGTAAAGATCCACGTGGTCGGCGCCGAGCCGGCGCAGGCTGTTGTCCAACGCGGTGACCAACCAGCGGCGCGAACCGCCCCGATGGTTGCGCTCGTCGCCCATCGGCAAGCTCGCCTTCGTAGCCAGCACGACGTCGTCGCGGCGACCGGCGATGGCCTTGCCGATCATCTCCTCGGACTGGCCGCCGCTGTACACGTCGGCGGTGTCGATGAGGTTGATCCCCGCATCGAGGGCCGCATCGACGATGGCGGTTGCTTCCTCCTGCGTGGTGTTGCCGATCTTCCCAAAGTTCATCGCGCCGAGCACGAGGGTGCTGACCTGCACACCGGTGCGGCCCAAAGTGCGGTACTGCATGACTTGTCCCCCTTGGGAGGTGAAGTGGTTTGCGAGGCTCGGCTTGGGTCCTGGCTCGCCTGTTCAGTATGCTGATTGAGCGGAACCTTGTTCCGTTAGCCAACATACGGAACACGGTTCCGCATGGCAAGTAGAGTGGCGGAGGTAACGCGCAGTGGTCGGCACCGACAGCGGATCAGGGTCGTCAGCCAAGCGGAAGCGTGCGGACGCCCGGCGTAACGAGGAGACACTGCTGGACGCGGCCGCCGCGGCTTTCGTCACTTCCGGCGTCGATGTGCCCGTGCGCGACATCGCCGCCAGGGCCGGCGTCGGCATCGGCACGATCTACCGCCACTTCCCGACGCGAGCCGATCTCATCGTCGCGGTCTACCAGCACCAGGTCGAGGCATGCGCTGAGGCTGGTCCGACACTGCTGGCGAACAGCAGTACACCGCACGCCGCCCTGGTGCGTTGGATCGACCTCTTCGTCGACTTCCTGGTGACCAAGCACGGCCTTGCCGAGGCGTTGCAGTCCGACGACGCCGCCTTCGAGACCCTGCACGCCTATTTCATCGACCGCCTCGTCCCCGTGTGTGCCCGGCTGCTCGACGCTGCTGCCACAGCGGGCGAGATCCGCCCCGACATGGATGCCTACGAACTGCTGCGTGGCGTCGGCAATCTCTGCATCGGCGCGGACCACAACCCCCGCTACGACGCGCGTCGCATGGTCGGACTCCTCACCGAAGGACTGCGCCTCCGCTAGGCAGTCGGCCGCGATCTCCGCCTTCCGTGCCGGTCCTGGGCCGGCGGTAGATTCGCCGCCACGACGGCGGTCGACGGAAGGGCAACCGGGAATGGACGACAGGACCGAGGAGCTGCGACACGCGCACGACGTGCTGTCGGAGTGGTACGCGAAGAACGTGGCCGAGGCGCTTGAACGGATGCCGATCGAGCGGGCGATGCTCGACCTGTTCGCCGAGCTGACCCTGGCGGTGGGGCCGGAGGTCGCGGATGTGGGTTGCGGCACCGGGCGACTTCTGCCGTACCTCGCCGGCCGGGGTCTGTCGCCGCGCGGGGTGGACCTCTCGCCGGGAATGGTCGAGGTGGCGCGGCGGGACAACCCGGGCTTCGCGTACGAGGTCGCCGACCTTCGCGAGCTGCCGTTCGAAGATGCGTCGCTGGCCGGAGTGGTGTGCTGGTTCTCGTTGATCTATCTTCCGCCCGAGGTCCGGGCTCACGCGTTCGCCGAACTCGCCCGGGTCGTGCAGCCGGGCGGCTACCTGGTGGCGGCCTTCAAGGACGGCGACGGCACCGTGCACCGTAATGCTCCCGGCAGCCGCGTCGCCGGCTTCGGCATCGACTTCGACCGCTACTGGCTTTCGGCCCGGGAGATGACGGACCGCTTCGCCGCCGCCGGGCTCGCCCTGGTTTTTCAGGGCAGCACCCCACCCGAGAAAGACGAGCCACCGTACGGCTACATGCTGGTCCGCAAGACCGACTCGGCCATCGCGTAGCCGTACTCCCTGCAACAGCACGGGACCGCGTGCCGGCTCAGTTCCTTGACCGGACCGCTGCGGGCACGTGGCCGGACCGGAGGCACGCTACTCGGCGAAGTAGGCGGCGCTCTCCGCGTCCGCCGGGTAGTAGGACTCGATCGCGATCTCGTCGATGGTGACGTCCATCGGGGTGCCGAACGTGGTGATGGTCGAGAACAGTCGCAGTTCCCGTCCGTCGACGTTGAGGATCATCGGGATCACGACGTCGCCGTCGATCCGTTGGTCTGACGCCTCGTCCGGCCCGGGCGTCAGGAGTTCCTCGTAGAGCGTGGTGAGGTCAGGGTCGGGAGCTGTGGCGAGTTGGCGTGAGATCCGGGTGCGGAACACCGCGCGTACGTCGGCCAGGTTGACGACCAGGCGGGCGAGGCCGCGCGGGTGCAGTCCCAGCCGCACCAGGTTGACCGGTGGCCGCAGCAGGTCGGGAGCCACCTGTGCGAAGAACGGGTCGACGGCGCGGTTGGTCATCAGGATGTTCCAGCGGCGGTCGAAGACCACCGCCGGGTACGGCTCGTGTGCGCGGAGCACCCTGCGGATCGCGTCCTGTGCGGCCGACAGCGCATCGTCGTCGAGTGGACGCTCGGTGTAGCGGGGTGCGAAGCCGCCGGCGAGCAGGAGCTGGTTGCGATCGCGTAGCGGCACGTGGAGCTGATCCGCGAGCCGGAGGATCATGTCGGCGCTCGGTTTGGACTTGCCCGTTTCGACCAGGCTGACGTGACGGGCGGAGACGTCCGCGGCGATAGCGAGATCGAGTTGGCTGAGTCCCCGGCGTTGTCGCCACTGTCGTAGGAGTTCCCCGACCGTGTGCACGATCATGGATCGTACCCATCGGTGGGCCGAGCGCCATGAAATCCGATGTCATCGACAGGCGTCGCGGATGCGGAAACACTGCGTCCATGACCACGGAGAACAAGAACATCGTCCAACGGGCGCTGGCGGGGTTGATCGAGACAGGTGACGTCGACGCGCTCGCGCGGTCGCTGAGTGACGACTTCGTTCACCATCGGCCGGGTTCGATCACATCGAGCAAAGGGGAGTGGCTCGCCGCCGTCCGCGCCGCGCTGGTGCCGCTCGCCGGTATGCGGATCGAGATTCATCAGGTGCTGGCCGACGGTGATCACGTCATGGTGTACTCGCGGCGCTGGCTTGCGGACACCGGGCCGGAGATTGCGGTCGTCGACATCTGGCGGATCGACGATGGGCTGATCGCCGAGGGTTGGGAGATCATCGAGCCAGTCGCCCAGGTCGCCGCCAACCTGGTGTGGTGGGCACCGGCCCAGCGCTGACCGTCGGCCCTACTGGCGGGTGCCGGTTCGTGCGGCCCGCTCGACTCTGACGATCAGGCGGCTGTTGTGCTGAGACGATCGATGGTGGTCAAGGGACGGAGGGCGGGCGCACGATGGGCGGTCGTGAGAGGCCACCGGAGCCGGTGACATCCGCTTCGCCGCGAGCGATCGGGGCGCTGATCGCGTTGTCCGTCTCGGCGTTCTGCTACGTCGCCATCGAGACGCTGCCGATCGGGATCCTGTCGCTCATTGCCACCGACCTGAACGTTTCGGTGTCGCACACCGGCCTGCTCGTCACCGGCTACGCGGGCACCGTCGCGATCGTCTCCGTTCCGCTGACGTATGTCACCCAGCGGGTACCGCGTCGTCGCCTGCTGAGCGTCCTGCTGGGCGTGCTGGTCATCGCCACGGTGGTCTCGGCCGCCGCCCGCAACTACCAGGTGCTGCTTGGGACGCGAGTGGTCGTCGCGCTCACCCAGGCGCTGTTCTGGTCTGTGGTGGCGCCCGCCGCCGCGGGCATGTTCCCGCTGCGGGTGCGCGGGAAGGTCACCGCGGTCGTGTTCGCCGGGGCCTCCCTCGGCCCGATGCTCGGCGTACCGGCCGGTACCTGGCTCGGACAGCAACTTGGTTGGCGTGCGGCGTTCCTCGCCCTGGCCGGTATGGCCCTGGCCGCGTTCGTGGCGATCGTGGCGTTGATGCCATCGACGCCGATGACGGCCACCCACGCGTTCACCGGGACCAGTCCGGACGCCCGCCGGTACGCCACCGTCGTGATCGCCACCGCGTTGTCGGTGGGCGGGCTGTTCACGGCCTTCACCTACACGGCGGTGTTCCTGACCGACGTCACCGGCTTCGCCCCAGCGGCCATCGGTCTTCTTCTACTCATCCGGGGGCTCGCGGACTTCGCCGGCATCACCGTTGGTGGAATCGCGAGCGACCGCAACCAGCGCGTGGCGATGCTGACACCGGTTGTACTGCTCGCGATCACCCTGATTGCGATGTTCTTCCTGGCCGATTCGGCGCTGGCGACCGGGGTGCTGCTGGCCGGGACCGGGTTCGCCATGGGTGCGCTGATGCCGGCCATGCAGAACCGGGTACTCGAAGTGGCTCCGGGACGTTCCGACCTGGCGGCGGCGGGCAACGCCGCCGCCTTCAACGTCGGTATCGCCGGGGGATCCCTGCTCGGGGCCGTCATCCTGCCCGAGTTCGGCGTGCGCAGCACGGCCCTCGCTGGCGGTCTGCTGGCCGTCGCGGCGCTTGTCGTACTGCTGGCCGAACCGCTGATCGCCAGCGCCGGCCCGCAGAGCGGTGCCGCACACCCGCCGATGACGGCAGACGCCGACGAGGTCGACAAACTGGTCGGGAAATGACCGGCCAGCACTCCTGCCGATGCTGTTCAGGCGGGCAGTTCGGGGAGAGGGCCGGCGGTGACCAGCGCGGCGAGCGTGAGCGGTTGGTCGCCGTCGCTGTGCCCGAGTACGAGGGCCAGGCGTCGGTCCGGCGCCTGGTCGGGCGTCCAGACGTGCAGGTCGCCGTAGAGATCCTGACGAAGTAGTGCCTCGTAGACCGGCGGGCGGTCCGCCTGTGGGTTCCGGATGAGGTAGTCGACGGTGAGGACGCGGTGTGGGCCCCATTGCCCGTCCAACGTCCGGGCCAGGGTGTCCAGGTGCCGGTCACCGGCTTCCAGTTGCTCGGTCCACTCCGGGTCACGCAGGCCATTGAGGTCCGGGCCCTCCCACAGCGGCACGAGGACGAAGCCGGCCGCGCGGATGGCCAACCATTCGCCGGCATGCGGGTCGGATTCCACCGAGGTGGGGCTGCCTGCGGACGGTATCGGTCCGGTCAGGAGCGCCGCGACGGCACCGAGGGCCCGGGACACGTCGAAATCAAGGCCACGTACGACAGTCACCGCACCCATCTTTGCCGCAAGTCGCCGAATTGCCCAGTGGGAACCGGCCAGCGGTGATCGAAGCGGCTGCCGCGACTACGGCGTACCGCTTTCGAGGTCGCTCTTGAGGGCGGCCAGCATGCCCACCGCGGCGCTGGCGTAGTCACCGATCCACCGGTCGTGGATGTGCTTGATCGGTAGTGGGTCGAGATGGTTCCACCGCTCGCGGCCCTTGCGCTGGGCGATGACCAGCCCGGCCGCCTCCAGCACCCGCAGGTGCTGCATCACCGTGCAGCGGTCCAGGTGCGGGAACCGTTCGCAGAGATCGCCGGTGGTCCGGGCCTGGTCCTTGAGCGAATCGAGGAGCTGCCGCCGGGTCGACGATGCCAGCGCCTTGAAAACGCGGTCCTCGTCGACCGCTTCCGGGTTGGCGCGTTCTCCACCACGACTCGACATGTTATAAAGATACAACATGTCGACGATGCGAGAGGGGACCGTCATGGACCTGCGATTCAAGATCGCGGGACGGATCAGCCGTCCGGTGCACGAGGTGTTCGAGGCGGTGGTCGATCCCGACCAGCTCTCCCGGTACTTCACCACCGGTGGCGCGAAGGGCCGACTGGTCACCGGTGCCACCGTCACCTGGGATTTCGCCGACTTCCCCGGAGCCTTCCCGGTCGAGGTGGTCGAGGTGGAGCAGGACCGGCGGATCGTGCTGCGCTGGGAGGCGGCCGACGGTGCCCAGTCCACAAACGACGAACCGGTCGCCAGCGCGTCCTACTTCACCACCGTCACCATGGAGTTCGAGTCACTCGGTGCCGATCGGACCCTGGTCACCATCGCCGAGCAGGGGTGGCGACCCACTCCGGAGGGCCAGGAGGCCTCGTACGGCAACTGCCAGGGCTGGACCCAGATGCTCTGCTGCCTGAAGGCGTGGCTGGAACACGGCATCAACCTGCGCGACGGGTTCTTCGCCTGACCGTGCCGCGCCGGTCGGCCACGCCGGCACGGGCCGGGTCGGCGCGTCGACGACGCTGCGGGGTCATCGGATCTCGTGGCCGGGGTGTTCGCTGTCGTAGTCCTGTCGGGCCTGGGCGATGGTGTCGCGGTGCTGGAGGGACCAGTCGGTGAGTGCCTTGACGAGGTGGGTGAGGCTCGCGCCGGTCTCGGTGAGGCGATAGTCGACCCAGGCGGGCACGGTGGGATAGACGGTACGACGCACGAGGCCGTCTCGCTCCAACCGGCGCACCGTGAGGGTCAGCATCCGCTGGGAGATCCCGTCGATGGCGCGCTGGAGTTCCCGGAAACGCCGCGGTCCGCCCGCGAGTTCGACGATCACGAGAACCGACCACTTGTCCCCGATCCGGTCGAGGACGTCGCGGATCCCGCAGTCGGGGTGATCCGCCTGCCCGCAGGGTTCGAGTTCGGCGGCGCGGTGGGTTACCTCCGTGTGCGTCGGTGACACGAAACTGCCTCCTTGTGGGCCGAACCAGGCCGATTCAGGATTCCCACTGTAGTTACTGAAAAGAACCACAGTGGGAGACTGAACCGAAATGATCATGGTTACGGGCGCGAACGGACAACTGGCCTCGCTCACGCTGCGGGAACTGGCCGAGCGGGACGTGCCCGCCCTGGGGGCCAGCCGCACCCCCTCGGCCGCACAGCGTCACCTCGACTTCGACGAACCCGCGAGCCTCGAGCTCACCGGTGTCTCGACGCTGGTCCTCGTCTCGGCCGGGTACGCCGAGGACGACCGGGTCATCGTTCGTCACCGGGCTGTTCTCGACGCCGCGATCCGCGACGGCGTGAGCCACGTGGTCTACACCAGCCTGACCGGTGTCGGGGACCACCTCGGTTTCGCGCTCGCCCACCGCGCCACCGAGCGGATGATCAGAGCGAGCGGGCTCGGCTGGACCGTCCTGCGCAACGGGCTCTACGCTGAACTCTTCGGTGCGCTGCTGACCTGGGTGCCCGACGGACTGGAATCGGCGTTCGGCGACGGCGCGCTCTCCGCGGTGGCGCGAGCGGATCTGGCCGCCGCTGCGGCAATCGTCGCAACCGACGCGACCGCGCACGCCGGCCGGATCTACGACCTGGTCGGCGACCAGATCACCGCCGCTGAGATCGCTGAGCATCTCGGCGTCGCGCACCGCACCATCGGGCTGGACGAGTACCGCGCACAGCTACTCGCCGATGACACACTCCTGCCGTTCCAGCCGCCGATGCTCGCCTCGATCGCCACCAGCGTGCGGCACGGCTTCCTCGACAACACCAGCCCCGACCTCGGTCAGCTACTCGATCGACCGCTCACCGCCCCGCTCGCCGTCGCCGCGAAGGCCGCCGCCGCGACGCAGCCCTAACCAGCCGTCGCGTGGTGCTCGGCGACGGCGCGGCCCATCCGGGTCACCGCCTCGGTCAGGATGTCCGGGGAGGTGGCGAAGTTGAGCCGTACGAAGCCCGCACCGCCGGTGCCGAAGACATGCCCGGAGCTGAGGGCGACCCGCCCACGGTCGAGGAACAACCTCGCCGGCCCGGCGACGTCGGTCACCACACCCGGCTCGTCGCCGACCGGGCCGCTGTCGATGCCGAGTGCGGTGCAGTCCAACCAGGCGAGGTAGGTGCCCTCGGGACGGTGGTACCGGATGGTCGGCGCGTGCCGGGCCAGCAACACCCCCAGCAGCTCACGGTTGTCGTCGAGACCGGCCAGCAGGCGGTCCAGCCATTCGCCGCCGTCGCGGAAGGCGGCGGTGTGCGCGATGACGCCGAGATGGCTCGGCCCATGGCTGACCTCCTCCGGGATCCGCCACAGGTCGGCGACCGCGTGTGGGCCCGCCACCACCAGTGCCGACTTCAGCCCGGCCAGGTTCCACGCCTTGGAGGCGGACAGCACGGCCAAGGCGTCCTCGGCGCCGGGCACCGTGAGGTACGGAGTGAACCGCGCCCCGGGCAGCACCAGCGGGGCGTGGATCTCGTCCGAGACCACCCGCACCCCGTACCGGCCGGCAAGGTCGGCGACCGCTTCGAGTTCGTCACGTCGATGCACGACACCGGTCGGGTTGTGCGGGTTGCACAGCAGAAACACCGCCCGGCGGCCGTCCGCGCGGGCCCGGCGGAACGCCTCGTCCAGCGCCGCCAGGTCCATCCGCTGGTCCGCACCGAGCGGTGCCTCGATCACCCGCCGGTCGGCGTGGCTGACGAAGGCGTAGAACGGCGGGTAGACCGGTGCGCAGACCACGACCGCGTCGCCGGGAGCGGTGAGCAGCCGCAGCACCTCGACGATGCCGAGCATCACGTCCGGGACCAGGGTCGTGCGGTCGACCGGCAGGTCGGACCACCCCCACCGCCGGGCCGCGAAGTCGCCGAGCGCCTCGGCGTACCCCGCTGCGTAGGCGTATCCGGTGTCGCCGCGCCCGACCGCGTCGTGCAGCGCCTCGGCGACGGGCGCGGCCAACGGCACGTCCATCTCGGCCACCCACAGAGGCAGCACGTCCTCGGCGTACAGCCGCCACTTGACGCTGGTGCGTCGTTGCAGTTCGGCCAGGGACAGCTGGGTCAGTGGATTCACCGTCGTCACGGCCGATCAGGGCTTGCGGGCGGCGTGCGGTACGTCGGGCTCAAGCTTCGCGATGACGTCGGGATCCGGGCTGGCCATGCCGGGCTCCTATCGGAGGGGTCGTCTGAAAGGGCCTAGATCACCGCATCGTACCCACAGCAGATCCACTCTCGACGTATGGTCGGTGGTTGCCGGCTGCTGCCAGGCTGTCCAGCCATGGACGGAATCGCTGCGCAGCTACCCGCACTACTCGGCGTGCTGATCGGCACGATCGGGACGATCGTCGCCACGTCGCTGGCCGACCGGTCACGGTGGCGACGCAACCAGACCGTACGCTGGGACGAGCGCCGGCTCGACGCGTACGTCGAGTTCGCCCGCGCGCTGAAGGAGACACACACCATCGCCAGCCGGCTGATCGGCGGCTACCTGGAACGGGACGCCGCACTCGCCGCGCTCGCGGAGGCCGACTTCCGGCACACGCTGGCCTGGGAGAACGTGCTGCTGCTCGGCGACGCGCCGACGGTGACGGCGGCGCGGGCGTGGCGGGACAGTGTCTGGGAGGTCGAGCGGCTGGCGCGGGACGGGCAGGCCGATGCCGACCGACCCACGTTGCTGCACCGGGCCAACGAGGCCCGCGACGGGTTCTACCGTGCCGCCCGCGGTGGACTCGGGGTCGGCGGCGGATCGGTGGCCCAGGCCGAACTGCTGGTGAGCAGGCTCAAGCTCCAACCCGACGCACCGACCGGAGCCCCAGCCGAACGGTGACCGACCGGCTCAGGCGGGGTGGGCGGGCTGGTCGAGGATGGCGCTGAAGCGTTGCTCGGCCAGGTCGAGTTGATCCAGGATGTGCCGCTTCACCGGCTCGGACAGGGGAGTGTCGGCACGGGTGACGAGGTCGCGGTACACCGGCACCAACGGGCGGTACTTGCGGGCCGACGACTCGACCTTCGGACCGACGGAATGGATCACCCCGACGCCGTTGTCGGTGAAGTCGGAAACCTTGATGACCCGCGCCCAGGGCTCCCGTTCGAGACTTGCCGCCACATGCTCCCGGTACTGCTCGTACCGGTCGCGCCCCGGATCCCACGGCGGGTTGGTGACCGCCGCGACCAGCCGCGCCACCCGTACCCCAAACCGCTCGGCGAGCACCACCAACGCCGCGTCGGTCAGGTCCTCGGCCAGCTCCCCGCCGCTGTTCGGCTGCCCATCGCTGTTCCGCTGCCCACCGCTGCTCGGCCCCGCACCACTGCTCAGCTCCCCGCCGCTGACCAGCTCGGCAGGATGGTCCTCGACGGCGTCGTGCAGCAGCCCGGCGACGATCACGTCGACGTCGCGTACCTGGTAGTGGTGCATCATCCGGATCGCCACCCGGAGCAGATGATTGACGTACGGCTCCCGGGACCGCCGATCGTCGCGATGCAGCCACCCGGCCAGCTCAAGCGCCTCGTCGAGCCGGCCACGCTCCTCGTCGCCGAACTCCTCGATCTCCAGCCGGAACCGCTCCCGCAGCCCGGCCTCGCCGTGCATCTCGGTGATCGCGTGCATCGGCATCGTGGCCAGATACGGCGGCAACTCCATCCGTCCCTTATATCGGATCACCCCCACCCCCCGACGGACCAGATGTCGTCTCCGATCTGTGGCAGCTTTGGTGCTCGACACGCCGATCACGGGCCACCCTTACTGCCACACATCCAGACGGTCCTTAGCAGATCGGGTGGTGCGGTGGGGGTTTTCCACAGGGGGTGGGTGTCCACAGGTGGGGTTGGGTGGGGTGGCGGAGTCGGCGGGTGGGAGGCACGGTCGGCGGCGTGAACGGGGTGCTTCGGGAACTGGTGGCGCGGGGCGACGGTCTGGTGACCCGGACGACCGTCGAGCAGGTGGTGCCGCGGTGGATTCTCCAGCAGGCGTGTGGGGCCGGTGAGCTGGTGCGGGTGCTGCCGGGGGTGTTCGTGGCGACGCACCTGCTGGATCACCGGCCGCAGCAGCCTCTCGCGCTCCACCGACTCGACCCGTCCGTGGCCCGCCGTGCGGTGTGCGCGTGGGCGCGGGGTCGGGCGGCGTTCAGCCACCTCACCGCGCTCGACCTGTGGGGCCTACGCCGGCAGGCGCAGGGTGAGCCGCTGCACCTGAGCACCACGATCGACAGCGGCCTGCGTGGGCAGCCCGGTGCACGAGTGCACCGACGGCGGGACTTCACTGTCGAACCGCCGCAGGTGCTGGTACGCCAGGGACGTCCGGTGACCCACGTCGAGCGGGCCCTCGTCGATTCCTGGCGGATGTTGTCGCCCGCCGAGCAGCGCGCACCGATCATCAAAGCGGTCAACAATCGGCTCACCACACCGAAGCGGTTGGTCTCGGCGCTGCGCGGTGCCTCGAAGCTGCCGGACCGGGGGGCGCTGCGTACGTTGCTGACCCGACTGGCCGAGGGCTGCCGCAGCCCGCTTGAGATATGGGGGCACGAACACGTCTTCGTCGGCCCGGAAATGCCGACGTTCCAACGGCAGGTGCGGGTCACGCTCGGGCGCCGCACCATGTACCTCGACCTCTTCGCCGAGCGGGAACAGGTCAACATCGAACTCGACGGGGCGACGACCCACGGCGACCCCCGCCAGCGCGAGATCGACCTGCGCCGGGACGCGCTGCTGGCCACCGTCGGCATCCTGGTGGTCCGCTTCGCCCATCGCCGCCTGATCCACGAGCCTGACGTCGTACGCCGGGAAACCCTGGCCATCCTCGCGACCCGCCGACCCACAGGAGCCCGCCGCGGCTGACCGGGCACTGCCAACGAACGCACGAAGTCGCTGCCTCACCTGGCACGACCACTCGTCGCCGGCTGGCGCGGAGGGGCACGCCCGGCGGCTGGCGGAGGCGACGACACCTGTCCAGTGGGCGACTGCGGGGCGATCATCGACCCCCGCCGGGGCCGTTGCCGTGCCGTGGCGCCTACCGCCCGAGCGGCTGGCGCGGAGTCCGGGGCGGCGCGGAGGCCAGCGAGTTGGACATAGACCTCGCGTTTGGCGGTGGCGTTGCCGCGCCGGTCGATGACGTACCCGGTCAGCCAGATCCACCCGTCGTACGCCTGGCGGTCGCTGACCGAGACGACCCGCAGGGTCAGCGCCCGCCTGCCGGCGAACTGCACCGACGCCCGGATGTCGATCCGGAGCAGGTCGCCGGGCTCGGGGCGTACCGTCACCAGGGGCCCTGGTTCGGTGGTCGGCAGTGCCGGGCGTGCATCGACTGCCAGTCGCGCAGCGTCCGCTTGAGCCGGTCGTTCTCCTGGGCGAGGCTGCGGATCTGCCGGTGCAGGTCGGCCAGCTCGTCGGCGACGGTGGCCTGGAACTCGCGTACCTGATCAGGGTCGACCCCACGACGACGCGGGTCGAACGCACGGATCCGCACCTCGTGCGGGGTCAACCGGGTCGGGTGGCCGGTCCCGAAGGGCCGGCCACCTCGATACACCTGGGCCACGTAGGTCCTCTTCGGGTAGTCGGAAACGCGAAGGTGTGGTGCGTGGAAGGGCGGGCCGTGCGTGGCCGGCGTCCGCACGGTCCGCCCGCTCCGCCGCCGCAGCCCCAATCGGCGGTACGACGACAGAGCAGCTTTGTGGGTCGGGACGGGCACGCGCACCCGCCCCGACCAGGGGGATGAGCCGAACTCGTTGCCACGCGAGGACCGGCTCGGGAACAACATATCTAGACATGCTAGATGAGTCAACGCTGCTTGTTAGGCGCGTCGCGGTGTGATCGAATCGGATTGCCACGCGAGGAGTGCCATGCGAGAAGTACCGGACTACTGGCGCATCGCCGACGATGTGATCGCCGACGTCAAGTCCAAGAAGTTGAAGCCGGGGGACAGGCTGCCCTCGATTGCCGAGTTGCGTGCGACCTACGACGTCAGTCACGGGACCGTGCAGATGGCCTACGCAAGGCTCGAAGCGTTGCGGGTGATTCGGCGGCAGCAGGGGAAAGGCGTCTTCGTGACCGATCCGAAGACCTGGATGCGGGAGCCCTGACCTCAACGTCCGCGAACCCGACCGTCCGGGGTAGCGGGTACGTCAAGCGCGGCTGCTCAGGAGCCGGCCGGCGTCGGCTTTCGGTGGGCGTCGTCGTGGATTCGGGTGGCGAGGTCGAGGGCGGCGCGGATCGGGTCGTCGGCCCAGTGACTGGCGAACGCGTCGTACAGGCGCCAGCCGGCCCGGGTGAGGGTGCGCTGCCGCTCCACGTGCGCGGCCACGCCGTCCGGGTGCACCCCGCACAGCAGGCCGACCGGGCCGTCGTCGCCGACACACAGGTCGACTCGCCAGCGGCCGACGGGGTAGTCGGGTCGCACGGCCAGGCCGACCCGGGTCAGCTCGACGGCGAGCGCCCGGGGCCAGGGGTCCGGCTGGGCGGAGCCTGTCCCGGTCGTGTCCAGTGGTACGGCGTGGGTTCCGGCCAGCGGTTGTCCGGCGTACCGGAGGTAGTCGCCGACGATGCCCTCCGGGGACTGGAGGGACGTGACCACCGTGAGTTGCTTCCTGGCCCGGGTGACCAGGACGTTGAACAGGTTCGGTTCGGCGACGAACCGGTGCCGGGCCGGCGGGTCGTCGTCGACCAGTCCGAGCGTGGCGATCACCACGTCCGCCTCACTGCCCTGGAACGCGTGCACCGTGCCGGTGCGCAGGCCCAACCGTTCGATCTCGTCGACGTCGTACGCCGACAGTAGCGCCGCCTCCACCGCGTCGGCCTGCACCCGGAACGGGCTGATCACCGCGACGCCGCCCTGCGGGGGTCGGGCCGCGAGGGCGGCGACCAGGTCGAGCACGGTCGCCACCTCGGCCTGGTTGACGCCGTCGACGACGGTGGCATCGGCGACCGTCACCACGTCGATGGCGTCGGCCCGTTCGTTGCCGGGGTGCCGGGTGACCAGTTCCAGCCGGTCGTCGTAGAACCGGCGGGCGGAGAAGCCGATCAGGTGCGGTGCGCAGCGGTGGTGTTCACCGAGCCAGGTCACGGGTGCGGCACCGGCCGCCACGTCGAAGGCGCTGGCCCGGCGTACGTCGAGTCGGTCGGCGTAGCGGTCCAGGCCGTGCCGATGCAGTGTCGCGGTCACCTCGGCGTCCGCGACGAACGACACGAAACGTAGCTGCCGTGGATCGCCGGCCACCAGCGCCCGGCGGGCCCGGGCCAGCACCGGAGCGGCCCGCAGTTGATCGATGTGCGCCGCCTCGTCGAGCACCACCAGGTCGAACATGCCGGTCGCCGGTGGCAGCAGATCCTCGACATCTGCCACCGTGCCCACCCACAGGGGCAGTGCCCGTACCAGCGCCTCGGCGTCCAGCGTGGCGAGCAGTTCCCGGCGGCGGTTGCGTCCCGCCCGCAGGGCGGTGCCCAGGCCGCTGGCGGCGCGCCGGGCCTCCCCGGTCCACCGTCGCGCGCTGGCGGTCTGGTTCCGCAGCGCCGTGCCGACCGCCTCGGCGAGCGCGCCGTCCGCCTCGGCCAGCGCCCGCCAGGCGGCGGTCAGGTCCGTGCCGCCGTGCGAGGACAGCCGGGCGGCCGCCCGTACGGCGTGCGCGGCATCCACCGCCGCCCGTAGCCGGGCCACGGGTACGCCGGCACCGGCGAGGCGGTGGAGCCGGCGGGCGGCGCGGGACCGGCGCCACCGTGACCACCAACCGTCGCCGCCCCGGCTCGCGTCGTGCAGGGCGGTGCGGATCGCGGCGAGGTCGGTTTCCGGCTCGAACACCGCCGGGGCGTCGTGACTCAGGGCGGGCAGCAGCGGTTGCCAGTCGGGCAGTGTGGCGGCGAGGCGTTCCTGCTCCAGCGCGGCGACGATGCCGGCCCGGACCCCGGTGACCCGGTCGCGGGCGGCCGACACGGCGGCGGTGTCGTGGCGCAGCTGCGTGTCGTCCACGCCGACGGCCACGCCACCGGCGAGTTCGGTGGCGATGGCCCCGCGCCGCTCGGCGTCGCCGAAGAGCACCGGTGGTGGGCCCGGATGCCGGCGCAGCAGTTCCCCCAGCACCTCGGCGGCGTGGGTCGACTGCGTCGCCACCAGTACCGACCCACCGCGGGCCACGGTGTCCAGCGCGGCGGCGACCAGGGCGTGACTCTTGCCGTTGCCCGGCGCACCGGAGACCACCACCACGGGTGCCGTCCTGGTCCGCCGGATCACGTCCCGCTGCGCGGCGTTCAGCGGCAGGGGTGACAGCACCTCACCGTCGTCGCTGGGATCGTCTCCGACTTGATCCGGCGCGTCGTCGTCGGTGCCGAGGTAGAGCCGGCTCAGGGCGGTGTCCGCCAGCCCGGGGCGGCCCGCCCAACTCAACAGGGTGTCGCGGAGGCGACCGGCGAACACGTCGCGGGTCACGAAGACCGCCGCCGCGGCGACCCCGGTGACGTCGTCGTCGACGCCGCGCGGCGGTCGCGCCTGGACCGTGGCCACCTTGACGCCTGCGGCCTCGGCCGCCGCGGTGATCCAGGCGGTGCTGCCGGGGGCCGTCAACCAGCCGGGCCCGGCCAGCCCGGGTGCGGCCTCCAGTCGGGCGGCGAGTTCCCGGTCCTCGATGAGTGGAGTCAGTTCGAGGTCACCGGCCGGCACGACCCGGTAGCTGCGCCGGCCACGTTGCAGGCGGATCGGCTGGGCCAGCAGTGGCAGTCGGATCCGTCGCCGCGCGCCGTCCAGGTCGGCCGTGCCGACGAGGAAGGCCAGCCCGAGGCGGAGGATCCGTTCGTCGCGGTGCAGGGCGTCCAGCGCGGCGAGCCGGTCCAGCCGTGCGCCGCGTGGGCCCCGGTGCGGTTCCGGCAGCCAGACCAACGGCCGGCCGGTTCCGGCCACGTCGAGGATCCGCTCGGCACCGGCCGGGGCCAGGTCGGCGAGCGCGGTGAGGATGGTCGCCACGTGCATCGCCCGCAGATTCTGCCGTACCCGATCACGGTCGTGCTCCGGTCGGTGGCCGCGGCCGGGCACCGGCGCCCGAGGCCGTCGCGCGGCGGCCTCTGGCCAGGTCATGCGCCGCGCCGGAGTTACTGGTGTGGGGAGAACAGTGGTGGGAGCCGTCGACAGCCGACGGCTCCCACCGTGTCGGTGCAGGTGCTAGCTGGCGTACGTCTCGAACTCGGCGACCCTCGGCGTGCCGGTCGAGCTGGTGATGTCGAAGGTGATCTTGCGTAGGGACGTCGAACCGAAGCTGATGACGCCCGCGCCGGTGCCGGAGGCCAGCACCGCGCCGGTGTCGTGGTTGAGGACCCGCCAGTTGCGGATGTTGCCGACGGAGCCGGACGCCTCCCGGATGTTGATCTTCGACACCGTGGTGGCGGAACCCCACTTGATCGAGATCTGACCGGTCGCGCCGTTCGGTGACCAGGCGGTGTTCATGTTGCCGTCGCGCACGTCGCCGTAGCTGGTGCCGCTGGCCTTGCTGGAGCCGTCGGAGCCGGCGCCGATGCTGAGGTTGGTGCCGCTGGGCTGGCTGGGCGTCGGCGTCGGGTTGCTGGTCGGGGGCGGGGTGGTGGTGGTCGGGCCGGGCGTCGGGCTGGTCGGCCCGGCGGTCGGGCTCTGCGGCGTGCAGTTGCCGTTGGAGGTACGGATGCCCTTGTTCGCGCCGGCGGTCTGGCTGACGATGCTCGGCACGCAACTGGCCGAGTCGAGGCGGTACGAGTACGGGATGCTGACGGTGGTGTTGGAGGTCGGGTTGGGGCCGGCCGGGTTGGTGTCACCACTACGCGAGGACCAGGTCACGTTGTCGAAGATGTTGCCGCTGACCTGCCAGTAGCCGGCCTCGTCGGTGTAGAAGGTGCCCAGCACGTCCTTGGAGTTCTGGAAGTAGTTGTTGTCCACCTTGGCGCGTGCCCCGGCCCGGGAGTTGATGCCGGACTCGTTGAGGCGTACGTAGTGGTTGTTGTAGATGTGGGCGATGCCACCGCGCAGCAGCGGCGTACGGGAGTCGATGTTCTCGTACAGGTTGTGATGGAACGTGACGTACCCGTTGGAGCGGTCGCTCTCGCTGGACCCGATCAGGCCGCCCCGACCGGAGTTGCGCAGGATGCTGTAGGACAGCGTCACGTACTGGGTGTTGTTCTTCATGTCGAACAGCCCGTCGAAGCCCTCCGACTCGCCGCCGGAGGCCTCCAGGGTGACGTGGTCGACCCAGACGTTGCGGACGTCGGACTCCATGCCGATGGCGTCGCCGCCGTTGGAGGTGGGCGAGCCCGACTTCTTGACGTTCCGGACGGTGACGTTCTGGATGATGATGTTGCTGGCCTCGCGGATGTGGATGCCGATCTGGTCGAAGACGGCTCCGTTGCCCACGCCGAGGATCGTGACGTTGCTGATCTGCTTGAGCTCGATCACGTCGGCGGCGGTGTTGCAGCTCGAACCGGACACCTTTGTGGTGTTGCCGTGGTTGATGGTCCCCTCGACCTGGATGGTGATCGGGGTGCTGCTGCTGGCCCGGTTGCACAGGGCCGCGTGGATCTGGGTGCCGCTGGTGGCGCGTACGGTCTGTCCGCCCGCGCCGCCGGTGGTGCCACCGTTGCCGGTCGCGAAGCCGGTGGCGCTGCCGACCGCGGCCGACGCCTGTGGCGTCGTCAGGGCCACGCAGACCACGGCTCCCGTGGCGGTGGCGGCCAGCCCTGCGAGGAGTCGAAGTGCGACTGGTCGTCTCATCCTCGTCTCACCTTCCTTGTTGGTGGTGGAGTAGGGGGTTACAGCGGTAGGCGGTCGGCGCCGGCGAGTGGGCCGACCACCAGCGGCACCAGCGGTGCCGGTAGCACCGGGCCGTGCCGCAGCGTCGGCGTCCAGCCGGCGTCGGGGCTCAGGTCCGGGTCGTGTGCGGCGTTGTACGCGGCCACCAGGTCGACCGGGCGGGACGGCGCACCGGGCGACTTGACCCAGTTGCCCCGGGTGGTGATCGCGGTGCCGCCCCAGTCGTAGAGCAGGTCGGCGGCGTCGACACCGGCATCGAGGGTGAAATGGTTGTCCTCGGCGTGGACGGCGGACTGGACACCGACGCCGATGGCGTACTGGAAGCCGTCGCCGCCGAGCCGGTAGGCGTTGTTGTAGACGTCCACCTGGCCGAAGCGGACCCGCGGCAACCGCTGGAGCGCACCGTCGAAGAGGTTGTGGTGCAGGGTCACGTTGAGCCGGCCGACGTCCGGGCCGACCGTGTTGGACGAGCCGATAAGCATCAGCTTGTCGCGTCCTGAGAACCGGTTCCAGGAGGCGGTGACCAGGCTGGCGGTGTGGGTGATGTCCAGCGCGCCGTCGTGCACCTGGTAGGGCCGTCCGAAGTAGACGGGCTGGGTGCTGTCCGGGTTGTCGCCGTCGGTGAACGTGTTGTGGTCGATCCAGACGTTCTCGCTACGGCGCACCGAGACCTGGTCGTACTGCGAGTTCCAGTTGCCGGCCTCGCCGTCGGTGGGGGACCAGGCGGGGAAGCAGTCCCGGGCGTCGTCGAAGGTGATGTTGCGGACGATCACGTTCGACGCTCGGTCGATCATCAGGGTGAGGCCGGTCAGCCGTGCCCCCCGCAGCCCGATGATCGTGGTGTTCGGGCCGACGTTGATCTGGGTCTGTCGGGTCTGGTTGGTCACCGACCGTCGCCGCGCCTCCTCCAACGGCCCGCTCGGCGTCACCCGGCCCCACACCGCCGGGTCGTACGCGGCCAGGTATCCCTCCAGCGAGTACCCGGGATCGGCCAGGTCGGTGCAGTCGAGCAACCGGCCGTCGGCGTCTTCGAAGCCGTCGACGCTGCCCCTGACATACACGATCTTGGCGGTGGCGTTCGTGGCGTTGGTGGCGTTGTCCCCGCCGAGCGCGGCGACCAGGTCGGCGCGGCTGCTCACCAGGTGGATCTGATCGGCCGAGGCGGCGGAGCCTCCGGTGGTGCCGGGCCCGGCGGCGGCCCAGCCGTCACCGGCCGGGAGGGCCTGGCGGCCGAGCTGCCGGGCCAACGGGGTGAGTGATGTCCTCGCGTCCCGCTCGCGGTGGCTGCCGGCGGGCGCACCCGCGTCGTTCGACGGCTGCGCCATGGCGGCGGTGGGTGCGGCGGTCAGGGCGATAATGGTCGATGCCGCGGCGGCGGCAAGTCTGCGCATCGGCTCGTTCCGTTTCCTTCGTCGGTGTTTCTTATTAATGACGAAGGTTACGGTCGTGTTTTTATGAGGGTCAATATTAATGATGTGCAGATTTGTTGCAGTTAATGCTGTCGAGTGGCATCGTCCCGACGTGTCCTGGTCGGGTAACCGCTGTTCAGCCCATTGCACCTGATCCTGTGTGGACCGGGGATTTGCAGTTTGTTGCGGCGATGCCTCCTATTCTTGCCCGACGGGTTCGGTTCGCCAAGGCGTTATCGCCCACGGCACGCCGAGTTCCGACGGTAGTCGGCCCTCGTCGGCTACCCGACGTAGCACCTCGTTGACGCCGCGCACCCGCAACACCCGTTGCGCGCCGGCACCGACGGCCTCCACCAGCGCGCCATCGAGCAGCGCCGGCTCGGGTGCCGCCTGGAGGGCGGTCAGTACGGCGGTGAACGGCGCGGTCCGGGCCAGCGGCGCGATCAGCGGTACCCGTGGATCGGCCCGATGGGCCAGCAGATTCTCCAGCAGCCCGCACCGGCCGGGCACCGCACCGGCGGTGGTCTCACCGGGCAGCAGCAGTCGGTCGGTCGGGTACTCCAGCACCGCCCGCCCGGCGTCGCCGGTGACGATCACCTCACCGGCGACGAAGTCCTCGCCGGCCAGGGTCACCGCGGCCACGATCGGCGGCCCGTGCCGCGGCCGCACCCGCAGCGCGGCGGTGTCGTCCACCTCGATCGGCCGCACCCGGTAGCGCTCCACCTCGATGCTGACCGGCTCCACCGGTCCGCCGCCGACCACCTCGGCGACCGCCAGACACTGCATCACCGCGTGCGCGAGCGGATTGGCCAGCGCACCGTCGAGCACCGGCCGCCCGTCGAGCAGCCGGCGCCCGGCCCAGGGTGCGCGGGCGTAGTAGGCGTCCGGGCGTTGCCAGGCGGCCACCGTGGCGATGCCGTGCACGGCGCCCAACCGACCGGCCGACACCGCATCCGTCAACGCGGTAAGTGCCGCCGAACCGAGCGCCTGGAACCCGACCTGCACGACCCGACCCGTGGTGGCCAACGCCCCGGACAGTTCCTCGTGCTCGGTGGTGGACAGCACCGGCGGCTTCTCCAGCAGCACGTCCGCACCGGCGGTCACCGCGTCCCGGGCGATCCGCAGATGGGTGTGCGGTGGGGTGCAGATGACCACCACGTCCGGCGCGACATCGGCGAGCATCGCCCGGTGGTCGGTGAACACCGGCACGCCAGCCGGCACCGGTGCCGCCGGTTCCGGCTCGATCGGCCGGGTGTCGACCAGGGCGACCAGCCGTGCCTGGCCGGTGTCGTGCAGTGGCCCGATCACCCGGCGATGCCAGCGCCCGTGCCCGCTCGCCCCGACCAGCGCCACCCGGGGCGCCGGTGCGCCGCGCGACCACCGGGCCGCCGTTGGCCGAGCCGGTCCCGCTTCGGCGCGAGCGGGCTCGACGTGCGGACCGTCGCGGGTCGACCCCACCGGCACCCCGTCGACGGACGTCACACCGCACCGGCCAGGGTGGCGCGTACACCGTGGTGGTGCAGGTCGGTGAGCCAGGCCAGCACGTCGGCGCGGACCTGCCCGTCGGCGGCCACCTCGGGCGGAACGACCTCGTCGAGGCCGAGCACGGCGTCCACCGCCCCCGCCGGGGTCTGCGGCGCGGCGGCCAGCGCCGCGCGGATCCGCTCCGCCAGTGGGTCGTCCAGGGGCAGCGACCGACCGTCGTCGGCGGTGCCCTGGGCGAACCGGATCCAGGCGGCGACGACGAGAGCCGCCCAACGGGCCGGCCGTCCGGCCGCGCGCAGGTCGGCGACCGTGTGCAGGATGCGCTGCGGCAGCTTCTGCGACCCGTCCATCGCCACCTGGAGGGTGCGGTGCCGGATCGCCGGGTTGCCGAAGCGCTCCAGCACCTGTTCTCCGTAGCCGACCACGTCCACTCCGTCGGGTGGGGCGAAGCTGGCGGCCACGTCCTCGGCGATCAGCCGGCGGAGCACGGTGTCGAGGTGTGACAGCGCGAGGGCGTCCGCGATCGTCTCGCAGCCGGCCAGCGCGCCGAGGTACGCGGTAGCCGAGTGCACGCCGTTGAGGGCACGCAACTTCAGCCGCTCCCACGGCCCCGCGTCCGCGCAGAGGACCGCACCGGCGCGGTCCCACGCGGGACGACCGCCCGGGAAGTCGTCCTCGATGACCCACTGGGTGTACGGCTCGGCCGCCACCGCCGCGAGATCCTCGACGCCGAGCGCCTGTCGAGCCGCGGCGAGGGTCTCCGGGGTGCTGGCCGGGACGATCCGGTCCACCATGGTGCCCGGGAAACCGACCTGCGCCTCGACCCAGTCGAGCACCCGTCGCGGCGTGCCGGCGTACGCCAGGGACTGGGTCACCAGGCCGCGCAGCCGGCGGCCGTTGGCGGGCAGGTTGTCGCAACTGACCAGGGCGATCGGCCCGGCGTCGGCGGCGGCGCGGGCCAGCAGGCCGCGCACCAGCAGCCCCGGCACGGTGGTCGGCGGTCGGTCGATGGTCAGGTCGGCGACCAGGTCGGGGTCGGGGCGCAGCGTGCCGGCGGCCGGGTCGAGTTGGTACGCCTTCTCGGTCACGGTCAGGGTGACCACCCGGATCGCCGGATCGGCCAGCAGGGCCACCACCGCCTGCGGGTCGGCGGCGGCCAGCCGCACCCCGGCCAGTGCCCCGACCACGCGGGTGCGCTTGTCGGCGGCGGAGAGCGTGCTGACGCTGAAGAGGTTGTCCTGGGCGGCCAGGGTCGCCACGACCGCCGCGTTGCGGGGGGCCACCCCGATGATGCCCCAGTCGCCGCCGGCCAGGCCGATCGCCTGCTCGGTGTAGACCGCCTGATGGGCGCGGTGGAAGGCGCCGAGCCCGAGGTGCACCACACCGGCCGGCACGGTGCCCGGGCGGACCAGCGGCCGGGCCTCGGCCGGCAACCGGCGTACCGCGCCCAGCCCGAGTCGGGACGCGCCCACGGTCACCGCCATGCCGGGCCGTCCGGGAAGCGGAAGGTGGCGATCGACTCGGGGTGCATGGTGGCGCTGTAGCCGGGTGCGGTCGATAATAGGTAGCGCCCGTCGCGGGTGCGTACCGGGTCGACGAAATGCTCGTGCAGATGGTCGACGTACTCCACCATCCGTCCCTCCAGACTCGTGCCCACCCGCAGGTAGTCGAAGATCGCCAGGTGCTGCACGTACTCGCAGAGACCGACCCCACCGGCGTGCGGGCAGATCGGCACCCCGAACTTCGCCGCCATCAGCATCTCGGCGAGGACCTCGTTGACCCCGCCGACCCGGCAGGCGTCGATCTGCATCACGCCGATCGCCTCGGCCTGCAACAGCTGCTTGAAGATGACCTTGTTGGCGGCCACCTCGCCGGTGGCGACCCGGCACCGCCCGCCGGTCAGCTCGTCCATCGCGCGGGCGATCCGGGCGTGGCCGAGGATGTCGTCGGCGTGCGTCGGCTCCTCGATCCAGTACGGGTCGACCTCGACCAGCGCCGTCATGTTGGTGATCGCCTCGTCGACGTCCCAGACCTGGTTGGCGTCCATCATCAACAGCGCGTCCGGGCCGATCTCCGACCGGATGATCCGGGCCCGCCGCAGGTCGTCGGCGGGCGGGCCGCCGACCTTCATCTTCATCGCCCGCCACCCCTGCGCGTACGCCTTTCGGCTCAGCGCCCGGACCTTGTCGTCGGGGTAGCCGAGCCAGCCCACCGAGGTGGTGTACGACGGAAAGCCGTCGCGTTCCAGCCGGGCCAGCCGGTCGGTGAGACCGTCGCGTCCCTTGTCCAGGATCGCGGCGGCCTCGTCGGCGGTGAGCGCGTCGGTGATGTGCCTGAAGTCGACGTTCGCCACCAGCTCGTCGGTGGGCAGCTCGGCCAGGTGACGCCACAGCGGCTTGCCGGCCAGCTTGGCCCGCAGGTCCCACACCGCGTTGACAAGCGCGCCGGTGGCCATGTGGATGACCCCCTTCTCCGGGCCGAGCCAGCGCAGCTGCACGTCGGCGACGAGTGAGCGCCAGAACGCCACCGGCTCGGCGGTGATCTCCTCGACCGTACGGCCCACCACGTGGTGTCGCAGGGCGCGTACCGCCGCGCAGGTGATCTCGTTGCCGCGGCCGTTGGTGAAGGTGAACCCGGCACCGGTCGGCCCGCCGTCGGTGCTCAGCTCCACATAGGTGGCCGAGTAGTCGCCGCGGTTGATCGCGTCGGAGCCGTCGCCGCTGGCGGCGGTGGGGAACCGCACGTCGTGCACGGTCACCTCGGTGATGCTGGTCATGCCCTCTCCCCGAACTTGAAGACCCGCTTCGGCAGCCGGTACGCCAGGTCGACGATGGTCTCGGCGGCCTCGTCCATGGGCAGCCGGTGCTCGGCGACCAGCCGGGCCAGGAAGCCGGCGTCGACGCGGCGCGCCACGTCGTGGCGGACCGGGATGGAACAGAACGCCCGGGTGTCGTCGACAAACCCGGCGGTGTTGTAGAAGCCGGCGGTCTCGGTCACCGACTCGCGGAAGCGACGCAGCACCTCGGGGGAGTCCAGGAACCACCAGGGGGCACCGAGCAGCAGGGCGGCGTACCCGCCCGCGAGGGGGGCCAGTTCCCGGGTGAAGGTGTCCTCGTCGAGGGTGTACAGCACCACCCGCAGCCGGGGGTCGTTGCCGTACGCGTCCAGCAGCGGCGCGAGGGCGTGCACGTACTCGGTGACCTGTGGGATGTCGCCACCCACGTCGCGGCCGTGTCGGGCGTGCAGCCACCGGTTGTGGTTGCGCACCGCCCCCGGGTGCAACTGCATGACCAGGCCGTCGTCGAGCGACATCCGGGCGAACTCCAGCAGCATGTGCGCCCGGAACGCCTCCGCGTCGCCCGGCTCCGCCGCGCCCCGCCGCGCCCGGTCGAACAGCGTCGCCGCGTCGGCACCGAGATCGAGGGTACGGGCGGTGGGATGGCCGTGGTCGGAGGAAGTGGCACCGGCGGCGATGAAGGCGGCCCGGCGGGCCCGCAGGGCGGCCAGATAACCGGCGTACGCGCCGGTGTCCTCGCCGGTGATCTCGCCGAGCTGGTCGACGTTGCCCGACCAGCCCTCGAAGTCCAGGTCGACCACGTTGTCGGGACGGAAGGTGGTGACCACCCGCCCGCCCGGGCCGCCCCAGCCGTCGGCGGCGAGCTTGGCGTGCCGACCCAGGTCGTCCAGCGGTGACTCGGTGGTGGCGAGCACCTCGATGTTGAACCGCTCGAACAGCGCCCGGGGTCGGAAGCCGGGCTCGGCGAGCCGGGCCGCGAGGGCGTCGTACACCTTGTCGGCGGTGCCCGGGGTGAGCCGGATGTCGACGTCGAAGACCTCGGTGAAGGTCTGCTCCAGCCACAGCCGCGACGGGGTACCCCGGAACAGGTGCCAGTGGTCGGCGAAGCGACGCCAGATCCGCCGCCCGTCGGTCTCCACCGGGCTGCCGTCGCGGCTGGGCACGCCCAGCTCGCCGGGCGAGACGCCCTGGCTGAGCAGCATCCGGGTCACATAGTGGTCGGGCACGATGAGCAGTTGGGACGGATCGGGGAACGGCTGGTCCTCGGCCAGCAGCGCCGGATCGACGTGCCCGTGCGGGGAGATGATGGGCAACTGCGCCACCAGCGCGTACAGCTCCCGGGCCAGCGCGCGTTGGCCCGGCTCGGCGGGGAGGAGCAGGTCGGGTCTGGTCGAGGTGGGCACGGGGAGCGGCTCCTGTGGTCGAGTCAGGCGAGGGTGAGCAGGTCGGCGACCCGCACGGGGGCGCCGGTGTCGAAGGACCGGTTGGCGGCCAGGCCGGTGAGCAGGGCCAGCGCCCCGTCGCGGGCGGTGGCCGCGCGGTGCAGCGGATCGGGTACGCCGCCGAACAGCACCTGGGTCATCCGGGCGTCCGCCCCGCCGTGCCCGTGCCGGGTGTAGCCGTCGACCTCGATGCGTTGCGGCGGTGACCAGAAGGGTCGCAGGGTCAGCGTGGCGGTGCCACCCTCGTCGGCGGCCTGGTCGCCGTGCAGCGCGGCGCCCTTGAGCGCGCCGGCGGCGGCCGGGCTGACGAACTCGCTCTCGGTGACCTCCAGTTCGAGGCGGCCCCGGCTGCCGTTGACCATCACCCGGTATCCCTCCCAGGGCGCGTACGCGGTGAGGTGGTAGGTCATGGTCGCGCCGGTGGAGTAGGTGGCCAGCACCGCCATGTCGTCCTCGATGCTGACCCCAGGGCCGAAGACGTTCTGGTCCCGGTGGTAGCCGTCCTCGGCCTCGGCGTCGAGGTACAGCTCGCGCAGCCGGGGGTGTTCGGCCAGCCGCAACGCGAACGGATCGTCGGCGGCGGCCGGCGAGGCGTGCGCCCGGTCGTAGTCGCGGGCGTAGCCGTGGCGGCGGCCGGTGTCACCGTAGAAGAACAGCCGACCGGCGGCGTACACCTGCACGGGTGTGGCGTCCAGCCACCAGTTGACCAGGTCGAAGTGGTGGCTGGCCTTGTGCACCATCAGGCCGCCGGAGCTGGCCTTGTCGCGGTGCCAGCGACGGAAGTAGTCGGCGCCGTGGCGCACGTCGAGCAGCCACTCGAAGTGCACCGAACCGATCTCGCCGACCGCGCCGTCGGCCAGCAGCCGCCGCAGCTGCTCGTGCAGCGGGTTGTAGCGGTAGTTGAAGGCCACTGTCACCCGCCGGCCGGTGCGGCGTACCGCGTCGAGGATGCGCTGGCAGCGCGGCGCGTCGGTGGTCATCGGTTTCTCGGTGACCACGTCGCAGCCGGCCTCCAACGCGGCCACCACGTACTCGTCGTGGGTGACGTCCACGGAGGTCACCAGCACCACGTCGACGTGCTCCTTGACCAGCATCGCGGCGAAGTCGCCCGCGTGGTACGTCGGCACTGGCCGGTGGCCCAGCTCACCGAGCCACCGGTTGTGGGCGTCCATCCGAGCCTGGTTGACGTCGGCGAAGGCCACCAGCTCGGCGGTGTCGGCGTGGTCGCGCACCAGCGCCCGAACGAACATCTCGGCGCGTGCGCCGGTGCCGACCACGGCGTACCGGGAGCGTCTGCCAGGTTGCGGTGACACCTACCGATCCTCCTCGATCTCCCTGCAAACCTTTGCATTGAAGTAACCACGGTCGATCGGCTCACGTCAACGAGGGCCTGAAAATCGGCGGCCTTTGCCCCGTTTCGTAGGCTTAACTGCACATGGTGCGTGGGCCGCCGAAACACAGCTGTAACCATCCACCGTTGACACTGGAGCAACCGTTTGCATTAATTGGCGGCACCGTGACCGCCGACACATCGACGAAGGGGGCCTGGATGCCAGTCACCATCAGGGACGTCGCCCGGGCCTCCGGAGTGCACATCTCCACCGTCTCCCGCACCTTCTCGGCACCCCACCTGGTCAATCCGGAGACCCGGGTACGGGTGCTCGCGTGTGCCGAGGATCTGGGTTACCGGCCCAACCGCGCCGCCCGCGCACTCATCACCGGCCGTACCCACAACATCGGGCTGATCATCGCCGACATCGCCAACCCCTTCTTCCCGCCACTGATCAAGGCGGCGGAGAGCCAGGCCCGCCACCGCGACTACCACGTCTTCGTGGCCGACACCAACGAGGACGCCGCCGCCGAGGAGGAACTGGTCCACGCGTTGGCCAAGCAGGTCGACGGGGTGCTGCTGTGCAGCCCTCGGATGAGCAACAGCCTGATCGAGCAGCTCAGCCGGGAGGTGCCACTGGTGGTGGTGAACCGACAGTTGGCCGGGCTGCCGTGCGTACTGATGGACGTCGGGCAGGGCGCCCGGTCGGCCATCGAACACCTCGCCGGGCTGGGCCACCGGGAGATGGCGCTGCTCGGCGGGCCACGCGGGTCCTGGACCAGCCGGGAGATCCGGCGAGCGGCAAGCGCCGCCGCCCGGGCCGCCGGGGCGGACCTGACGGTGCTCGGCCCCAACCCGCCCACCGAGACCGGTGGTCTGGCCCAGGCGGAGCAGGTCCGCCGGGCCGGCGTCACCGCCGTGCTCGCCTACAACGACCTGATGGCGATCGGCCTCCTGGAAGGGCTCGACGCACTCGGGGTCCGGGTACCACAGGAGGTCAGTGTCGTCGGCGTCGACGACATCTCCCTGAGCCGACTCACCCGCCCCAAGCTGACGACGGTGGCCACGCCAACCGCGGCCGCCGGCCGGACGGCCGTCGACATGTTGCTGCAACAGGACACCGATCTCCCGCGTACCGCGCGGGGCGGCGGTGCCACCGTGGCAGTCGGCGTCCGTCGCACCACCGCACAGGTAATGCTCCAGACCGAGTTGGTCATCCGCGACTCCACCGGGCCGGGCCCCTACGCCGGCCGGGAGCGTCCCGGAACCGCTACCGCTGGCCCGGGCCCGCATCGCCGTGCGGACCCGGGCAACCCGGTCGTGGCCGCCGGTGACGTGGTCGCCTCCTAACGCCAAGGAGTGAGCGCACATGCACCCCGCAACACACCCCACCGCCAGCGCGCCCGACGGGCGCACCTACCGTACCCCCCTGCTGCGCCGCCGGTTGCTGCGCGGCCTGCTCGCCGCCGCCGTGGCCCTGCCGATGGTCGGCGCGGCCGCGGCCTGCGGCGACGAGGCCGCGTCCGACGGAAAGACCAAGATCTCGGTCTTCTGGTGGGGTGGCGACGCCCGGGCCCAGCTGACCGAGCAGGCGCTGGACCTCTACACGCAGAAGAACCCCGACGTGGTGTTCGAGAAGACCTGGCAGGCCAACCAGGGCTACTTCGACAAGCTGGCCACCCTCACCGCCGGCGGCAACCCGCCGGACATCTTCCAGATCGACGACAACTTCCTCGCCGAGTACGCGGCCCGCAACACCACCCTGGACCTCAAGCCGTACCAGGACTCCGGTGACCTCGACACCACGAAGTTCCCGCCCAGCCTGCTCGAATACGGCGTGGTCGACGGCAAGCTCGCCGGCGTCGCCTCCGGCGAGAACACCCAGGGTCTGGTGTACAACAAGACGCTGCTGGAGAAGAACGGCCTGCCCGAGCCGACCACCGGGATGAGCTGGGAGGAGCACATCGCCTGGGCCGAGCAGGTCAGCGAGAAAACCGGCGTACCTGGCACCCAGGACCCCAGCGCCGACTACAAGGCGTTCTGGGTCTGGCTGCGCCAGCAGGGCAAGGACCTCTACTCCGGCAACGACCTCGGCTTCACCGCCGAGGACGTGACCAGGTGGTTCGAGCTGTGGAAGGGTGCCCGGGACCGGGGTGCCACGCCGACCCCCGACGTCATCCACGAGGGCAACGCCACCGACATCACCAAGCAGCTCGTGGTGACCGGCAAGTCGGCGACCTCCTGGGTCTGGGTCAACCAGATGCCGGAGCTGAAAAAGAACACCTCCGACGAACTCGGCGTCATCGCCTACCCGGGTGACCCCAGCGGCCAGTGGGCCCGTGCTTCGATGTACTGGTCGGTCTTCCGGGGCAGCAAGAACGCCGACATCGCGGTCGACGTGATCAACTTCTTGGCGAACGACCCCGACGCGATCAAACTCCTCGGCACCGACCGTGGTCTGCCGTCCAACCTGGACCTGCGCCGGGTGGTAAGCGACGACACCACCGACGCGGCGATGAAGCAGTCCATCGCGGTGGAGACCGAGCTGGCCAAGACGTTCGGCGAATCGCCCCAGGTGCCGATCAAGGGCCACAGCAAGGTACGCGCCGAGCTGATCAAGGCCGCCGAGAACGCGCAGTACGGCCGGGTCACCCCCGCCGAGGCCGCCGCCCAGTACATCGAGGCATGCAAGGCGGCAATCGCCTCCTGAACCGCCGCACCACCCGGAGAGGAGCAGTTCGTGGCCTTGACCACGGCGCCCGACCCGACCCGACGCGGCACCGGATCCGTCCGGCCCGACGCCAACCGGCGCGGGACCGGACGGATCCGGCACGGGGAAGGTCTGGCCGGTTACGTCTTCCTGTCGCCCTGGCTCATCGGTCTGATGGGCATCACGGCGATACCCATGCTGTTGTCGCTCTACCTCAGCTTCACCAACTACGACATCCTCACCCCGCTCTCCGAGGTGGAGTGGGTCGGGCTGGCCAACTACGAACGGATGTTCACAAGCGATCCCTCGTGGTGGCACTCGGTACGGGTGACACTCAGCTTCGCCCTGATCGCCGTACCGCTGAAACTGGCCGCGGCACTCGGGGTCGCGCTGCTGCTCAACCGGGCCTGGCGCGGAGTCGGGCTGTTCCGTGGCCTGTTCTATCTGCCGTCGCTGCTCGGCGGCAGCGTGGCTCTGGCCATCGTCTGGGTCAACATGTTCAACCGGGACGGCGCGTTCAACTCGTTCCTCGCCCTCTTCGGCATCCAGGGCAAGCCCTGGGTCAACGACCCGGACTGGGCGCTGGAGACGCTGATGGTGCTCGCCATCTGGCAGTTCGGCGCACCGATGGTGATCTTCCTGGCCGGGCTCAAGCAGGTGCCGACCGAGCTGTACGAGGCCGCCGCCGTCGACGGGGCCGGCAAGTTCCGGCAGTTCGTCAACGTGACCCTGCCGATGCTCTCCCCGGTGATCTTCTTCAACCTGGTGCTGGAGACCATCAACGGCTTCCAGGGCTTCACCGCCGCGTTCGTGCTCAGCAACGGCACCGGCGGGCCGGTCGACTCGACCCTGATGTACACGCTCAATCTCTACATCACCGGCTTCACCGACCTGGAGATGGGCTACGCCTCCGCGATGGCCTGGGTGTTCCTGATCGCCATCGCGATCATCACGGTGGTCTTCTTCAGCACCGGCCGGTTCTGGGTGCACTACTCCGACGGGGAGGACCGCTGATGGTGGCCGATACCGTCGCCCCACCCGTGGCGACCCGCCCACAACGCCCACGCAGCCGTTCCTGGCTGCGGCTTATCGTGCTGCTGGCCATCGTCGCGGTCGTGCTCTACCCGCTGTTCTGGATGATCGGCACCTCCGTGAAGTCGCAGGAGGAGATCGTCAACAACATCGGTCTGCTGCCCCGGAACTTCACCCCGGGCAACTACACCGACGGGTGGACCCACTTCGACGTCAGCTTCGCCCGCTTCTTCCTCAACAGCGCGATGGTCAGCCTGCTCACCGTGATCGGCAACGCGGTGAGCTGCCTGCTGGCCGCGTACGCCTTCGCCCGGCTGAAGTTCCGGCTGCGCGGACTGTGGTTCGCCGTCATGATCGGCACCCTGCTGCTACCGGGACACGTGCTGATCGTGCCGCAGTACATCCTCTTCCGCACCCTCGGCCTGGTCGGTGGGGAATGGCCGTACCTGCCGCTGCTGATCCCGCAGTTCCTGGCCACCGAGGCGTTCTTCGTCTTCCTGATGGTGCAGTTCATGCGCGGCATCCCCCGCGAGCTGGACGAGGCGGCGCGGATCGACGGCGCGAACGCGTTCGGCATCTTCCGGCACGTGATCCTGCCGCTGAGCCGTCCGGCTCTGGTTACCACCGCGATCTTCTCGTTCATCTGGACCTGGAACGACTTCTTCCGGCAACTGGTCTTCCTGTCCGACCTGAGCGACTACACGGTCCCGGTGGCGCTGACGCTGTTCATCGACTCCACCAGTCAGAGTGCCGTCGGGCCGATGTTCGCCATGGCGGTGCTGTCCCTGCTGCCGGTCTTCGGATTCTTCGTGGCCTTCCAGCGGATGCTCGTCGAGGGGATCAACACCAGTGGACTCAAGGGCTGACGCTCGCGCCGAGCGGCGCGGGTCGGGGCGGGACTGGCGGGACACCGTCAGCGACGCCGCCGACCTCGCGCTGCTGGGCATCCTGGCCGTGCTCGCCGCGGCACCGGTGCTGACCGCCGGTGCCGCGGTCGGCACCGCCAGCGCGGCCGTGCACGACTGGCTCACCACCGGCAGTTGGCCGCCGGCACGGCGTACGCTGTCGCGCTTCGGCCGTGCCCTGCTGCCGGGCGTACCGGCGGTCCTGATCGGGTTGGTCGCCGCCGGGTTGCTCGTCGCGGACCTGGCCGCGTTGGCCACCGGCCGTGTCCCGGGCGGTACGGTGGCGCTGGTTCTCACAATCGTCGTCGCGGCGGCGCTGCTCGGCTACGCCGCCGCGATCGTGGTCGAGGTGGGGCGCGTCGGCGGCACCGGGTGGCGGTCGGCGGTCACCCGGGCCGCCCGCGCCTGCCTCGACCACCCCGCGAACTGGGCCGCACTCGCCGGCACCACGGTCGTCGTGGTCCTGTTGGGCGTGCTGGTCACCCCGGTGGCGGTGCCGATCCTCGCCGGGTACGCGCTGGCCGCCCTGCACGCCGTCGCCCGGCGCCGGCCGGTCACCCGCGCGGAGCTGTCGTGACCGCCGAGACCGATCCTGCCGTCCCGGCTGCTGCCCGCGGGCCGGTCACCGACGAGGAACTGCTCGTCGCGGGCACGCCGGTCGCCCGGTACGTGCTCGATCCCGACCTGGACGTCCGACACGGGCCCCGGCCGTACCTGCATCCGGTGCGCACCCTGGCCGGCACCCCGGTCACCGACGTGCTGCCCGCCGATCACGTGTGGCACCTCGGTGCGTCGCTGGCCGTGCAGGACGTGGCCGGCACCAACCTGTGGGGTGGGCGGACGTACGTGCGCGGCACCGGTTACACCTGGCGCAACGACCACGGCCGGATCGTGCACACCGGCTGGGCGCACCGGGCCGCGGACCGGCTCGACCACCAGCTGCACTGGTGCGATCCGACGGGTCGGGTGCTGCTCGCCGAGCGGCGGGTGCTCACCGCTTCGGCGGTGCCCGGTCACGGCGGTGCGTGGCGGCTGGAGGTGAGCAGCACCCTCACCGCTCCCGCCGACCGGGACATCGTGCTGGGCAGCCCGGCCACCAACGGCCGCCCCGGCGGAGCGGGCTACGGCGGGTTCTTCTGGCGTGCCGTGGCGGCCGAACCGCCCGAGGTCTTCACCGCCCGGCTGTCCGGCGAGGAGCAGGTAAACGGGTGCGCCGAACCGTGGGTGGCGATGCGGGCGCGGGCACCGGAGGGCGGCGCGTACACCCTGGTCTTCGGTGGTCTCGGCGACAGCGACCGCTGGTTCGTCCGGACCGCCATGTATCCGGGGGTCTGCGTGGCCTTCGCCTTCGAACAGACCCTAACCATCCCGGCCGGCACCAGTCGACACGGTCACTACCGGGTGGTCGTCGCCGACGGCCAACTCGACCGGGACCTCGCCGCCGCCCTCGCGGGCCACTGACCACCGCCTCAGCGCGTCGAGTCCCTGGTTCGGCCTCTGGGCCTGGCTCGGCCTCTGGGCCTGGCTCGGCCCTTGGGCTCGGCCTCTGGGGCCGGCTCGTGAGATGCGGCATGTCGGGGTCTCCGGCGCCGGTGATACCGCGAGATGCCGCATCTCACGAGCGCCGGGCGTCGGCCGCCGAGCGTCGGGCGCCGGGCGTCGGGTGCCGGGCGTCGAGCGTCGAGCGTCGGGCGTCGGGCGGCGAGCGTCGGGCGCCGGCCGCCGGGTGTCGAGCGGCGGGGTGGCTAGGTGTCGGTGGGGTCGTGGGGGCGGCAGGAGGAGCGGACGACCAGTTCGGTGGGCAGCCGGATGTGGGTGTCCCGTTCGACGCCGGCGATCAGGTCGACCAGCAGGCGCAACGCCTCGGCGCCCATCCGCTGCAACGGCTGCATTATCGTCGTCAGCGGTGGGTTGACCAGCGCTGATTCCGGGATGTTGTCGAAGCCGATCACGGACAGGTCGTCGGGGACCGACAGGCCCAGGCTCCGGGCGACGTCGATCGTGGAGATCGCGGAGAGGTCGTTACCGGCGAAGACGGCGGTCGGGCGGTCGGGCAACGAGAGCAATTCAGCGGCGGTTTCGGCGGCGCTCTCGATCCGGAACCCGCCGACCCGGACCAGCCGTTCGTCCACGGTCACGCCCGCGTCGGCCATGGCCTGCCGGAAGCCCGCCTCGCGCAGGCGGGACGATTCGAGGTCGGGGCGGCCACTGATGTGCCCGATGCGGCGGTGGCCGAGGGACAGTAGGTAGTTGGTCGCCAGGACGGCACCGGCGAAGTTGTCGGAATCGACGGTCGGTAACCCCGACGGGCCGGTGTGCGGGTCGACGGCCACGACGTGGAAGCCCTGCTTGGTCTCCACCACGGTCGGCGTGACGATCACGGCGCCGTCGATGAGCGTGCCCGACAACCGGGCCAGCGAGCGGCGTTCCCAACCGACAGCCGTCCCGGCACCGTCGCCGCCGGAGTACGCCAGCAGTTGGTAGCCGGTGCCGGCGACCTCCACGCTGGCACCCTTGAGCAGCTCGGTCGAGAACGGCTCGAACTCGGCGACCAGGATGCCCAGGACGTTTGTGCGATGGCTGCGCAAGCTCTGTGCCCCTAGGCTCGCCTCGTAGCCGAGTTGACGGATGACCTGCTGAACCCGTTCCACGGTCGCCTGTGCCACTCCGTAACGGCCATTCACAACCTTGGATACGGTCGCCACGGAGACGCCGGCGGTGCGGGCTACGTCCGACATCTTGACACGCTGGGGAAACGCCACGTCGATGATGATAGAGGGCCGTCGGGCCGGTTACGGAGACGAGTCGAAAACGTTATCGACACCGATTGACACTGGGTTACCCGACTGAAAAACTCGCTCAGGCCGAGCACCCGACTGACTGGTCGAGGAGACATCGATGGCTATAAAGCGCCGTGCAACCACCTTTCTAGCGCTGTCCATGACAACCGCACTACTCGTCGCCGGCTGCGGTGGCGGCGGTGAGGACGAGGCACCTGCCGAGAGCGAGCTGTACAAGAACCCGGTGACGCTTACCTGGTGGCACAACGCCTCCCAGGACGGTCCCGGAAAGACCTACTGGGAAAAGGTCGCCAAGGACTTCAACGCGTTGCACCCCACGGTCACTATCGAGATCGAGGGCATCGAGACCAACCAGCTTCAGCGCACCCGGCTCCCCGCCGCGCTGCTGAGCAACGACCCGCCGGACATCTTCCAGGCGTGGGGCGGCGGCGAGATCCGCGAGCAGGTGGAGGCCGACTACCTCAAGGACATCACCGAGCAGGTCAAGGACGAGGCTGCCAACATCGGCAGCGCGGTCGAGATCTGGCAGGTGGACGGCAAGCAGTACGGCCTGCCGTACCGGATGGGCATCGAGGGCATCTGGTACAACAAGGATCTGTTCCAGCAGGCTGGCATCGCCGCTCCGCCGACCACCTTCGACGAGCTGAACGACGCCGTCACGAAGCTCAAGGCGATCAACGTCATTCCGATCGCCGTCGGTGCCGGTGACAAGTGGCCGGCCGCGCACTGGTGGTACAACTTCGCGCTGCGCGCCTGCTCGGTCGACACCCTGCGGAAGGCCTCCCTCGAGAACGTCTTCGACGACCAGTGCTTCGTCAAGGCCGGTCAGGACCTGAAGGCCTTCATCGACACCGAGCCGTTCCAGCCCAACTTCATCGCCACGCCGGGTCAGAACGACCCGACCAGCGCCAACGGCATGCTGGCCAACGGCAAGGCCGCGATGGAGCTGATGGGTGACTGGAACAAGGGCACCCTGGACACCGTCACCGAGGACCAGGAGGCGCTGAACAAGTTCATCGGCTGGTTCCCGGTTCCGGCCATCGCCGGTTCCGCCGGTGACCCGAAGGCGGCTCTGGGCGGCGGCGACGGCTTCGCCTGCGCCAAGAACGCCCCGGCCGAGTGCGTCGAGTTCCTCAAGTACATCGTCAGCCCCGAGGTGCAGAAGGGCTACGCCGAGACCGGCACCGGCCTGCCGGTCGCCAAGGGCGCCGAGGACGGCGTCAAGGACCCGGCTCTGAAGTCCATCCTGGAGGCCACCACCAGCGCCACCTACGTGCAGCTCTGGCTGGACACGGCGTTCGGCAGCACCGTCGGTAACGCGATGAACGACGCGATCGTCGCCATCTTCGCCGGCAACGGCACCCCCGAGCAGGTTGTCGAGGCCATGAAGGCGGCCGCGCGCAAGTGACCTCGACCAACCCGACCCTGGACCTCGCCGGCGGCGCATCCGCGCCGCCGGCGGGACCCCGGCCTGCCCGACGCTCGTCAGCTCGGGCCGCCGAGACCCGACGCAAGTGGTACGAGATCATCGGGCTCACGACGCCAGCCGTGATCGTCTACGTGATGTTCGTGCTGGTCCCGATGGGCTTTGCCTTCTACTACAGCTTGTTCCGTTGGCGTGGCGTCGGACCGCCGACCGACTACGTCGGCTTCGACAACTACGTCCTGGCGTTCCAGGATCCGATCTTCATCGACGCGTTGCGCAACAACGCGATCATCGTGTTCGGGTCACTGTTGATCCAGGGGCCCATCGCCCTGGGCGTGGCCCTGCTGCTCAACCGCAACTTCCGCGGCCGTACGCTGTTCCGCCTGCTGGCGTTCGTGCCGTACGTGCTCGCCGAGGTCACCGTCGGCATCATGTGGAAGCTGCTGCTGTCCGACGCCGGCACGGTCAACGCGATGCTGGAATCGCTGGGGCTGGGCAGCCTCGTGCAGGCGTGGCTCGCCGACCTCGATATCGTTATCTGGACGATGCTGGCCGTCCTCACCTGGAAGTACGTCGGTTTCGCCATCATCCTCCTGCTCGCCGGTCTGTCGAACGTGCCGCAGGAGCTGAACGAGGCCGCCGCCATCGACGGTGCGAGCTGGTGGCAGATCCAGCGTCACGTGACGCTGCCGCTGCTGGGGCCCACGATCCGGATCTGGATGTTCCTGTCCATGATCGGCTCGTTGCAGGTCTTCGACGTGATCTGGGTGACCTCCGTGCCCGCGGTCCGGTCGCTGGGTGCGTCGGCCACCATGGCGACGTACATGGTGGACAACGGATTCTTCGCCCGCCTGTGGGGCTACGGCAACGCGGTGGCGGTCATCCTGTTCGCCATCTCGTTCGTCGCGGCGGTGCTGTTCCAGCGCTTCCTCCTGCGTCGTGACATCGAGGGCGCCATCACCAGAAGGGCAAACTGATCGTGGCCGCGAACGCCGTCCTGTCTCCAGTCGCCAAGCGTCGCCCGGTGTCGTGGGGGAACCCGCTCACCTACGCGCTGGCGCTCGCGGTCGCCGCCGTGTCCATCACTCCGGTGGTGTACGTGATCATCGGCGGCTTCCGCACCACGCCGCAGATCGTCGCGGATCCGGCCGGACTGCCCGACCCGTGGGTCTGGGACAACTACACCCGGGTGCTGACCCAGAGTGACTTCTGGCGGCAGGTGTTCAACAGCGCCGTGGTGTCCCTGGGCACCACGATCGGCGTCGTGGTGCTGGGGGTCTGTGCCGCGTTCGTGCTGGCCCGCTACACCTTCCGGGGCCGTGAGGTGCTCTACACCTTCTTCACCCTCGGTCTGCTGTTCCCGGCCGGAGCGGCGATCCTGCCGCTCTACCTCATGCTGCGTGACCTCAACCTGATCAACTCGTACTACGCGGTGATCCTGCCGCAGGTCGCCTTCGCGCTGCCACTGACGATCGTGATCCTGCGACCGTTCCTCACCGCCATCCCCCGCGAGCTGGAGGACGCGGCGGCCATCGACGGCACCGGTCGGCTCGGGTTCCTCTGGCGCATCCTGCTGCCCCTGTCGCGGCCCGCGCTGGTCACCGTCGGTATTCTCGCATTCGTGACCAGCTGGAACGCGTTCCTGCTGCCGCTGCTCGTGCTCGGTGACGCGAGCCTGCACACCCTGCCGCTGGGCGTGCAGAACTTCTCCAGCCAGTACACCTCCGACACGGCGGGCATCCTCGCCTTCACCTCGCTGGCGATGCTGCCGGCACTTATTTTCTTCACGTTCGCCGAGAAGCAGATCGTCGGTGGCCTCCAGGGTGCGGTCAAGGGCTGAGCGGCAGCGGCACGAACACAAAGGGGTAACACAGCATGACTGAGGTCCGCGAGGTCGTGGGCGGGCCGGCACCGGTGCCGGCCCAGACAGGATCGGGCCACGACCGGCCCGACCGGTACGGGTCCGATGGCGAGACGCGCGTCCGTGAACTGCTGGGTCGGATGACGATCGAGGAGAAGATCGCGCAGCTCGTCGGCTTCTGGGAGAAGGTGGAGGGCGAGGCCGTCGCGCCGTTGCAGGGCGAGTTCGGCGACATCGGCAGGCTCGAAGACTTTTCCCGGCACGGGCTCGGTCACCTCACCCGCGCCTACGGCACCCGGCCCGTCGAGGCCGTATCGCGGGCGTCATGGCTGTGGAAATTCCAGTCCGACCTGGTGACGGGGACCAGGCTCGGCATCCCGGCGATCGTGCACGAGGAGTGCCTGACCGGGCTTTCGGCGTGGAAGGCGGCCACCTTCCCCACCCCGCTGGCGTGGGGGGCCGCCTTCGACCCCGACCTGGTCGCCGAGATGGCTGCGGCGATCGGGGCGTCGATGCGCGCGCTCGGCATCCACCAGGGGCTCTCCCCGGTGCTCGACGTGATCCGTGATCCCCGCTGGGGACGGGTCGACGAGTGCATCGCCGAGGACCCGTATCTGGTCGGCACCGTCGGCACCTCGTACGTGCGTGGCCTTCAGTCGCAGGGCGTGCACGCCACGCTCAAGCATTTCGTCGGCTACTCCGCCTCCCGCGCCGGGCGCAACTTCGCGCCGGTGCACGCCGGTCCGCGCGAACTGGCCGACGTGCTGCTCGTACCGTTCGAGATGGCGATCCTCGACGGCGACGCGCGTTCCGTGATGCACTCCTACGCCGAGATCGACGGAGTGCCCGTGGCCGCCGACCCGACGATGCTTACCGGGTTGCTGCGGGACCGGTGGGGCTTCGATGGCACGGTGGTGGCCGACTACTACGGTGTGGCGTTCCTGAACCTGCTGCACCAGGTCGCCGGTGACCACGCGGACGCGGCCGTGCAGGCGTTGACGGCCGGTGTCGACATCGAGCTGCCCACCGGCGACGCGTACCTGACCCTGGCGGATTCGGTGCGTGCCGGCCGGATCGAGGAGTCGGTGATCGACCAGGCGGTGCTGCGGGTGTTGCGGCAGAAACTGGAACTCGGGCTGCTGGACGCCACCTTCACCGACGAGCCCGCCCAGGTGGTTGACCTCGACTCGCCCGAGCACCGGGCGATCGCCCGCAGCCTCGCGGAGAAGTCGATCGTCCTGGTCGCCAACCAGGGCGCGTTGCCGCTGCCGGCGGGCCGACGGATCGCGGTGATCGGGCCGAACGCCGACCGGCAGGGTGCCCTCTTCGGCTGCTACTCCTTCCTCAACCACGTGCTCGTGCAGCATCCCGACGTGGAGACCGGTATCGAGGTGCCGACCGTGCTCGACGCGCTACGCGCCGAGTTCGGCACCGAAGTGATCACCTCGGCCCGCGGCTGCGAGGTGGACGACGACGACCGCTCCGGCTTCGACGCTGCGGTCGCCGCGGCGACCGCAGCGGATGTCGCCGTACTTGTCGTGGGTGACCACGCGGGTCTGTTCGGGCGCGGCACGGTCGGCGAGGGTTGCGACCGGGACGATCTGGAGCTGCCGGGTGTGCAGCGGGACCTGATCGAGGCGGTGCTGGCGACGGGCCGGCCCGTCGTGCTGGTGCTGCTCACCGGCCGCCCGTACGCCATCGACTGGGCGTTGAACCGCTGCGCGGCGGTGGTGCAGACGTTCTTCCCCGGCGAGGAGGGTGCCGGCGCGATCGCCAGCGTGCTCTCCGGGCGGGTCAACCCGTCGGGCCGGCTGCCGGTCAGCCTGCCCCGGTCTGCGGGGGCGCAGCCGTACTCGTACCTGCATCCCACGCTCGGCGACGGCAACGAGGTGACCAACCTGCTGGCGACGCCCGCGGCGCCGTTCGGCCACGGGCTGTCCTACACGACGTTCGAGTACACGGACCTGACGGTGCCGGCCACGGTGCCGACCGACGGAGCGCTGACGGTGAGCGTGCGCGTCACCAACACCGGTGCGGTGGCCGGCGACGACGTGGTGCAGCTCTACGGCCGTGACCTGGTGGCGTCGGTGACCCGACCGGTGGCGCAGTTGCTCGGCTACCAGCGGGTCCACCTGGCGCCGGGCCAGTCGGTCACGGTCGCGTTGACGGTGCCCACCACCCGGCTGGCGTTCTCCGACCGGACGCTCACCCGCGTGGTGGAGCCCGGTGACGTCGACCTCTGGGTCGGCACCAGCGCGCGCCGCGACGTCGAGGCGTCGACCACACTGGTCGGCGACGTGGCACCGGTCACCAACGCCTCCGCCCGCTGGACGACCGCCGAGATCAGCTGATTCCCGGCCACCGCCGCGACGGTGGCCGGGCGGGCGATCCAGGGCAGTCCCCGTCATCGGGAACTGCCCTGGATCGCACCCCGGCGGCGCGGCTCAGGTGGTGCGCCTCCGGCGGCGGTTGGTCGGCTTAGCCCCGACCTTCGGTGTGGTTGCCCGCCCAGGCTCGACGCCGGTGCGGTTCGGGACGGCCTTCGGTGTGCCGGTAGGTGCGTCCGGGCCGGTGGCACCACTGGCCGGCGGCGGGTATCGGCGCAGCATCCAGGTCTGCTGGCCGAGTGAGAAGAGGTTCGTGGTCACCCAGTAGATGATCACGCCGATCGGGAAGATCAGTCCGGAGACGAGCAGCGAGGCGGGGATGCCGTAGAGCATCAGCCGCTGCACCAGCCGCTGCTGCGGGTCCGCGGCCCAGCCGCTGCGCAGGATCAGTTGCCGGCTGGACAGGTAGGTCGTGGCGACCATCGTCGCGATCAGCACGGCGGCCACGATCCGGACCGTGGCGGCGTCGGCGCCGAGCAGGGCCAGGTCCTGCCCGGTGGAGCCGAAGGTACCCGCGATCGGTGCGCCGAACAGCGTGGCCGACGAGGCGCTGTCGAACTGGGTGACCGACCAGCCGTACAAGGTCTTCAGATGTTCGGGCATCGTGGGCTTGAGATGACGCAGCACGTGCAGCAGGCCGAGGAACACCGGGATCTGTACCACCATCGGCAGACAGCCCATCAGCGGATTGGCCTTCTCCACCCGGTACAGCTCGACGAGTTCCTTCTGCAAGGTCTCCCGGTCGTCGCGGTGCCGGGCCCGCAGTTCGGCGATCCTCGGCTGCAACGCCTGCGTCGCCCGCTGCGACCGGATCTGCTTGACGAAGACCGGGAACAGGATGATCCGGACGGTGAGCACCAGGAAAACGATGCCCAGCACCCAGGACCAGTCGGTGCCCAACGCGGACGCGTCGCCGAGCAGCCGCTGCCAGGTGCTGTGCCAGAACAACAGGATCTCGGAGATGGCGTGGTAGATCATGGACATGGGAACACCCCTCGACAAAGCGACTACGACTGATGTGCACAGGAACGATCACCAGCGGTCGCCGACGAGCGGCAGAGATGAGTGACGTGAGCAGGCTCAGGCGACCGCGAGGGTCGCGACGGTGGGAGCTCTGGGGCGGGCCCGGCCGGCGGCGTCCGGATCGCGGTGGCGGGGTACGCCCGTACGACCGGAGCGTTCACGCAGCATCCGACGGGTGATCCGCTGGTCGGAGTCGGCCGTCGCCCCGGTGAGCAGCACCGCGGCGGCGAGCAGGGCGGTCAGCAGCACCCCGGTCACCGCCGCCGTGCCGGAGAGCATGCTGGACGCACCGACGTCGGCCAACACACCGACGAGGTGCCAGAGCACGCCGAGCCCGATCACAAGGGCAACCATATCTGGCGTAAGCAAACGCGGGTGTCCAGCCGGTCGTGCCGCCGCTTCCGGTCGGCGAGACGGAGGCCGGGGCCTTCGTTCAGGGGGTGGTCGGGATCGGCGAAGGGTTGAGCCTGGCGAAGGCTTCTTGGCGGTGATACGGGAAGTACGGGTAGGGCGCGGTGCGGCTGCTGGCGGTGTCGAGCCGGGCTGTCTGTTCCGGCGTGAGTGACCAACCGGCAGCGTCGATGGTCTGCCGCAGTTGCGCCTCGTTGCGGGCGCCGATGATGACGCTGGCTACCGTGGGCCGTCGTAGTAGCCAGTTGATCGCGATCTGCGGCACTGCCCGGCCGGTCTCGCGGGACAGTTCGTCGAGGACGTCCACGACGCGGAACAGGTGCTCGTCGTCGACCGGTGGGCCGAAGGCGGCGGTCGCGTGGAGCCGGCTCGTGGCCGGTGGCGGTGTGTCGCGGCGGATCTTGCCGGTGAGTCGTCCCCAGCCGAGCGGGCTCCACACCACGGCTCCGACGCCTTGGTCGAGGCCCAGGGGCAGCAGTTCCCACTCGTAGTCCCGACCGACGAGTGAGTAGTAGACCTGATGTGCCACGTAGCGGTGGCGATGGTCCCGGTCGGCTGCGGCAAGGGATTTCATGAGCTGCCAGCCGGCGAAGTTGGAGACGCCGAGGTAACGGATCTTGCCGTCCCGTACCAGGTCGTCAAGGGTCGCCAAGACTTCTTCGACGGGCGTCGCGGCGTCGAAGGCATGTAGCTGGAACAGGTCGATGTAGTCGGTGCCGAGTCGGCGTAGCGCCAGGTCGACCGATCGGATGAGCCGGGCCCGTGAGGTTCCCGCGTCGTTCGGCCCGTTACCGGTCGGCAGGCCGCTCTTGGTCGAGATCAGGACGGCGTCGCGTCGATCTTTGATCGCCTGCCCCAGCACCTCCTCGGACGCGCCGTCGGAGTACACGTCCGCAGTGTCGAACATGGTTATCCCGGCCTCGATGCAGATGTCCACGAGGCGTCTCGCCTCCCGGGCGTCCGTGTTGCCCCAGGCGCCGAAGAGTGGGCCGGACCCGCCGAAGGTGCCGGTGCCGAAGCTGAGGGCGGGCACGGTGAGTCCGGATGCCCCGAGTCGTCGGTACTCCACGATGAAAGCCTTCCACTAAGGGAACTGCGGTTTCGTTAGTGCGTCGGCTACGCTAGCAGCCAACCGCAGTTAAGGGAACTGGAGACCCGTTATGGCCGTCGGCGCGACTCGACCCGGAGGGCGGACCGCCCGGGTCCGCGCGGCCGTGCTCCGAGCTGCCGGTGACGCGCTCGTCGAGCACGGCTTCGATCGTCTCGACCTCGCCGACGTGGCGCGCCGCGCCGAGGTGGGCAAGACAACGGTCTACCGCCGCTGGGGCACGGTCGCCGGCCTCGTCGCCGACCTGCTGACGGACATGGCGGAGCAGTCGCTACCGCGCGCCGACACCGGATCCCTGATCGAGGACCTGCGTGCCAATGCCCGGCTCGTGCAGCGCACCCTGGTCGACCCGCGTCAGGGTGCGCTGTTCCGGGCGGTCATCGTCGCCGCGACCTGCGACCCCCGTGCCGCCGAGGCGCTGCACCGCTTCTACGCCGTCCGTATCGCCGAGTGGACCCCCTGCGTGGAGCAGGCCGTGCGGCGGGCGGAACTGCCTCAGGGCACGGACGCGGCCGAGGTCATCCGCGCCGTCTCGGCACCGCTCTACTACCGCTTGCTCGTCACCGGAGAACCCGTCGACGAGGCCACGGCGGACCGGGCCGCCGCAGCGGCAGCGGCAGCGGCCCACGCCGGCGTCTACACGCCCACCAGCGGTTCCAACTGACGACACAGCTCATCCCGTCAGGCCAGTCTCTCAGCCGTGCGGGTCCGGTTCGGCGCGAAGCGCGGCCGTGGCCCGCACCGCCTTGACGATCGCCGGGATCGCGCCGATCAGCAGCACCAGCGCCCAGACGACAGCGATGATCGCGAAGACGAGGGCGCCCACGGAGTCGAGGATGCTCACCAGGATCACCGGCACCAGGTGGTGCAGGAACTCCAGCAGCACCGTGCAGAGCAGGCTGGTCAGGATCAGCAGGACCAGGCCCTTGTTCTGCAGGAACTTCGGTTGGGCCAGGATCAGCAGCCCCGCCCAGGCGAGCTTGAGCAGCAGCACCAGCCCGAGCAGCACCGCAGCTTCACCGACCGGGAAGAACCCCCACAACGCCAGGTAGGCCAGCGTGCCGAACGGTGGGGCCAGGAACAACGACACCATGATCGTCAGCTCGACGAACGCGAGCACCAGCGCCAGCAGGGCCACGATGATCAGGACGATGGAGAAGATCAGCGTGGCGAGGCCCTGGATCCGGCCGTGCAGCCGGTCCGGCAGCACCAGGCCCAGGCAGAACAGCCCGGTCGTCCAGAGCGCCGCCGCGTCGATCAGCGCCAGATAGCCCGTACCACGGCCGGACGGTTCGCTGACCTCCCGTACGTCGCCGACCTCCACACCGAGGTCGGTGGCGCTGCCGGCCAACTCCGCGCCGGCGTCACCGCCGCCCAGCAGCAGCCCGGCGCCCACCTCCACGCCGACCGCCAGCACCAGCGCCAGCATCGCCAGCAGCAGGAACGGCTTGCGCAGCGCACCCATGCCGACCTCCCGCCTCAGTCCTGCGCGATCGTGACGAGGCACCCGGCCGGACAACTCACCAGCACCGTGGTGGCCCGGTCGACGGCGACGCGGGCCACGGCGCCGCTGCCGTCGGCGGCGGGATCCACCTCGTCGGTGACCGTGAAGTCGGCGTCGCCCGGGGCCGTGGCCCGCACGCCGAACGCCTGCGGGCTGCGCAGGATCAGGGTGCGCAGCCCGCTCGGGTCGGCGATGCGCAGCTCACAGCGGCCGTTGATCACCAACTGGCCGGTGGCCTCGGCACAGTCCGCGTCCACGCTGGCCGGATCGACGGCGCTTCGCCCACCGCCGGCCCGACCCAGCAGGTCGACCAGCGGGTGCCGGGCCGCCGGGTCGCCCCGGTCGTCGCTGCCCGCGCCCACCGCCACCGCGAACAGCACCACAAGCAGTACGCCCAGCGCCGCCAGCAGCGCCTTCTGCTGCCCGCTCATGTCGGCACTTCGCTTCGCTGCGTGCCGTCATGAGGCACCGCCGCGCTGAGTTGATGATTCGCTCGCTGCCGCTCGCTCATCGCCGGTCCTCCGGCGCGACCTCGGTGAACCGGAGCAGGTCGATGCCGGCGAAGTAGCGGTTCGTGCTCTGCGTCTTGCCGATCGCGACCAGGGTGATCTCATGCGTCCCGGGGCCGAGCCGTACCCGACCCACGTCGACCCAGTCGGTGACCTGCACCTTCGGGGTGAACGCGATGAACGGGTCGCCGACCTGCCGGCCGTCGATCAGGAAGACCGTGTTGGCATAGTCGAACGAGGTGGTCAGCACGGCGGAGAACTGCCAGGTCGCCTCGGCGGGCAGCTCCACCGTCACGGTCACCCGGTCGTTTACCGCGCGGCCGAGGAAGAACAGCTGAGCATCCTGCGACCAGGTCACCTCGCAACAGTTCTGCTGCACCTGAACGGTGGCCCCGGAACCCGACGGTGAATCGACCCGGGCCCCGGTCACCAGGGTCTCCGCCTCGACGGTCACCACCTGCGCCTGCGGTGGCGGCTCGTCGTCGCGGGCCACCAGGAACACCACCACCGCCGAGACCACCAGCACCAACGCCGCCGCCGCGGCGATCCAGGGCCAGGGCGTACGATTCGGCGGCGCCACCGCGCGTACCTCGTAGGTGACCCGGCCGCTGGAGCGGGAACTCTCCTCAGGTGCCGTGTTCGCCGAGTACGCGAACCCGGTCATGTCGTAGCGTCGCGGCGGCGTGCCCGCCGGCACGGCCAGGCGGACCAGGAACGACACCGAACCCTGGCCCGGTACCACCCGTTGGGGCTCGGTGACGGTGAACCACGATCGTTGGGTGCCCTCGCCGGGTGCCACGTCGAACACCACGGTGTCCGGTGCGACGCCCGGGTTGGAGACGGTGAAGGTCAGCTCACCGGCGTTGCGGGCGTCCAGGGTGAACTGCTCGGCGGCGGCGACGACTGTCCATTCGGTGGTCATGACGGCTCCTCGGGAGCGGAAACGGGGGAGGCGGGAGCGGGCGGAGCGACAGTGGGCGACGGCACGCTGGCCCGGCCGACCGCCCGTTCGGACGGCACATCCTCGACCGTGATCTCGGCGGTGACGGCGGCCGGCTTCTCGGCCGCCACGATCCGGTCGATCAGGGCCAGCTGGTCGGCGGCGTCCGGGGGCACCCGGACGACCAGATGAAACGGTCGTTCGGCCGGCTCGTCGAGGACGAACCCGGTGACCCCGGTGGCCAGTTCCAGGGCGGTACGCAGACCCTCCGGGGTGCCCCGCCAGGCGGCCAGCGGGGCGCCGTGCGCCACCAGATCGCGCAGCCGATTCAGTGGCAGCGGCAGGGGAACGTCCCGCCGGGGCGCGGTGACCAGGTGGTCCATCGCCACCCACCGGGCCAGGTACGCCACCATCGGGGCCGGTGCCCGGTACGGCGCGAAGAGCGCGTCGACCTCGGCCAGCACCGCCTCGTCCGGGGCGTGCAACGCCTCCATCACGTCGAGCAGCGCCCACAGCACGCTGCCCGGCACGGCCGCCCGCTGGTAGGCCGCGGGCAGCAGCCGCTCAATGGCCGCTCGTCGCATCCTGCCGCACCACCTCGATGTCGTGCTCGCCGGAGCAGAGCAGCCAGGTGTCCGGGACGGTCACCACGTCGGCGGTGGACTGGTTGGCACTGGCCGACCATTCCACCGCGTCATCGCTGCGGTGCACGCCGCGTTCCCCGCCGGCCAGCACCAGGCGTTCCGCCGCGCCGGTGGCGGCGACCGCGTCCACCGGCATGAACCGGGTCCGGTCGCGCAACGGCAGCCCGCAGTTCACCGACACCGCCGTCCACTGCGGCTGCGCGGCGAGGGTGTCCAGCCGGAGCACCCCGCCACTCTGCGTCGCGGCCAGCGCGAGGGAACCGCTGAAGGTGAGGTCCCGGCAGGTGCCCCCGATCCAGCCCGCCGACAGCGCCTGCCATTTCACGTCGGATTCGAACAGTCGGGCGCGGAAGCAGCCCTGGCCGGGTTTCTTCGGATCCGGTTCACCGGTACCGCTCCACAGCAGGGTGGCCGGACCGTCGTACTGCACGGCGAGGACCCGGTTGTCGACGTTGGCCAGACCGATGTGGCTGAAGCTGCCGGGTCGGCCGGCGTTGTTGGACAGGTACACCCCGAAACCGGCCTGGGCGGCCACCGCCACCCCGGCCGCGCCGCGCTCGGAGACGAACGCCCGCACCGCGTAGAAGCCCCGGTCCGCGTCGGCCGGATCGACCAGGATCTGCAACGGCACCGCACCCGGCAGCAGGGAAACCTCGTACAGGCCGGTGTCGGTGGCGACCAGCAGTGCTCCCGCACCGTCCCGGTCGATCCAGGCCAGGTCGCCGACCCGCGAGTCCAGGTCGGCCAGCAGCGACCAGGTCTCACCCAGATCGGTGCTCAGGTGTACCCGGGACCCGCCGCCGGTGCGTACGGTCGCCACCGCCACCGAACCGGCCCGGGGCACGATGCCGGGTCGCACCGGCGCGGGCGCCGGCACCACCCGCTGCACGGTCTCCCCGTCGAAGCGTCCCGCCGGCTCCCAACCGGCCCCCGCGTTTGTGGAGCGGAACAGCACCGCCCCGCTACCGGCGTACCAGGTGCGGGGCTGGTACTGGTCGGCCGCCAGGGTGCGCACCTGGCTGTCCGGTGCCTCGTCGACCTCGAACCGCACCGACTCGACGTAGCGCACCCCCGGCTCGGCGTGCTCCAGCAGGCGGTACACGTTGGACGCCCGCAGCGGTTCGCCGAACGCCCAGCCGGTCGGGTTGAGCGTCGTCGGCAGCGGGCTGAGCGTCTGGTGCAGGCGGTCGTGGATGCGCCGGCGTACCGCGTCGACGTCCTCCTCCCGGCGGACCACCACCCGGGCCCGGATCGACACCGCCTTGTACCGCGCCCAGGTGGCCCGGCAGGTGGTACCCAGCGAACGGCGGCGCTCCAGGTCCGCTTCGACCCGCAACCGGACCTCCTCCACCTCGTGGTCGCGGAGCACCGCCACCGGCAGTCGACCGCCGGGCCGCGCCTCGTCCGGCACGTACGGCACCAGCACCACCTCCACCTCACCGGGGCGCGCGAAGCTGTACACGGCGGCCCGGGTGAAGGCGCGGGCCCGGCTCACCCCGCCGGCGGCGGTGGCCAGCACCTCGAAGTCCCGGGCGGTGACCGCACGTTGCTGGGCGAAGAAGGCGTACGGCCCGCGCAGCAGCACCGACTCCATGGCCTCCAGTTCCCGGCCACCGGCCGCCGGCAGGGGATTGACCACCTTCACCCCCGGCAGCGGGTCACGCAGGCTGGTCAGGGTGCCGGCGGCCACGTTGCCGGCCGGTCCGCCGCCAGCGCGGTACCAGAGCCGAACCTGCCGCCCGGCCGGTGGCACCGCCGCGATCGCGCCGTCGCCGAAGGTCAGCGTCCCGCCGTCGACGGCCCGCAGGTCCAGCGCCGGGGCGAAGGTCACCGTGCCCGAGCACCGGTCCACCAGGTACGCCTTGTCCTGCGGGCCGAGGCCGGCGAAGCTGTCCACCGCCCGCCAGATCTCGAAGGTGCGCCCGTCGTGTTCCCGAGCCGCGGCGCCCAGCTCCACCGAGCCGGCCGGCACCTCGACACCGAGCAGCAGGTCCAGCGGTTCGGCGGTCCGCGCCAGGGGCGCGCGTCCGGCGCACAGCACCTGCCCCGGCTGCCCGGTGCCGACACCGAGCAACTCCGCCTCCACCGGCTCGCAGTGGTGCATCCGGACGGTCACCTCGCGCTGCCCGGCGGCGAGCAGCGCCGGCTCGCAGGTGACGAAGACCACCGGCCGTGGGTCGGCACCCCGGGCGGCGGCCACCCGGGTGCCGGCGGGGATCCGCAGCGGGGCCTTGTCCGGGCCGGTACGGGTGAACCGGACATCCGCCCAGGCCGCCGTTGGTGGGTGGCGGGTCACCCCGAGCAGGTTGAGGAAGGAGACGTACGCCTTCTCCGGCAACTGGTTCAGCCGGTAGATCATCACCTCGGTGAGATGCGCGAACGCCTCCAGCAGCGCGACACCGGGGTCGTGCGCGGACAGGTCGGTCCACTCCGGACAGGACTGCCGGATCCGGTCCCGGGCCTCGGTGACCAGTTCGAGGAAGGTCCGATCGTCCAGGTGCGGCACGGGCAGCGTCATCGTGCCTCCTCGATGTCGGCGTCGGAACCGGTGGTCGGCCCGGCGGGCGGGTCGTTGTCGGCGGGCAGCAGATCGACCGAGAAGACCAGCTGGCCGGGGGTGAGGCTGGCCCGGATCCGGTAGTCCAGCCGGATCACCAGACGCCACGGGTCGTCGGGATCCGGTCCGGCGTCGACGTCGAGCACGTCGACCCGGCGCTCCCAGCGTGCGATGGCCGCGCGGACGTAGTGGATGGCCAACCCGGCGGTGGTGTCATCGTTCGGCGCGAAGACCAGCCGGTGCAGGCGTGAGCCGTACCCGGGTCGCATCAGCCGCTCGCCCGGTGTGGTGGACAGCAGCAGGAACAGCGCCTGGCGTACCGTCTCGTCGCCGTCGGTCATCGCCAGGCCGCCGGCCGCAGTCAACCCGAGCCCACCGCCCTGACCGGGGTCGAAGCCGGCACCGACGAACCGGATCGCCCTCACCGGTCGGCCCCCACGAAACGCTGCCGGGGATCGCGTACCCGGTAGGTGAACTGGCCGGGTGGACTGCCGTTGGTGAACCCGGACAGGTGCGACAGCACGATCCGTCGGTCGTCGACGCGTATCCAGTCGCTGTAGCCGGCCCGCACCGCCTCGGTGCCGGTGCACGGCTTGACCGTGGCACCGTAGTTCGGGCAGGCGACGACCTCCCGGCCCTTCGGATCGTCGGCCACCAGCACCGGGACGCCGGCCACCGTGACCCATCCCTGGGACGCCCGGTTGCGGACCCGGCCGTCGTGGCTGCACCTGATCACCGAGTCGCGGTGGATCCAGCGCATCAGCTGCCTCCTTCGTGGTGGGCGCGGGCGAGCACCCGGGCCCGCTCGGCCGCCGTCTCCGGGTCCTCGACGGTCTCGGCGTGCAGGAAGTCGACGCTGCGGGCCCGGACGACCATCGCCCGACCCGGCGCGGACAGCACCAGATCGGTCGCGGCGTGCAGGGTGGCCAGCTGCGGCGTCAGTTCCAGCCAACTGCCGGCGTCGGTGCTCAGTCGCAGGCTGCGCGCCACGTCGTCGACCACCACCTGCTGGCCACCGGCGGTACGCAGCGACCAGCGCCGGGCCCGTCCGTCGTCGATCCCGGTGTCGTACGGCTCGACGGTGCCGAACAGCGAGCCGAGCACCACGCCGGAGGCCGGCTCACCACCGGGCAGCGCCACCAGCACGCTGTCCTGCGGATCGGGCAACGCGACAAGCCCCTTGCCCCGGCCCGCTCCCGGACACAGCACCGCCAGCCAGCCGGCGTCCGTCCCGCCGTACGCGGGCAGCTCCACCCGTACCCGGCCCAGACCGTCCGGGTCGGTCACGTCGGTGACGATGCCGAGGGTGACCACCGCCGGTGCCGGCGATCCGGTGCGCGGCGCCGGTGGCGGCAGGGTGGAGAAACGGCTCAGGTGACCGTTCGCGTCGACGGTGTGCACCACCTCCGTCAACACGTACGTGCCGGCCACCGGCTCGGCCACCCCGGTCAGCCGGATCCGACGGCCGGGCCGCAGCGCGGGGTCACCGTTGGCCGTTCCGTCGGCGGTGACCAGGGCGGCGGCCCTGGTGTCGAGCCGGGCCTGGGCCAGCGCGGCGATCTCGTCGTCGCTGCGCCCCGGCTGGTCCAGGGCGGTACGGGTGCCGTCCGCGCCGACATCGGCCGGATCGGGGTCCGCCGGGGTGCGACGCCCGCAGCGGGCGGTGTCGACGCTCTGGGCGATCGGTTCGGCCCGCTGCGGATGCCAGCCCAGCACCGCGCTCTCCCCGGCGGCGCTGTCGGCGTTTACCGACAACCGTAGGCCGTGCACGTCGTCGCCCAGCTCCAAGGGGATCGTTTCGCCGTGGCCGTCCAGGGTGACCAGTCGCAGCACGTCACCGTCGAGGATCAGGTGCAGCCCGGCCCGTCCGGCCACCTCGACGAGCAGGTCCAGGTCGCTGGGCCGGTGGTGCGGCAGCCGGTCCAGGTGGGGGCCGTCGACCTCCGCCTCGACGCGCAGGCCGAGGTCGGCGCAGAGTTCCGTGGCCAGCGCGGCGGCGGTGACCGACTCGAAGACCCGGATCCGTTGCCGCTTGCGCAGCCGGTGCAGCAGGTCGTACCCGCGCACCCGCAGCGTGGCCGTGCCGTCGGCGGCGTACTCGACCTCGACGGCGGTGACCTCTCCGGTGAACAGCGCCTCCGGGTGCCCGTCGAGGCGGACGTCCAGGCTCGCGCCGACGTGCACCGGCCCGGTCAGTGCGGCGGTGCCGGGGCCGGTACGCAGCGCCACCTCGCACTGGGTGGGCCGGTTCAGGCGGGCGGCCACCCGTACCGAGATGACCCGGCCGGCCACCGTGTCGGGCAGCGATCTGCCGTCGAGCAGCACGGTGAGCGCCCGGGGCGCGGTGGCGGTCACGACCCGGTCCCGGGAGAGGTGGCCGATGCTGCCGTTGCCGGTCCGGTGCCGGGCAGCGGCGGTACGGCGAGAGCGGTGCCGGCGGGCACGGCCAGCGGGTCGGTGATCCGGTTGTGCTCGGCCAGCAGCCGCCAACGCAGGGGCGAGCCCAGCGCGTCGTGGGCGAGCAGATCGAAGCGTACGCCCGAGGTGTCGGCGTCGGCGGTGCCGTCGCCGGCAGCCACCACGGCCGTGCCCGGGGCGACGGTGGGGGTCTGTGCGGCGGACAGTTCCTCGGCGAAGCCCTCCTCGGCGCGGCGGGCGTCCTCCGCCACCCGGACCAGCTTGAGTCGCAGCCAGGAGCGGCGCGGGGAGCCGGTGGCGGTGAACGCGTCGAAGCGTTCCGCCACTGCGACGATCACACCGGGCACGTTCCAGGTCTTGCCCCAGACCATCCGCACCAGCGGCGGCCGCAGCCAGCCGTGTTCCACCGCCGAGTTCTCGGCCAGCATCCAGAGTGGTCGGGTGAGCGCCCGCACGTCGGTGGGACGGACCTGCCCCTCGGCGAAGTCGATGTCGAAGAGCAGGTCCAGCACGAGTTCGGTGCGGCCACCGCCGGTGAAGAGCAACGGGTCGTCGGCCAGCCCGGCGCCGGTGAGCTGGCCGTCGGAGCCACCCCGCTGACGCACCCCGGCGAGGCGGGTCACCTGCACGGTCTCCGGGTTGAGCAGACAGTCGATCCGTTCGCCGGTGTCGATGAGGAAGGCCACCCGTTGCATCAGCCACCTGCCTGTTCCCCGTCGAGCCGACGCGTCCGGTGCTCGCTGCCGTCGGCCGGTCTGGGCGCCGACCACAGTGCCCGGTCGTCGGGAAGGGGCGGCCACGGGTCGGGCCCGGTACGCCCACCGCGCGACGACTCCAGCTCCGGCCAGCGGACGTCCGCGCCCACCGGCCAGCGTCCGTCGCCGGTGGGAAGCCCACTGCCGGGCCAGCGTCCGTCGCCGGTGGCGGCTCCGTCGGGGAACCAGCGTCCGTCGCTGGGCCGGACCGGGCGTCCTGCCCAGCCGTCCCCGCCTGGCAGGCGGGGGTCGGCCGTCCGCTGGTGCCCGGAAACCAGCCGGAGCACCGCGCGGTGCCCCGGGACGGCTCCGGCCGCGCGCGCCTCGGAGTTGCTCGGCGGCTGCCCGGCCGGTTGCGGGCCGGCCACGTCGGTGGGCTGGCGGCCTGCCGAGCCGGTGAGCCGGCCCGCCGCGTCGGTGGGCGGGCTCGCCGAAGCGATGTCCGGGTTCGCTGGACCGGTGTGCCGGGGGGTCGGGGCGTCTGGCAGCGGCGACCCCGCCGCTGCCGGAGCGGCGCGGGGCCGCTCCGCACCGATGTGGAACCGGGCGTGGGTCGTGCCCTGGTCCCTCCACACCGGCTCCGCCGGCTGGTGAATCGGTGTCTGGGCTGCGGCCCCGTCGTGAGCGTCCGCTCCCGCCGCCCCGACTGCCCGGACCGCCCTTCGGCTCCACCACCGGCGGACACCACCCGGCCGGCCCGATCCGCCCGATCCATCCGATCCGCCTGGTCCGTCGGCCCTGCCCGGCCCGCCCTGCGCGGCCGTGGCCGGAGCGGGCCGGAATCTTCCACTGCGGTCCCTTTGCTCTGCTTCAACCGGCGCACCGGCCGATGTCCGGATATCGGACGCCGAGTGGTGCGTGGGGTGAAGCAGAGCAAAGGACGTGAGGGAGTGGGTGGCCGGTGCCGGCCCGGCCGTCGGGGAGTGCTCCGCCGGCCGCGGGTCCGCGTCGGCGGCCGGTCCCCGACCTGCCGTCGCGCCGGGTCGGTGGGCGTACCGAACGGCTGCGTCGACCGCCGTCACGGGTCGATGCCCCGCGCCGTCCGCACCACCCCGGCCCGCCGGGCCGGTGGTACGGGCGTCCGTCCGGCCGTCGCCGTCCGGTTCGTAAGGGTCCGGCCCGTGATGGTACCGCCCGGCCGGCGCGGACGCGGCGTCCGGAGGCGGGTCGGGGGCCAGGTCCCGGAGCAGGCCGGGGGCGTGCGCGGTGACCACCCGCAGCCAGTGCTCGGGTGGCTGCCCCGGTCGTCGGGGTCGACCGTCGCGCTCGTCGAGGGTGGCTGCGACGGCACGATCGACCGTGCCCGACGCTCCGCCCGACCTCGCGGGCGGGCCGGCCGGCAGCGTCGGGGCGGGGGAGTCGACCACACCGGCGAGGCGGTCCACGGCAGCCGCCGCCGACCGGAGGCGATCGGCCAGCCAGCTACGCGGGCGTCGGCGCGGCACCACCGGCCTCCAGTTCCAGGCTCTCGTAGCGCAGCGTCAGGGCCGCGATGGCGATCTCCTGACCGAGCGTGTTCAGGTGCGCACCCCGCCAGTTGGTCGGCCACGCGTTGATCAGGTTCCAGCGCAGCACCTCCGCCGTGCCGGCGGCATCGAGCAGCACCACCGAGACGTTGCGACGGCTGACCGTGCCCCGGGCCACCGCGTGCACCCAGTCCCACAGCTCCCGCGACGCGGTGAGGCCGAAGTGCAGGGTGACCGGCCCGTACTCCACCTGGCCCGGGACCATCCGGATCCGGTCGTTGCCCTGCTCCCGGTACGGCACCGCCGGTATGTTCACCTCCAGCCCGCTGACCTCGGTGAAATGGCCGTTGGTCACCCCGTTGACCAGCAGCTTGAAGTTGTAGGCCCGGTACGGGTCGACCGGGGTGCCCGGCTGCGGAGTGGCCGTGGTCGGCATGTCAGCCTCCAATCGTCTCGGTCTCGGTGCCGCCGGCCCACTGGCTCAGCCTGAACACCACGAACTCCGCGGGCTTGACCACGGCGATGCCGATGTGGGCGACCACCATCCCCGCGTCGCGGACGTCGGCCGGGTTGGTCTCCTCGTCGCACTTGACGAAGAACGCCTCCTCGGGAGTGCGTCCCAGCAGCGCCCCGTCACGCCACACCCGGGTGAGGAAGGCACCGATGTCCCGACGGATGGACCGCCACAGCGTGTAGTCGTTCGGCTCGAACACCATCCAGCGGGTGCCGTTGGCGATGGCCTGCTCGATGGCGATGGAGAGCCGCCGGACGTTGAGGTAACGCCACTCGCTGGCCTCGGCGGCGAGGGTACGGGCGCCCCAGACCCGGATGCCTTCGCCGGGGAAGTACCGGATTACGTTGACGCCCCGGGGGTTGAGCACGTCGTGCTCGGCCCGGGTGACCAGGTGGCCCAGGTCGACCGCGCCCCGGACCGGCTCGTTGGCCGGTGCCTTGTGCACCCCGCGCAAAGCGTCGGTGCGGGCCCAGATGCCCGCGACGTGCCCGCTCGGCGGGGTGAGCACCAGTTCGCCGCTGAGCGGGTCGCGGACCCGCAGCCACGGGTAGTAGAGGGCGCCGAAGTCGGACTGCCGGGGGCGGTGCGCCACCGGCCCACCCCCTCCACCGCTGCCCGATCCGGCGGGGGCGTCCGGGTCGCTGGTGTCGCTCGGCTTCGCCGGGCGGCCTGAACCGGGCGTGGCGACCCGGGTGAGGGTGGAGATGTCGTCGATGTCGGGTGCCGGGTCGCAGATGGCGACCATGGTGCGGGTGCGTTCGGCCATGCTCAGCAGCGCCTCGTGGGAGACCGGGTCGTGGAAGCCGGGCGCGGCCAGGATGGAGACCTCGTCGACCGCCTCCAGCAGGTCCAGGCCGGCGCGTTTGCGGCCGGTGCCGGAGATGGCGCCGCCCTCGCCGACGTTTACCACCCAGCAGCGGGTGCCACCGTTGTCCAGGAAACCGAACACGGCCCGGGCCAGCGGCGTGCTCTCCAACTGGTCGCCGTCGGCGAACAGGCGGAGGAAATCCGTCCAGTTGTTCACCGCGAGGGCTTCGCCGAGATGGGCGGTGCGGTCCGGTGCGACGCCGACGAAGGCCGCCGTGCTGGTGCCGACCGGTCCGATCGGCCGGGCACCACTTGGCACCTCCTCGACGTAGATGCCGGGCGAGAAGTAGGTGGGCATCGGTCCTCCCGTGCAGGTCGGGTCGGCGGATCAGGAAGTCGGCGGCGCGCAGACGATGACGATGTCGGGTTCGGTCGGGTCGACCTCGGCGGTGAGCACCTGCCCCCGGCCGGTGAGCCGGAGTCGGACCGGTGCCGGACGGTCCGGGTCGTGGGGCACGCCGACGACCCGGAAGCGGCCCGCCGGGTCGGTTCGCGTCGCGTACGGCTGGCCGACGACCTCGACCCGCATCGCCGCGAGGGGCTGGTCGGCCGGGCCGACGACGCGCCCATCGAAGGTCAACATCTCCAGCTGCCGCAGCCGCAGCGGTCGCAGGACCGGTGCGGCCGGCCGGGTCGGATGGGTGACCTGAACCGGGACGTCGATGAGCAACGCCGGCCGGGGCGGCGCCCCGAAGGCAGCCCAAAGGGCCGGATCGCCGGCCTCCAGCACCAGCGTGCGCCCGTCCGTGCCGGTGGCCGCCACGAGCGCCCGGTCCAGCACGGCCAGGGCCTCCGGGCCGCCGGCGGCCAGCAGGTAGCGGACCGTGAACCGGTACGGTTCAGGGCCGCCGCTGCCCCGGGTCTGTCGGGCGGGCCGGATTTCCAGCGGCCACAGCGTCAACCGGCTCGGGTCGGCGTCGGGTCGGGGCGGGCCGACCGGGACGGTGTCACCCACCGCCCCGGCCAGCCACGCCACCAACTCCGCGGTGGCCGTGCAGATCGGACCGTCGTCGGTCATCGCGGCGGCGTCCCCTGGATCCGGTACGCGATGGCCTCGTTCCACACGTGCGGGTAGACGCCGATCTCGAAGTACCGGGTGAAGCGGTTGATCGGTGCGCCCGTGTGGTCGTGGTACAGCAGCCAGATCGGCGCGATGGTGAACAGCACGTAGTTGGCCAGGACCAGCGGGATGTACAGCGGGCCGAGCAGTCGGGCCTGGAAGATGTGCACGTCCTCGTGTCGCTGGATGCCGGGACCGGAGCCGGCGCAGACCGTGCCGAGCGTGGTGGCGTAGCGGGGGGAGACCCCCTCGACCACGTTGACCCGGCAGCTGTGCCGGGAGGTGACGCGGTCCAGCGAGTGACCGAACACCAGGTGCAGGGCCAGGTACATCGCACCGACGAGGGTGTTCAGCAGGCTCCAGGTGTGGTCGACGACGAAGAGGAACACACCGCGCGGGCTGGCCGAGTAGACCTCGGCCGCGGCGACCGCCCAGCCGAAGACCGCGCCGACGAGCAGGCCGATGCCCGCGCCGATGAGCAGCCCCACGCCACCGCCGACGAGTTGCCCGAGTACGGCGCCCGCCGCGACGTGAACGGCGGCGCTGAGGATTCCGAAGACCATGTCCGGCTCCCCTCAGGCCCAGGAGCGGATGAACCGGGGCTCGTTGCCCTGTGCCAGTTGGATCGGCGTCGCCTGCCGGTTGCCGGGGGGCAGCTGGTTGATGCCGAGCGCGGCGGAGAAGATGACCAGGCCGTTGAAGAAAGCGATGATCCACTTCTCGGCGCCCGCGTCGGTGGCGAAGGCCGCGGTGAGGTACGACAGCGCGAGCGCGATGCCCAGCGCGATCCACTTGCGGGCCTTGTCGGCGCTCGGGCCGATGAGTCCGCCGATGACGTTTGTGGTGAGCAGCGTCGCGGCACTGGCGCCGGTGAGGCTGCCCAGAGCCGCCCAGGTGAAGAGATCGTTCATTGCCGATCCCCCTTCGGTGTTGCGTACTGCGGGTGGGGTGTGGGTGAGCCGCCGTCCTCGGTGGGCGGCGGCATGCCGGTCGTCAGCCGGCGTCCGGCGGGCCGGGATTCGTGGTGGCCGGCGTCACCGGTGTGGATCCGCCGACCGGGGGTGTGTCGCTCTCGGGCGGCGAACCGCCGGTGCGGGAGCGGCGGAGCAGGAACGCGACCAGCACCGCGACGAGCAGCAGTACCACGGCGCCGGCGACGATCAGCAGCCATGGGAACCCGCCGCTGGAGTCCGCGCCGGCCGCCGGAGACGGTCGCGGCGGTGCCTCGGCGACGGCGCGCAGTTCGGCGGGCTTCTGCTCGTTGGGCTTGACCCGCCAGGTGACCGTCCGGTCGTTGACCTGACCGCCGGTGCTGGCGTCCAGGACGCGGCCGGGAAAGGTCACGGCGATCTCGAACGACATCAACAACATGAATCGTTCTTGATTCTTGGGGTCCTGCTCGGCCACTTTTCCGCCGTACTTCTTCGGGTCCAACGGAAGGGTGAACACGTACCGGTCTTCGGTGCGGACGATGCTCAGACTTTCGCTGTCGAATTGGTGCAGCGGCACGTTTCGGTAGTTGATCAGAGATCCGAAGTGGGTGGCGTCCTCGTATCGGGTCTCCGGGCCGGCGGGTAGCGCCGGTATGTTCTGCCGCAACTCGGCGAAGCCCGCCTCGACCGGCCTGTTGTTCAAGGTCAGGACGTTCCGCTCGGCCGTGAGCAGAAGTTGGCCGCTGACCGTGTCGTCGGCGTTGACGGTCAGCCCGGCATTGAGTTGCATACAGCCGGAAAGGGCCGCCACCAGCACGAGACACACCGCGCCGCGGAGTGCCCTGAAGCGCCTGAGCCCCGAATTCATGGGCTCAGTGTGTGCTCTCGCCGTCCGAGTCATCAGTCAGCGATCAGTCACATGCAAGTCGCCGATCTTACCGGGACCCCGTCACATTCGGCCGAGGTCGCGAACCCGGAAAATCGATATTCTGAAGGGTTGGCCGCAATGAGGCACTCGGCGCCGGTCGGATCGCGTCGGCTCCGCTGTCAGGCGGGCCGTGGTGGATGCCAGTCGGCGTGGCGGGCCATGCCGCGCAGCGCCGTCCGGCTCGGCGTCAGGCGCAGCATCGCGTTGCGTACCGTGATGGCCGCCGGATGTCGCAGTTCCTGTCCGAACCGGGCGGTGCGGGAGGCCGCGCGGGCGATGGCCTGGCTGCGGGGTCGGCGCAGCCGGTCGTACGCGTGCAGCGCCGCCGGAACGTCGACCGCCGGACCGGCGAGCGCGCCCAGGGTGACCGCGTCCTCGATCGCCTGGCAGGCGCCCTGCCCCAGATGCGGGGTCATGGCGTGCGCCGCGTCGCCGAGTAGGGCCACCCGGCCGCGCACGTACCGGGGTAGCGGCGTGGCCACGTGGTACAGGTCGTTGCGCAGCACGTCGTCGGGTCGGGTGGCGGCGAGCAGAGCCGGTACCGGGTCGTGCCAGTGACCGAAGCGTTCCCGCACCTCGGCCAGCTCGTCGGCGGCGTGTCCGCCGGGCGGGGCGGTGGTCGCCGCGTACCAGTAGACCTGCCCGTCGCCGAGCGGGACGGTGCCGAACTCGCTGCCCGGTCCCCAGCTGACCGCTGCGGGGACCGGCTCGTCGAAGGTGATCGCCGCACGCCAGGCGGTGGAGCCGGCGTACGCCGGTGGCGGGCTCTCCGGCCAGAGCCGGGTACGCAGCGTGCTGCGCAACCCGTCGGCGCCGACAACCAGGTCGGCGGACACCTCGGCCGGCTCACCGTCACGCTGGTAGCGAACCGTGCCGCTGGCCGGGTCGGCGTCCCGCACCGTGCAGCCGGTCCGCAGTGCCTCGGCCGGCAGCGCCTCGCGCAGCGCCCGGTGCAGCGCGCCCCGGTGTACGCCGAGCGCAGTGGTGCCGAGCACCCGTTCCAGTTCGGCGGCGTCCACCCGGGACAGCCAGCGCCCGTCCCAGGTGCGTAGCCCGCCGGTGGCACCGTCGCGCCCCAGCCGGCGTACCTCGGTGCCGAGGCCGAGTGCGTCCAGCCCGCGTACCGCGTTCGCCATCAGGGTGATGCCCGCGCCGACCTCACGCGGCTCGGGGGCGCGCTCCAACACGGTGACCCGCCAACCCCGCCGATGCAGGGCGAGGGCGGCGGCCAGCCCGCCGATTCCCGCCCCGGCCACGACCGCATGTCTCTCCGTCACGGCGACCGCCCTTCTACGCCTGTAGAAGTGCATACTACATCCGTAGAAGCAGAGATGGGGGAGCAGGTTGAGTGGGCGGGCGAAGCGGGTGGCGGTACTGGCCGACGCCGCCATCGCGCTGATCGCCGAGAGCGGCATGCGAGGGCTGACCCATCGCGCGGTGGACGCTCGGGCCGGGATGCCCGCGGGAACCACTTCGGCGTACCTGCGTACCCGGCAGGCGCTGATCGAGGCGGTGGTGCAGCGTCTCGCCGACCTGGACCGCGCCGACCTCGCCGGTCACGAACTACCCACCGGGACGCCGTCGGTGCCGGCGGGGCCGTCGCTGTCCCCGGCCGACCTCGACCGGCTCGCTGCCGGTATCGCCGGGGTGCTCGACCACTGGCTGACCGCCGCCCGGGCGCGCACCCTGGCCCGGTACGCCTGCCTGCTGGAAGCGGTGCATCGGCCGCAGCTTCGGGGAATCCTGGAACACGGCGCCGTGCTGCGGGCCCAGGCCGAGGACCTGTTCGCCCGCGCCGGCGCACCGGACCCCCGCCGCCGGGGACACCGGTTCGTCGCCTTCGTCGACGGCCTGCTGTTCGATCGACTCGTCGGTGCCGGAGTGCTCAGCGCGCCGCCACCCGGCACCCCGGCCAGCCGCGCCGATCTCGCCGACGCGGTACGTGGCCTGCTGCGCGCCCTGGTCGACCGGGAGGAGACCGGCTGACGGCTCAGGCGCTGGCGCGTAGCACCAACGCCGACGGGAAGACGGTCGTCTCCGGCGCCGCGCGCTGCTCCAGCACCATGGTCGCCGCTGCGGTGATGATCTGCCGTACCGGGTGACTGGCGGTGGTCAACGCCACCGTCGCGGCCAGCGGGATGTCGTCGAATCCGGTCACCGCGACGTCCTCGGGCACCCGGATGCCGTCGGCCCGCAGCCGACCGATCACCCCGAGCGCGGTCGCGTCGCTGATCCCGACGATCGCGTCGGTGTCCGGCCAGCGTCGCAGCACCTCCCGAGCGGCTGCGTACCCCCGGGCCGCACTGAAGTCACCGACCACCTCCCGGGCCGGCAGACCGGCGTCGTACAGCAGCCTCCGGTACGCCCGCACGGAGCGGTTGGCGCAGGCCAGCCAGCGGGGACCGGTGACCATGGCGATCCGTCGGCGGCCGGCGTCGTACAGGTGACGGACGATCGCCGCGGTGCCGCCGCCGTTGTCGATGTCCACCGACGGCACCGTGGCCGAACCGATCCCGATCGACACGGACCGGCCGCGCAGCCGGCGCGGCACCAGATCCAGCAGTGCCGGGGTCGTGTTGAGCAGGACCAGGCCGGCCACGCCCCGGTCGTCGGTCAACTGGGTCAGCCGCTCCGGCGCCCCCAACGGCACCCACTGCACCGCCACGCCAAGACCGTGCGGCGTGCAGGCCCGGGCCACCGCGGCGACCGCCTGGTCGACGTAGGGGTCGTCGAGCACGGCCGGGCCGGTGCCCGCCACCGCGATCAGCAGCCGTACGCCGGAACCGTGCACCAGGGCCCGGGCCGCCGGATTCGGCACGTAGCCGAGCAGGTTCACGGCGGTACGTACCCGCTCGCGGGCGGTCGGTGACGCGAAGCCGTTGCCGGCGAGGACCCGGGACGCGGTGGAACGGGACACCCCGGCGGCCCGGGCCACGTCGTCGAGGGTGGCCGGGCGGCGCGCTGCCGTCGTCATGAGCTTTCTCCCCGTTGTTGTTCCCGCCCGCCTGGGCGTCCACCAGCATCATGCCGTGCCCGACGGCCACTGGTAAGGACCGGAGATGGATTGTGCTGGTAGCGCTCCCAGGTGTGTGATCGTCGTACTGTCCGAGGAGAGGACCGGAACGTACGTGGACCCCGTCGTCACCACCCCTGCCACCCCGCCGACCAGCCCCGGCCCGTCCCGCGCCGTGCTGGCCGCCCGTAACGGTGTGGCGGTCGTGTTCGCGCTCAACGGACTGGCCGTCGCCACCTGGTTCGCCCGGGTGCCGGCGATCCGCGACGGACTCGGCCTCAGCCCGGGCCGGCTCGGCCTGCTGCTGCTCGCCATGTCGGTCGGGGCGATCCTCGCCATGCCCACCGCCGGCCTGGTCACCCAGCGCCTCGGTGCCGCCCGGGCGGTGGCGGCATCCACCCTGCTCGTCGCGCTCGGGCTGACCATCGCCGGAATCTCGGCCGGCGTCGCCGGGTGGCTGCCCGGGGTGGCGGTGGGCCTGTTCGCGCTCGGCTACGGCTCGGGCAGTTGCGACGTCGCGATGAACATCGAGGGTGCGGCGGTCGAACGGCGGCTCGGCTGGACCGTGATGCCGCGCTTCCACGCCGCCTGGAGCCTCGGCTCGGTGGCCGGCGCGGGCGTCGGCGCGGGGGCCGCCCGCCTGGGCGTCCCGCTCGCCGTGCACCTCGGTGTGCTGGCCGCGGTGGTGCTCGGCGGCACCCTGCTCGGGGCGCGCGCGTTCCTGCCGGCCGAGCCGGAGCCGGCCGGCACCCCGGCCGGGCGTCGCAGTCGACTGCTGGCCGCCTGGCGGGAGCCGCGTACCCTGCTCATCGGCCTGTTGGTGCTGGCGGCGGCGTTCGCCGAGGGCAGCGCCAACGACTGGCTCGCGGTCGCCTTCATCGACGGCTACGGCTTCAGTGAGGCCGCGGGCGCGGCGGTCTTCGGCGTCTTCGTGGTCGGCATGACGCTGGGCCGCACCGTCGGCACGGTGGCGCTGGACCGCTGGGGGCGGGGGCCGGTGCTGACCACGACCATCCTGCTGGCTGTCGTCGGCGCCGGTCTGGCGGTGCTCGCCGGTTCCGGTCCGGTCGCGGTGGTCGGCGTCGCGTTGTGGGGGATCGGTGCCTCGCTCGGCTTCCCGGTGGGGATGAGCGCCGCCGCCGACGAGGAGGAGCACGCGCACGTACGGGTCAGCGTGGTCGCGGTGATCGGCTACACGGCGTTCCTGGCCGGGCCGCCGCTGTTGGGCCTGCTCGGTGACCAGGTGGGCACGCTGCGGGCGCTGCTGGTCGTACCGCTGCTGTTGCTGCCGACCCTCCTGCTGGTCCCGGCGGCCCGCCCGCCCGCAGCCGGCGGCACGGGGGCGCCGGCGCGGGCGGGCTCAGCGCAGCCAGACGCGTAGCGGGCCGATGGTCCGGAAGCCGTGACGTCGTGCCGGCGCCAGGTCGGCATCCTGTTCGTAGCCGACGAGGTGCCGACCCGCGCCGGCCGCGCACACTCCGGCCCACACCTGCTCCGGCGCGGCGTCGCGGGCGAAGACGTTGCTGACGCCGACCACCTCACCGGCGTCGTGCAACACCGCTCCGCCGGACCAGCCGCCGTGGCCGTCCGCCAGGCCGAGGATCCGTACCCGGGGGTCGGTCAGCAGGTCGGGACGGAAGACCGACCCGCCACCGTGCGCGTGCGCCCACGCCATCAGGTCACCGGCCGTGGTGACCGGCAGCAGGGCCTCGTGTCCCACCGGACTGCCGGGTGGCCGGTGCAGCCACTGCGCCTCGAACAGCACGTCGAAGCCGTGCCCGGCGAGGTCCAGGTCGGCGTAGCTGTCCTTGACCGACGCCCCTGGTCCGGCGTCGATCCGCCGCAGCAGGTCCGCGTCGAGGCCGGGCCGCAGGGTCACCGCGTCCGGGTAGAGCGGCGGCGAACGGCGCGACACCGACCAGGCATCGGTGTCCAGTGAGCCGGGCCGGCCGTGAGTAGCGCAGACCAGGTCACACCAGGTGGCGTTCTCCCGCACCGCGAAGTGGATCATCGAGGCAGCCTACCGCGACGGGGGATTCTCACCCGGCTCACAGGCATCTGCCAGGTGACGGTGCTGCACTGGGAGTCACGCCGAGGAGAGGAGCCGGGCATGGGCTGGTTCAGCCGGCGGTCACGAGCCGCGCAGGGCACCCCGACGAAACTCGACCGCGAGGCCACCCCCGAGGACCTCGCCGCGCTGGAGCAGTTCGCCACCAGCCGGCAGGGGGTGGAGTTCTACCTGGAGCCGGAGACCACCGCCACCGACACCACCGTGATGGCCATCGCCCACGACGGCGAGTGGATCCGCCGCCGCACCGGCACGCCGCGCGCGGCCGGAGCCCTGGCCCGCAAACACGCCATCCCGCTCTACGAGGCCAACAAGGTCGGATACCCGGACCGGATGCGCGCCTGGAACCGGGCCCATCCGGAGCGTCGCGCCCGCTGAGCCGACCGGGTTGCCGACTCAGCCGGTGATCGCCGCCCGGGCCTCGCCGAGGGTCAACGGTGGGCTGTGGCTGGAGACGTACCAGCCGATGTCGTCGTCGAGCAGTCGGCCGACAAGCGCGAGGTCCGGTTCGTCCGCCGGCGTCCGCAGGTGCGCCGGTGGTGGATACCAGCTGTCCCCGAGCAGCATGACCCCCGAGTCGGGTACCACCACGATGGTGGAGTCCGGGGCGTGCCGGCCGCCGACGTGGCGTACCAGCACACCGGTGGGCAGCTCCACCTCGTCGGTGAAGACGCGGGTGGGCGGCAGCACCCGCAGCTCGTCCCAGGAGTCGACGGCGAGGGCGCGGGCCCGGAAGCTCGGCCCGAGCCGGCGGTTGCGTAGCACCTCCTCGCGTAGGTAGCGGACGCTCCACGGCCGGGTCGCCTCGGCGCGCAGCAGTTCCGCGCCGCTGACATGCCCGACGATCTCCACGTCCGGCCAGGCGCAGGCGCCCCAGACGTGGTCCCAGTGGTGGTGGGTGTAGACCAGCCAGCGGGGTGCCGGCAGACCGGCGGCGAGCAACGCGGCCTGGATCTCGCGCGCATGCGACGGGCTGTGCCCGGCGTCCACCAGCACGCTGCCCCGCTCGTCGGCGATCACCGCGACACCGGCCTGCACCAACTCCGGATCGGGGTCACCCGCACAGAGCCAGACCCGCCCAGCAAGATGCTCGAACGCCATCACCATCACCGCACCCTAGCGCCCTGCTCCCCGCCCCGGTCTCGGCGATCATGCAATGACCACAACTGCAGGATCGCGCGGGCTGGGGATCAGCGGACGGCGACCACGGCGGCGTCGGCGGCACCGCGCCAGAGGGTGCCGACCTCGGTGAATCCGGCGTTTCTGAGGGCGGTGAGGTGCCAGGAGGCCGGGGGCGTCCACTCCGGGCTGTGCCCGGAGGGGTAGATGGCGTGGCGTTGCCGCACGAGCGGAGCCAGGGTCGGGTCCTGCTCGGCCTGTTGCCACCACTGCGACCACGACAGCACGGCACCGGCGGCGTACCGGGCCGCCCGGTGTTCCCCGGCGCGGGCGAGCAACCGTTTGGTCAACTCGGGCAGGTCGTCGTCGGGCATGTGGTCGGCGTTTACGAACAGAGCACCCGGCCGGAGCAGGTCGCGGATCTCCGTGTAGAGGATGCTCAACCGGTCGGCGGGCAGCCAGTGCAGCGCGGTGGCGGTGAGCACGGCGTCGTAACGCCGGTGCGGCAGCGCCGCGACCCAGTCCGGCCGGCTGAGATCGGCGGGAACGATGGTGGCCCGGTCGCCGAGGGAGGCGGTGGCGAGGGCGAGCAGCGCCGGGTCGAGATCGACCAGGGTGACCTCGGCGTCGGGGAACCGACGCAGGGCACGCAGTGAGATGGTGCCGGTGCCGCCGGCCAGGTCGAGCAGCCGGGGCGGGGTGGCCTCGCGGACGGCGTCGACCGCGTCGAGCATGGCGGCGAACCGGTGCTCGCGGTCCGGTAGATACGCCTCCTGCTGACGGTCCCAACTTTCCTGCCAGGCGGCGACGTTGCTGATGTAAGGACTCATGACGTGCACGCTAGTTACTAAGTGGCTCGCGTGTCCAGGCTTGTTGCCAAGCTTTTGCAACTACGAAAGAATGGCGGAGCGATGATCGGATCGGGCCGGACCGGGATGACCCGGCCCGGCCCGATCGTGTCTGCGCGGGCACCCACGTCCGCTCGTCCGTGGCCAGCCTCCGCGAACGCCCGGCGACCGGCGGTGCCATGATGTTCGTGGCGAGGGCGAGTGCCCGGCCGGAACGGACTGGAAGCAAGGTGGACCCGCAGCGCACCGCCGCGCACGAGATGTTCGACGCCGACGTGGCCTCCAACCGGCTCGGCATCGAGCTGATCAGCGCCGCCGACGGCAGCGCGGTGGCCCGGATGCGGATCACCGACGGCATGGTCAACGGACACCGCATCGCGCACGGCGGTTTCGTGTTCCTGCTGGCCGACACCGCGTTCGCACTGGCCTGCAACAGCCACGGTCCGGCCACCGTCGCGGCCGGAGCCGACATCACCTTCGTCCGCCCGGCCCGGCAGGGGGACGTGCTGGTCGCTCGGGCCAGCGAGCGCACCCGGTACGGCCGCAGCGGCATCTACGACGTCACCGTGAGTCGGGAGGGCGGGGAGGTGGTCGCGGAGTTCCGTGGACAGAGCCGGACACTGCGCGCGATACCCGCCCCCGACGGTGGCGCGCCGGAACCGGAGGAGCGGGATCGCGCACCAACAGCCGGCCAGGGGCGCTGACCCGGGACCCGGCACCGCTGCTCCAGCCGGCCCGTGTCGACGGCCCACCCGGGACGGATCCCGTGCGCGCCGCTCCGTGGTGGTCGCGGGCGTCGGGCACGATGTCCCGATGGGACACGTCGTGCTCTTCCATTCCGTGTACGGGCTGCGGCCGGCGGTGCGGGAGGCCGCCGACCGGCTGCGGGCCGCCGGCCATCGGGTGCACTCGCCCGACCTGTACGGCGTACCCGCCGTCGACTCCGTGGCGGAGGGTTTCGCCCTGCTGGAGCGGATCGGCCAGCAGACCGTTCTCGACCGGGCCCGCGCGGCGCTCGACGGGCTGCCGCCCGACACCGTGCTCGCCGGGTTCTCGATGGGTGCCGGGGTGGCTGGCGCGCTGCTGGCCGAACGACCCGACACCGCCGGCCTGCTGTTGTTGCACGGCACCGGAGGCTCCCCGGCGGTGGTTCGTCCCGGCCTCCGGGTGCACCTGCACCTGGCCGACCCGGACGCCTACGACCCGCCCGACGAGGTAGACCAGTGGCAGCGGGAGATGATCGCGGCCGGAGCGGATCTCGTGGTGCACCGTTATCCCGGGGCGGGGCATCTCTTCACCGACCCGACCGTTGCCGACCACGACCCGGTCGCTGCCGAGCTGACCTGGGATCGGGTGCTGGCTTTCCTGCAGCGCCGTTGACCCGGCCGTCGACCGGGGGACCACGGTGCAGGCCCGCCGCACCAGCCGGCTCGCGATCGTCCCGGCCGTCGAGGTGACGCGGCCGGGCGGAACGACCCGGCTCGGGGGCGTCGCGGTCACCGAGGCGATCTGGCCGATCCGCCGGTCGAGGACGGCGCGCACCGCCCGGGGCAGCCGGGCGCCGGCGACCTGCCGCAGCACCGGATCGGTGACGTCGTAACCGCCGGTCGGCAGGGGTACCAGCAGGCCGTCGCCGGTCAGGGTGGTCAGCTCCGCCGCCACCCGGGTCGGCGGCCAGTCGAGGACGTCGGCAAGCTCCGCGACGGTGCGGCCCGGCGCGAGCGCGGCGGCCGTCAGGACCGCACGCGCACCGCCGTCGAGACGATCCAGCCGGGCCTCGACGACCCGACGGACACATTCCGGTACGGGCAACTCCCCGGGCTCGCCCCCGGTGAGCGTACGGACGTAGGCCACCGCCCGCCCGGGGTTGCCACCCGTCACCGGGATCAGCCGGGCCGCCAATCCGGCCGGTTGACCGGACCGGCGCAGCAGTCGGCGCAGGAGCCGGCCGGTGGTGATGGTGTCGAGCGGGGACAGGCGCACCTTGGCCGCCGGCGGACCGGCAGCGCCCAGCTCCTGGGTGCCGGTCGCGACCAGCACCAGCGGCACGTCGCGCTCGTCGGCCAACTCCACGAGCGTGGCCAGTTGGCGGCGCAGCGCCGGTGCGGCACGGTCGAGATCGTCGACGGCGACCACGACCGGTTGCCGCCGCGCCAGGCTCAGCAGCACCTCGCGCCAATAGCTCACCGCGCGGGCCTGAGCGGCTGTCGGGGAACCGCTCTGCGGCTGCGGCTCGCTCGCCGACGGATGTCCCGGCGGACTCTGCGCCGGATCGGCGGCCACCCTGAGCAGGGCGTCCACTGTGTTCAGGGCGGGCGTCAGCAGGTCGGCCGGCACCAGACCCGTCAGAGCGGCGACGAGTCGGCGGCGTACCGTCTCGGGGTCGTCGCTGACGCCGGCTCGGGCCAGCCCACGGACCAGGTCCGCGACGGGCGCCAGCGGCCCCTCCGGGTAGGGCGGGCAGGTCGTCGAAGACCAACGCACCGGGACACCGCCCAGCGTGCGGGTGGTCCGCGCCAGTTCCCGCAACAGGCGACTGCGCCCGCTACCGGGCGGACCGAGCAGCAGCACCCGGCGGTCGCCGCGCCCGCGCACCGCCTCGGCGAGGTACTCCCGGGCGACGGCCAACTCCCGTCGCCGGCCGAGCAGTGGGAGGTCGTGCCGCAGCGGTCGGGGACGCTCCGTGCCGGTGGCGTGCCAGACGTCGACCGGCAGTGCCTTGCCGGTGACGGTCACCGCCGGGACCGGGCGCTGTGCGATCAGCCCGACGACGGCCCGATGCGTGGCCGGGCAGAGCGCCACCCCGCCGGGCGGGGCGTGCTCCTGTAGCCGGGCGGCGAGGGTAATGACTGCACCGCTGGCCACGCCGTGGCCGCCGTCGTGGCTGACGGCCAGGTCGACCACGGCCTCACCGGTGGCGACGCCGACCCGGACCCGCAGGCCCGGTGCCGAGGCCAGCGGGCGGCCGTCCAGCGCCCGCTGGATCTCCAGCCCGGCGCGCACCGCCCGGTACGCGTCCCACCCGTCAGCACGGCGCGCACCGAACAGAGCCATCACCGCGTCGCCGACGTACTTCTCCACCGCGCCGTTCCACCGCCGCAGCACCCGGGCGACGGTGCCGAAGTAGGCCCGTTGCAGGGCGCGGACGTCCTCCGGGTCGAGCCGGTCGACCAACCGGGTCGACCCGACGATGTCGACGAAGAGGACCGTGACGGTCCGCCGCTCCTCCGTCACGGGCCAACACACTCGCTCGACGGCTACCTGACCAGCGACAACAGAACTGGGCATGGAGATCGCACCTGCCTCTCCCCCCGTACGCGCTGACGATGTCCGGAGCCTGTCACCGCTGGTCTGACGGCGGATCGGCAGAACGACGTATGTCGGCCGAACGCAACCTTTGGTCGCAATGTCGACGCGATGAGTAGGACTGACGGGAGGCACCTGTAGAACGGGGACGGAACCTGTGACTAGGCTGCGAGCCATGGCCAGCGACGTGGACACCACACCGCTCGTGGGTCGGGACGACCTGATGGCGACGGTACGATCCGCGCTGCTCGACGACGTCACGCCGGGGCAAACGGCGGCGGTGTTCCTGACCGGTGAGAGTGGCGTGGGTAAGACCCGCCTGCTGCACGAGATCGGCGAGCAGTTGGGCCACGGGGGTGCCCTGGTGCTCACCGGGTCCTGTCTGGACATCGGCGACGCCTCGCCGCTGCATCCCCTGCGACAGGCGCTGCGCCGCCTCGACGCCGACCTCGCCCCGCCGGCCGCAGCGTCCGTCCGCGCGCTGCTCGGGGTCTTCGCCGAGGACCGGGCCGGCCCGGACGGCGCGGGTGCCTTGCTGGAGCGGGTGTCCCGCGGGCTGAATGTGATCGCCGGTGGCCGCCCGCTGGTGCTGGTACTCGACGACCTCCAGTGGGTCGACCGGACGACCCGCCAACTTCTGCTCTACCTGCTCGCCGGCCTCGGTGACCTGCAACTGTCGGTGCTGGCGGCGGTGCGGTCGGAGTCGTTGCAGGGGGCGCATCCGCTGCGTCGGGTGCTCACCGAGCTGCGCCGACTGCGTTCGGTGCGGGTGCTCGACCTGGCCCCGCTGGATCGGGCCGGCACCGAGGAGTTGGCCACCACCGTGATGCGTCGGCACCTGGCGCCGGAGGCGGCCGAGCAACTGTGGCAACGCAGCGGCGGCAACCCCTTCGTCGTCGAGGAGCTCTCCCGGGAACTGCGCGATGGTCGCGACGGGCTCTCCGACACCCTCCGCGAGGTCTTCCTCGCCCGGGTGGACGCGCTGCCCCGACCGGCGCACCGCGCCGTGCACGCCGTCGCCGCCGGCGTCGAACCGGTGGAGCACTGGCTGCTCGCCCGGGTGGTCGGGCTGCCGGAGCACGAGCTGCTCGACGCGGTCCGGGCAGCGGTGTCCCATCGGCTGCTGGTCGGCTCGGCCGACGGCTACCGGCTACGCCACCGGCTCGTCGCCGAGGTGCTGGAGGATGAGCTGCTCCCCGCCGAGCGGGCGCTGCTGCACCGGCGCTACGCCGAGGCGCTGACCTCGGCACCGGCCGAGTTGCATCAGGCCCGCTTGGCCCATCACTGGCGGCTGGCCGGTGAGCCGGAGCGGGCGCTGCCGGCGGCGATGGCCGCCGCCGAGGAGGCGGAGCGGCTTTACGGCTACGCCGAGGCGCACCGACACTGGTCGGTGGCGCTGCAGTCGGCCGAGGGGTTGCCCGGCGTCGACCGGCCCACGCTGCTCGGGCGGGCGGCCGAGGCGGCCCACCACTGTGGTGAGTACGCCCGCGCGTTGGCCCTGCTCGAGGAGCTGGCCGGTGCCGACACCGACCTTCCGGCCTGCGAGCTGCACATCCGGCGGGCCCGTTACCTCGCCGCCGCCGGCCGTTCCGCGTTGGCCGAGGCGGAGTACGAGCAGGCGCTCGCCGCCGCCGACTGCACACCAGGGCAGCGGGCCACCGCCGCCGCCCGACTGGCGGAGCTGCTGCTGCAACTCGGCCGGTACGCCGAGGCAGGCGAGCGGGCGCGGGAGGCGCTTGCCCTGGCCGAGCAGGTGGACGGGGCGACCACCGAGGTGGTGCTGGCCAGCGCCGCGTTGGGCTTCTCCGAGGCGTACCGCCAGGATCCGGACGCGGGCCTGGCGGTGTTGCGACGGGCACTGGCCACCGCCGAGCGGGCGGGTCGTCCGGAGGATGTCGCGTTGGCCTATCTGCACCTGGCCGAGCTGCTGACCGGGCCGCTGAACATCCTCGAGGAGGGTGTGGTGGTCGCCCGCCGGGGTGCCGAGCGGGTCGCCGAGCTGGGGTTGGGTCGGTCCTACGAGACCCGGCTGCTGGCCATCGCCACCAATGGGCTGTTCCGGGTAGGACAGTGGGCCGAGGCGGAGAAGGTGGTCGCCTCGGCCCTGCGGCACCGTCCCTCCGGCGCGGATGCCGTCGAGTTGCTGCTGGCCCGCTGCCGGCTGTCGGTCGGCTACGGCGACGTCGAGGCGGCCGACCGGGATCTGGACGCCGTGGCGACAATCCTGGCCGGCGGCGGCGCCCGGCACGTCATCCCGCTGCTCACCTTGCGGGCCGGGCTGGCCATGTGGCAGGGGCGGCACGATGTGGCCCGACACGCGGTGCAGCGGGGTCTGACCGAGACCCGCTCCGACGACCTGGTCATCCTCGCGGTGCTCGTCTGGCACGGGCTGCGCGCCGAGGCGGAGGCGCACGCCAGCCGTACGGTCGCCGTCGACGACAACGTGGTGCGCCGGCTGCGTGGGATCGCCGAAAGGGTGGCGGCACGCAGCGAGCGGGCGGCCCGGCCGGTGCGCTACGTGATCGACGGTTACCTGGCGTTGTGCGCCGCTGAGGTGAGCCGGCTCGACGGCGCCGATCCGGAGCTGTGGGCGCGGGCGGCGGCCGAGTGGGACCACCGCAACCACCCGTACCCGGCGGCGTACTCGCGCCTGCGTCAGGCCGAGGCGTTGCTGGCCAGCCGCCGCAAGGCCGCCACCGCCGGTAAGCTGCTGCGCCAGGCGTACCAGTCGGCGCAGGCGCTGGGGGCGGTGCCGCTGACCGACGAGATCCGTACGCTCGCCGGGCGGGCCCGGGTCGCGTTGGAGGAACGCGGCGCGGTCGGGGCCGCGACGCCCGACGGATCGGGCGGTGAGGAACTGGCCGCCCTGACCGCGCGGGAGCGTGAGGTGCTGGCCGCGGTGGCCGAAGGGCTGACCAACAAGGAGATCGGTCAGCGGCTGTTCATCAGCGAGCGGACCATCGGCGTCCACATGTCACACATCTTCGACAAGCTTCAGGTACGTACCCGGGTCCAGGCCAGCGCCATCTTCCTGCGTAGTCGGGCGTAGGTGTCGGATACGTCGTTCTACTGATGTCCGCGCAGCGGACGCCTGAAAGGCTGGGGCCCGGCGTCGCAACGGGCACGACGACGCCGGGGAGCAGCCTGGAGGGGACATGAGCGAGCGCGGTGGGTGTGGTGAGCCGGCGTGGGGGCCGGTGCACCGGGACATCGTCGACCTGCTGGCCGATCATCCGACCGACGTGCCCGCCGTCGTCGACCACCTGACGAAGCTTCAGGACATGCTGGTCCGGCTGCCTCCGCTGCTGGACAGCTGCCCACTGGCGGATTTCAACAAGCTGTATCTCACCATCACCTCCAGCGTGCTGGACGGGCTGTACGCCGACCGGTTCGTCGACCCGGTCTTCCTGTCCCGGCTGGACGTCGAGTTCGCGGCCCGCTACTTCGACGCGTTACGGATGTGGAGTGACGCCAGCCCGAGCACGCCCCGGGCCTGGTCGTGCCTGTTCGAGCGGATGCGTGGGCCGGACGCCCGACCGTTGCCATCGGCGGCGGCCGGCGTCAACGCGCACATCAACTTCGACCTTCCGTTCGCGCTGGTCACCACGTTCGACCACCTGGAGTCCGAGCCGGTCGACGGCAGCGACCAGCACCGGGACTACCTGGAGATCAACAAGATCTTCGCCGACAAGATCCCCGGCCTGCGTCGGGGCTACCTCGAGCAGTGGCAACTGCTCATCGACATGCTCAACGGCGAGATCGACGACTGGTATCAGGGCGAACTGATCCACTACACGCGCGATGTCGCCTGGCGCAACGCGCAGCGGATCTGGCGGTGCCGGCACGACCCGCACCAGCATGAGCGCGAGCGCAGGCGGCTAGACGACACGGCCGCCGCGCTCGGTCGGTTGCTGCTGTCGCCCCTCGGGGCGTTCCTGCAGTAACCGGGACGGGGGGTCCCCGCGCTCCGTCCACCCGAGGGGCGCGGGGGCATCCGACCCGAGCCCCGGACGGCAACGTCCGGAGGCGGCCACGGGGGGCACGGGGGAGATGGGGGACACGGGGGACCACGGGGGGACCACGGGGAAACAGGGGCCGGCCGGCCCGGGGGGTGTCGGCCGGTCCCTGCGGGGTACGCCGCGACCATGACCGCTGTGTCCCGGCGCCGTCCTGCCGCCCGGCCGCGACCGCGCCCCGCCGCCCCACCCCGCCCCGCGCGGCCGGGAGACCGTGCCGGCCGCGGAGCCCGGAGATGACCGCTCAGGTTTTCGAGTTCCGTTTCGACTCGCGGTTCCGTTGGCTGCTGGCGCTGATCGGCGTCCGGCCCGGCACCGCCTGGGTGCGGGTCGACTCCGCTCAACTGCTGGTCCGGTTCGGCCCCTGGCAGCTACGCACCGAGCGGGAGAACGTCGCGGGCGTGGAGAGCGGCGGCCCGTACCGCTGGTGGCGGGTGATCGGCCCGCACCTGTCCGGCGCCGACACCGGCGTCACCTTCGGCACCACCACGGCCGCCGGGCTCTGTGTCCGTTTCGTGCGACCGGTGCCTGCTCTGCTGCCCGGCCGGTGGCCCCGCCATCCCGGGATGACGGTCACCGTGGCCGACCCCGCCGACCTGGCCCGGGCGCTGACCGCTCCGGCTGGCGGCTGACCGGGAGCGGACCGGTTGACCGACCGAACCACCACCTACGGTCTGTTCGACAACGGTGAGGCGGGGGCATGGGGGACGGGACGAGAGCGCGACGGGGCCGGGAACGCCGCCGCCCGGCGACCGGTGCGCCGGAACCGGGGTTGCGTGCCGCGCGGGATCCGACGCGTAAGGGGGAACGGGCGGGGCGGCGGGTCACCGTGCCCGAGCGGGTGGCCGTCCCGACCGGCCCGGTGGCACCGGAGAGCCGGCTGCGTCGGTGGTTGTTCGTCCACCGGGTGCAGCCGGTCGGACCGGAGACCGCCGAGGGACAGACCCGGTCGCACGCCTGGTGGCGGGTGATGTGCCTGACCGGTGTCGACTACTTTTCCACCCTGTCCTACCTGCCCGGCATCGCCGCCCTGGCCGCCGGTGCACTGTCTCCCGTGGCGACCCTGCTGATCGTCGCACTGACCCTGTTCGGCATGTTGCCGATGTACCGCCGGGTAGCCCGGGACAGTCCGCACGGCCAGGGCTCGGTGGCGATGCTGGAACGCCTGCTGCCGTTCTGGCGCGGCAAGATATTCGTGCTGGTGCTGCTCGGTTTCGTCGCCACCTCGTGGATCGTCACGATCACGCTCTCCTCGGCCGACGCCACCGTGCACGTGCTGCAGAATCCGTACCTGCCGGAGTGGTTCGGCGGTACCGGCGTCGCCGTCGGGGTGACCGTGGTCCTGCTGCTGATTCTCGGCGCGGTGTTCCTGCTCGGCTTCCGGGAAGCCGTGGCGGTGGCCGTACCGCTGGTGGCCGCCTTCCTCGGGCTGAACGCGGTGATCGTGGGGGTGTCACTTGTCGAACTGGCCGGTGATCCTCGTCCGCTGGCGGACTGGACGGCGGCGCTGACCGCGGGCGGCGGTCCGGGCCAGGTGGCGCTGACCGCGGCGTTGGCGTTCCCGCTGCTGGTGCTGGGCCTGTCCGGGTTCGAGACCGGGGTCAGCATGATGCCGCTGGTGGCGGGGGAGGGGCCCGACGCACCGGCCCGGTTGGCCGCCCGGATCCGCAACACCCGGCGGCTGCTCACCGCCGCCGCGCTGATCATGTCGGTCTACCTGCTCTCCACCACCTTCGTCACCGCGGTGCTGATCCCGCCCGAGGCGTTCGCCCCGGGCGGTGCCGCCAACGGGCGAGCGCTGGCGTATCTCGCCCACGAGCAGGTGGGTGAGGCATTCGGTACCGCCTACGACGTGAGCAGCGTGCTGATCCTCTGGTTCGCCGGTGCCTCGGCGATGGCCGGGCTGATCAACATCGTGCCGCGCTACCTGCCCTCGTACGGCATGGCGCCGGAGTGGGCGCGCGCGGTGCGCCCGGTGGTGATCGTCTACACGCTTGTCTGCATCGTGCTGACCGTCGTGTTCCGTGCCGACGTCGACGCACAGGCGGGGGCGTACGCCACCGGGATCCTGGCGATGATGGTCTCGGCGGCCGTCGCGGTGGCCATCGCCGCCGCCGGCCGCCGGCAACGCGGCGTCGCCGCCGGCTTCACGGTGCTCACCCTGGTGCTGCTGTACGCGCTGGTCGAGAACGTGATCGAGAAACCGGACGGGATCGCCATCTCCGGACTGTTCATCCTCGGCATCATCGCCGTGTCGCTGGTGTCCCGGGTGACCCGCACCACGGAGCTCCGGGCGGAGCGGGTCGAGTTCGACGAGACGGCGCGGCGGTTCGTCGCCGAGTCGGTGGCGCACGACGGGCGGCTGCACGTCATCGCCCACAAGCGGCGCAGCGGGGCGGTCAAGGAGTACACCATCAAGGAGCGCGCGCAGCGGGGCCTGAACCCGGTCCCGGGAGCGACCGACGTGCTCTTCCTGGAGATCGACGTGGTGGACCCTTCCGGGTTCCGCCACGTGCTGCGGGTGTGCGGCGTCGAGGTGGGTGGCTACCGGGTGCTGCGGGCCAGCAGCCCGGCGGCACCAAACGCCATCGCGGCGATCCTGCTGGCGCTGCGGGACGCCACCGGGGTACGCCCGCACGCCCACTTCGAGTGGTCGGAGGGGAACCCGATCGCCCACCTGCTGCGCTATCTCATCCTCGGTCGGGGGGACACCCCGCCGGTGGTGCGCGAGATCCTGCGCAAGTCCGAGCCTGATCCGGCACGCCGTCCCGGCATTCACGTCGGAGGTTGAGCGGCGCCGTCGATGCCGGCTCCAAGTAGATGTGAAGCCGAATGGCTTACTCATTCACCTATGCCTGATTTGTGCCATGTGTCGCCGTACGGTGGCCTCTGGTGGGCTGAGGCGATGTCAGCCACCCCGCGCCCGATTCGGTGCGGCCGTGTTTCCGCATGCACGAGAGGCAGGAGCGCTGATGTCCACGTACCAAGGGAGCCGTGGGTCCACCCGACCCGGTCGGCGGTCCCGGTGGTTGCTGGCCGGTGGCCTGGTGGCGGGCAGCCTGGTGGCCGGGGCGGCGGGCCTGACCGCCGTCACCGCCTCGGCCGCCGACCGTGACCCGGCGGCACCGAACCCGGGCCGGCCCGCCGCGATGTTTCAGGATGACGTACCCGGAGTCGACGAGACACCGCCACGCCGGGGGCCGGACCGGCAACGGCCGGAGTGGCGGCACGACTCCGGCGCTACCCCGGACGGCCCGGGGAGGGCGACCGGCGGGTCGACCGGTCACCACGGGCGCGCGCCCGACGGCAAGGTGGTGCCGGTGCCCTGCGACTCCGCCCGGCTCATCGCGGCGCTGGTGCGGGCGAACGCCGAGGGCGGTGCCACGCTGCGACTGGCGGAGAAGTGCACCTACACGTTGACCCACGCGTTCCAGCAGCCCGACGAGTACGACGGCGGCATCCGTGACGCGCGGGAGGCCGCCGATGCGGCCGAGAACCCCGGCGACGCCGAGGCGCCACCGCGCAACCCGGCCGACGACAAGGCCGGCCTGCCGGTGATCTACCACGGGATCACCATCGAAGGTTCCGGCGCGACCATCGCCCGGGGGGTCAACACCCCTGACTTCCGCTTCTTCACCGTCCGCGACGGCGGCGAACTGACCCTCCGGGACGTGACCCTGCGCAACGGCCGTTCGGCGGCGGAAGGCGGCAGCATCCACATCGTGCACGGTGCCACGGCGGTCGTCGAAGGGGTCACCGTCGTCGGCAGCACCTCGCTGTCGGCGGAGGGCGGCGGTGGTGCCATCTTCAACGACGGCAACCTGCTCATCCGTGACAGCAAGCTGATCGGCAACCGGGCCGCCGGCACCCAGGGCAAGGGCGGGGGCCTGCTCAACGGTGGTGTCATGACCATGCACGGCACCGAGTTCCGGCACAACAGCGCGGTCAGCTACGGCGGTGGCCTGGCCAACTTCCGGGCCGCGGGTGACGTCTACTCCTCCACCTTCGTGCAGAACAACGCCGGACAGGGCGGTGGTCTGGCCAGCTTCTCCGCCCGTACCAAGGTCTTCGACACGCTGGTGGCGCAGAACAGCGCCGAGACCGGCGGCGGCCTGGCCAACTCCGACGCGGTGCTGGTGCTGCGGCAGCTGACGGTCCGGGACAACGTCGCCACCGTTTCCGGTGGCGGCATCTCCACCTTCCAGGGCCTGCTGCCGGTGGACGACAGCGTGGTCAGCGGGAACACGACGCGCGGCAACGGCGGCGGCATCCACGCCGAGAAGTCGAACCTGCTCGTGCGGGGCAGCGACGTCAAGGGCAACACCGCGGTCGGCAAGCGGTCGCAGGGGGCGGGCCTGTTCGTGACGGCGGGCTCGACCTCGCTCTACCGCAGCCGCGTGATCGGCAACCAGTCCACCGTCAAGGCCGGCGGGATCCAGGCAGAGCGGGCCCAGGTCAAGATCGATGACGACAGCGTCGTCATCGAGAACAATCCGACCAACTGTGCGGGAAGCAAGGTGCCGGTGGCGCACTGCTTCCGCTGAGCGCCGACCTTCGGCAGCCGCAACCCGCGGACGAACAAGGCCCGTGCCGGAAGCCGGCACGGGCCTTGTTCGTGCGTCACCGGGCTCACTGAGAGGGCTGGGGCAGGTCGCAGTCGACCTTCGGGTTGGCGCCGACGTAGTTCAGCGGCCCGGCGGCGATGGTCACCAGGATCGTGCCGACCTCGGCGCAGTTGGCTTCCTCGTCGCTGTAGTAGCCGCGCTGGCCGGCGGCGATGGCGCCGATGACGAGCCAGATCACCACGAGGACTCCGAATATCGACGTGCCACGCATGGCTTCCTCCACGGATTCGGGGGTGGGTTGCAAGGTGTGGGCCTTGTACCCAGACGAGCCGAGCGGCTAACGGAGGCCGGCGTGACCTACGGCGGCGTGGGCGCCTCGGGCGGACGGCTGCGGCTGTGGCGGAGGTCGGCCAGCGCCACCCCGGTGAGCACCAGCATGGCGGCGAGTGACGCGGTCAGCGGGGGCAGGAACAGCACCGCCGGTGCCACGGTCACCAGGGCCAGCACGCCGCCCGGCCGCGACGGCGAGATCCGGTTGAACACCTCGCGCTCGAAGAAGGCACGGCCGGTCAGGAACAGGGCCGGACCGCCCAGGATGACCGCCGCCCAGGCGGGCGGGGTACGCGCGGGCAGGGCGTGCAGCACCAGTTCGAAGCCGGCCGCCGTGGTGACCACCCCGGCGACCATCACCAGATGGCTGTACGGCGCGGTCCTGACGAACCGGTTGGGAACCTTCAGGGCGATGGTGTAGAACTGCTGGTACCGCTCGGCGAGGTGCTCGGCGGTCACCCGCAGTTGGGCCGCGGGCACGGTGCCGATCCCGGGCACCGGATAGGCCAGCCGCAGCCCGAGATAGTCGATGCCGAGGGCGAGCAGCCACAGCGCCATCCGGGCGTCCTCGGAGACGAACGCGCCGAGGATCCACGGCACCGCCGAAAGGGCGAACCAACAGAAGACCCGCGCTGCCCGTCGCTGGATCCTCGGGTCGCCGCGCACGGTCGGTACCAGGTGATCTCGTGGGCCAGGTCGCGCGAGATGAGCGCCAACGCGACGACGTAGACCAGATCGAAGAACAGCTCCAGGAGGGTGACCCGGCGGGGCGTGGCCGGGCCGCGGGTGGGGGGCCGCCGTGGGTGTCCGGGCTCTTCCTGGACGAACGGCACGGACGACTCCCGGCAGCCGGCGACACTTCGACGGGCCGGCCTCTCCACGATGGGAGGCAGTGCGATGGCCGCGCAGCCGGCGTACCGACCGTAACCACGCCCCGGCCCGATCGTGACCTGACCGGGGTCGGTCACCGAAATGGCGTACGCCGGAGCCGCCGGTTGCGGGGCCCGCGAGGGCGTTCCGCGACCGGCGGCCCCGGGGCTGTCAGGACGCGCTGTCGGCCTGGGCGGCCAGCACCTTCGCCTGCTGAGGCCAGGTGGCCAGGCTGGCGGTGGCGCGCAGCCCGGCACTCTTGACGGTCTCCCGCAGCGCGGCCTCGTCCAGTTCGGCCAGCTGCCGGTAGGTCCGGATGCCCGCGCCGTGCAGCGCCGCCGCCATCTTCGGCCCGACCCCCTGGATGCGCCGGAAGTCGTCGGCCGGGGCAGCGACCGGCTCGGCTGCGGCGACCGGCTCCGTGGTGAGCGGGTCGGTTGCCGCGACCGGCTCGGTCGCCACCGGGTCGGCTGCGGTGGGTACCGCCGAGGGCTCGGCGGCGGCCGTCGGCCGGACCGGCGGAGTGGCAACCGTCGGTCGCGGTTCCGCGGTCGCGTCCGCCGTCGATCCCTCTTGGACGGAGGTCGGGTCGGCGTCGCTCGCGAGCGGTTCGCTGGCCCGCGTCGCCTCGGCGGATTCACCGGCCACCGGCTCCTCGGCGGGCTCACCGGCCACCGGCTCCTCGGTGGTGCTGGCGGTCGCCTCGGCGGCGGCCGGGGCCGGTTCGGCCTCGGCCGGTGCCGGAGCGGTGGCTTCACTGCCCGTCGGCGCGGGCGGTTCCGCCCGCCGACCGCGCAGCAGCACCCAGCCCACCGCCAGCCCTGCCAGCAGCGCCACGAGCAGTATCAACCAGCTCCCGAAGGACTCGCCCACGGTAACCCTCCCTGAGGTTCACGTCCGGATCGTCGCGAGAAAAACTCGCCGCAGCTTCGCACACGCGCGGCCGGGACGACAGGCAGGCCAGGTAACAGTCCGTACCGGACGGGCGGAGGCTACGGCAGGTGTCCGGTACGGGACGGACGGTGTGGTGGTCGCCGTGCGGGTGTTGACAGGCCGCGACCCCGGCACCAGGTCGGTGCCGAGGTCACGATGAGGATCAGTCCTGCTCACCTCGGTAGGTGTAGAAGTCGTCGACGAACTTGCGCCGCAACCGGGGAACCCGGCTGGTGACCCGGAAGTATCCCCGGGCGCCGAGCAACGCGAGCCGTCCGAACACCGGCTGGTACATGCGATCGTCACCGTTGGTGCCGCTACGCCCCAGCGAGTCGGCGACCCGGGCGAAGCCGTACGGCACCATCGCCGCCTCGTAGTCGGCCACCGCCTGCACCAGGTTCTTCTCGCCGGCGGCGGCGAGGATCAACTGCCGCCGCAGCAGATTCGCGTCGCGCAGTGCGGTGTTGGCTCCCACGCCGCGCCCCGGCGTCATGGTGTGGATCGCGTCGCCGAGGAGGGTGACGGTGCTGCTCTTCCAAGGTGGCACCGGCTCCGAGGTGGACACCCGGATCGGCAAGGCGCTGTCCGGGTCCGCCAGGCTGAGCAGTTCACGCAGGTGGGGGTGCCAGTTCGCGGTAAGCTCCCGGGCCACTTCGATCAACTCCGTGCCCCGACGCCGCATCACGTCCGACGGGAACCGGCGGGCCGTACTCCACACCACCAGGTTGATGTTGTCGCGGGTCGGGTCGTGCCGCAGTCCCGGCCAGTCGGTGAGCAGTTTCGCGTCCGCCGAGCTGGTTTCCGGTTTGAGGCGGCCGTCGCGGTCCCACTTGAACTCCATCACATGCAGTACGCCCATCACCCCGCCGGTGCCGAAGATCAGCGAGATGCCCCGCTGCACGCTCTCCGGCAGCAGGGACCGGGTGTGCGCGGTGAGTGGTACCCGGGTGGCGATGTTGACCGTGCCGGCGTCCCGGATGACGGCGTGCGGCAGGTACTGGCGACGGACCGCCGAGTGCGTACCGTCCGCCGCCACGAGCAGGTCACCGGTGGCGGTGCCGCCGTCGGCGAAGTGGGCGGTGACCGTGCCGTCGTCGTGCTGTTCGTACCGGGTGAAGGTCCGGTCGAAGTGCACCACGTCCTCCAGCCCGGTCAGCAGCACCTGGCGCAGCGTCATCCGGGCCACGGACCGTTCCGTGTCGACCGGGTGGGTGTCCGGTCGCAGCGCGAAGGACGCGGTGTGGCGCATCTTCTCGCTGAGCACGTTGAAATAGCGGGGCGAGCGGGCGCAGGTGGCCAGGTAGATCTCGAACAGCTCGGGCGGTAGGCAGTCACGCAGGGCCCGACTGCCGGTGGGACCGATGCCCACCCGGTAGCCGAGCAGTCCCTCGCCCCTGGCCCGGTGTCGTTCGTAGACCTCGACGCCGATTCCGGCCCGGCGCAGCCCGTGGGCCAGGCAGAGGCCGCCGGTGCCGGCACCGATGACCAGGACGTGCGGTGCTCGGGTCGTCATGTTTCCCGCCCGGTCAGCCGGCCACACGCGGCGCCGGAACGTCCGCGCCGTCCCAGCGGTAGAAGCAGTTGGCGATCGCGTCGCGCGGCGAGCGCCAGGTGGGCAGATACGGCGAGGTGTGCGCGGACAGCCGTTCGTTGACCTGCTGGAACAACGGATGGTTGCGGGCCGCCGCGAGGGCGTCGGCGCCGACGTCGTCGGTCTCCATGAGGTGTACGCACAAATCGTGCAGGCAGTACAGGGACCGGTGGCGGACCCCGGTCAGGCTGGGCAGTTCGGTCTCGTCGGACTCGGCGAAGATCTGCGCCACGCGACCCTCCGCGCCCGGGATGATTCTGCTGACGATCACTAGACGGCTCATCGGATCCCTCTCACCGGTGGTTCGGCCCGGACGGACACCGGGTGCCGGGCCGCTGTGGCCCCCACCCTGTCGTCCGCGTAGTCACCTGCCCGTCAACGTCCGGGATCGGTGCGGTGACGCATCGTCATCGGGCCGGAGGAGGCGGCGCGGGTGACCATGTGCCGGCGGGGTTCGCTTGTCGGACGGCTGGCTCGTCGGATGGGATCGAGGGTTTCCGCGAGCAGCGCGCTCATCGCCGGCGACGGCTCCAGTCGCAGTTCCCGCAGCAGCAGATCCCGGTAGACGTAATAGGCGTGCACCGCCTCGAAGGCGTTTCCCTCGGCGAGGTGGATGCGCACGACCAGCCGGTGCGGTGTCTCGCGCAGCGGTTCGGCGGCCATCGCCTCCAGCGCCGCCTCCAACGCCTCGCCGTGCCGCCCGGCGGCCAGATGCTGGCCGGCGACCTGTTCGAGCATGTGCAGTCGGAGCTGGCGCAGCCGCTCGCGGTCGGCCAGCACCCAGTCGTCGTACCAGCCGGGCAGCAGGTCGTGCCGGCCGGCGGCGAGGGCCTCCGGGGCGTCGCCCGGGGCGTGGCCGTCGCGAACCCGGCCGGCCGTATCGACGAGCAGGTCGACATCGACCCGGACCAGCGGGTCGAGGCGGACGGTGTCGGCGGCGGTGGTCAGCGGGCAGTAGGGATCCTGACGCAGTCGCCACAATGCGGTCCGCAGTGACGACAGCGCCCGTTCCTCGGTGGCCTCCGGCCAGAGCAGGCCGGCGAGGTGGGTGCGGGTGGCGCCGGGTCGCAGCCCGATCAGCGCGATGATCCGTTGCAGGCCGCGGGGCACCGCCACCGGGGTGTCGCCGTGGGTCAGGCGGAAGCCGCCGAGCAGATGCAGCCGGATGTCGACGTCGTGGGGCTGGCCGGTGGTGGGTGTGGGCGTGGGCGGAACGGCGGCCACGGCGGCACCCCCTGCGGAACGCGTCGGTTGCGGGTCTCGGCCGGGTCCCGGCGTGGCCGCCGTGACGCCACTGTCGACTCGCTGGGCCGTCGCACGCGGGGTGCGCTGCCGGGTCTGACCGCCGTGAAGATTATCAATAGCAGTTACTCTGAGTCAACGATGTTGTCGGCAATGTAACGCTTCTGGTTCTGTGAGACCGCCTCTGAACTGGTCAATCTCGCCGATCATGGTCTCCGTGGCCGCTCAGCTGAACCACAGCTTCCGTCAACTCAGCGTCACCGACCCTCGTTCTTTCCGGGCGTGTCGGTGACGCCCGGGTGACGCGGTGCTCCGCATCGTGGCGGCAGCCGTCCGGGCACCTCCGGTGGCGTCCACCGGCCCATGGGGGAGGACCAGCATGGACCGAACGCTGATCGTCGCGAAGGTGGTACCGACCGCCGAGTCGGCGGTCGCCGAGATCTTCGCCGAGTCCGACACGACCGAACTGCCCCGCCTGGTGGGGGTCCGGCATCGCTCGCTGTACCGACTGAATGACCTGTACGTGCATCTCATCGAGACCGAGTCGGCCGGTGACGGTGCCGTGGAGGCGGTTCGGGAGCACCCGGAGTTCGTCCGGGTAAGCAGCCGGCTGAGTTCGTACATCTCGCCGTACCTGCCGGACTGGCGTTCGCCCCGGGACGCCATGGCGCGCTGCTTCTACAGTTTCGACGGGCACCGGCCGTGACCGCCACCGCGCCCTCGGGCGAGACCCTGTGGTCCCGGTGCGGGGGCTGCGCCGCCCTGCTCTACCGCAAGCGGCTGCGCCGCAACCTCGACGTCTGCCCGGAGTGCGGCCTGCACACCCGACTCGCCGCACCCGAGCGGGTCAGCCAACTGGTCGACCCCGGGTCGTTCCGGCCGCTGCTGGACCGCGCGGTCGAGGTGGACCCGATCGGTTTCGTCGACGCCCTGCCGTACCTGCACCGGCTCGCCGCCGCCCGCGCCGACACCGGCCTGCCGGAGGCGGTGCTCTGCGGCACCGCCGCAATCGGCGGGTCGCGTTGTGCGCTCGCGGTGATGGACTTCCGGTTTCTCGGCGGCAGTCTGGGCTGCGCCGTCGGCGAGCTGATCACCTGTGCCGCCGAGCAGGCGCTGGAGGCTGGTGTCCCGCTGGTTCTGGTCACCGCCTCCGGCGGAGCCCGGATGCAGGAGGGCGCGCTGTCGTTGATGCAGATGGCCACGGTCAGCCAGGCGATGGCCGGGCTGCGCGAGGCCGGGCTGCTCACCGTCAGCGTGCTTACCGATCCGACCTACGGCGGGGTGGCGGCCTCCTTCGCCACCAGCGCCGACCTGGTACTCGCCGAGAGCGGCGCCCGGATGGGCTTCGCCGGCCCCCGGGTGATCCGCCAGGTCACCGGACGCCACCTCCCGGAGGGATTCCAGACCGCCGAGTTCCTGCTGCGGCACGGCCAGGTCGACATGGTGGTGCCCCGGCACGCGCTGCGCGCCCGACTGGCGGCCCTGCTCGCCGCCACCGGCCGCCGGGCCCCGAAGCGGCTCGGCGTAACCGCTCCACCACCCGAGGCGACCCGCCCGGTCCACCCGTCCCGGGCATCGGACCGCGACGCCTGGGAGACGGTACGCCTGGCCCGGCACCCCGGCCGTCCCACCACCCTGGACTACCTGGAGACCACCTTCGACGGCTTCACGGAGCTGCACGGCGACCGGCTGGGCGGCGACTGTCCGGCGGTTGTCGGTGGGTTGGCGCGGCTCGACGGCCGGCACCTGATGGTGATCGGCCACCAGAAGGGACACACCACCGCCGAGCTGGCCGCCCGCAACTTCGGCATGGCCACCCCGGCGGGCCATCGCAAGGCGTTGCGGCTGATGCGACTGGCGGCCCGACTCGGGCTGCCCGTGGTGACCCTGGTCGACACCCCGGGAGCCGATCCGGGCATCGAGGCGGAGGAGCACGGCCAGGCGGCGGCCATCGCGGAGAACATCCTGACCCTCAGCGTGCTGCCCACACCTGTGGTGACCGTGGTGACCGGGGAGGGTGGCAGCGGCGGTGCCCTCGCCCTGGCGGTGGCCGACCGGGTGCTGATGCTCCAGCACGCGGTCTACTCGGTGATCAGTCCGGAGGGCTGCGCCGCGATCCTCTGGCCCGGTCGCACCGCCGCGCCGCAGGCGGCTCGGGCCCTGCGGTTGACCGCGCCGGACCTGTGCCGGCTCGGGGTCGTCGACGAGGTCGTTCCCGAACCGGACGGCTCCGCCGCCGACGACCCCGAGGCGACGGCACGAGCCGTCCGCCGGGCGCTGCTGGCGAACCTGCTGCCGCTTCTGGAGGTCCCGGCGGTGACCCTCGTCCAACGACGGCGACGGCGCTTCCGCCGCTTCGGCGCCGCGCGTGCCGGTGCCCGAGCGGAGGCCCGATGAGCGCCGTGCCCACGGTCGCCGGTGCCCCGGCGGTCGACGTGGCGGTCTCCCCGCCGTCGTCCGCCGCGCCCTCGCCCGGAGCGGACGAGGCGACGGCCGGGCGGGCCGGCGCCGACGGCACACCCCTCGCCCGCACCGCACCGACGACCCGGGCCGACGACGAGACCGGGCACCGGACCGACGGCGTCGCCGGTCCGGAACTCGGCCGGCACCCGACGGCCGACGCCGCCCTGGCCGAACTGCGCCGACACGCCCAGCAGTTCATCGCCGAACTGACCGACCCGGTGCGCCGGTTGCGGCTGCGCCTCGGCGACGCCGAGCTGGAGGTGGAGTGGGATCGGTCGGTCGGCCCGGACCCGGTCGTACCCTCAGGCACCACGGGTTCCGGCGTCGCCGCCCCCGCCCCCCGCCCTCCGGTCGGACCGGCCGCGGCCCCGCCGCCGGCGACCCCCGCGACCCGCACCAGCGTCCGCTCGCCGATGGTCGGCACCTTCTACCGGTCGCCGCAGCCGGGCGCCGCGCCCTTCGTGGCCGTCGGCGACCTGGTCCGACCCGGGCAGGTCGTCGGCATCGTCGAGGCGATGAAGCTGATGAACGAGATCGTCGCGGACCAGCCCGGCCGGGTTCTCGAGGTCCTGGTCCCCGACGGACAGCCGGTGGAGTACGACCAGCCACTTGTCGCCCTGGATCCGGCATGAGGGTGGTGCGCTGATGTTCTCCAAGGTGCTGATCGCCAACCGGGGCGAGATCGCGCTGCGCATCCTGCGCGCGTGCCGGGAACTGGGCATCCGTACCGCCGTGGTCTACTCCACCGCGGACGCCGACTCGATGGCCGTGCGGCTGGCCGACGAGGCCGTCCGGATCGGCCCCTCCGCCAGCCGGCGCAGCTACCTCAACGCCGCGGCGGTGGTGGAGGCCGCCCGTAAGGTCGGCGCCCAGGCGGTGCATCCGGGCTACGGATTCCTCTCCGAGGACGCCGATTTCGCGGAGATCTGCGCGGACAACGGGCTGACCTTCGTTGGCCCGCCTCCGCACGTGATGTCGGTGCTGGCCGACAAGTCCTCCGCCCGGGCGTTGATGAGCCGGTCCGGGCTGCCGCTGGCGCCGGGTGCCGTGCAGCCGGTACCGACGGCCGCCGAGGCCGCGGCCGTCGCCGCCGAGGTGGGCTATCCGGTCATCATCAAGGCCGCGGCCGGGGGAGGGGGCCGCGGGATGGCCGTGGTCCGCGCCCCGGCGGACCTGCCCCGGGCGTACGCGCGCACCCGGGCCGCCGCCCAGGCCGCCTTCGGCGACGACCGGGTGTACGTCGAGCGCTACCTGACCGACGCCCGGCATGTCGAGGTCCAGCTGCTCTGCGACTCGCACGGCAACGGCGTGCACCTGGGTACCCGGGACTGCTCGGTGCAGCGTCGGCATCAGAAGCTGGTCGAGGAGGCGCCCGCGCCGGCGCTGTCCCCGGCGACGCTGGACGCCATCGCCAGCATCGCCCTGCGCGGCGCGCTCGACGTCGGGTTCACCGGTGCCGGGACGGTGGAGTTCCTGGTGGACGCCGAGGAGCGGTTCCACTTCCTGGAAATCAACTGTCGCATCCAGGTGGAACATCCGGTGACCGAGATGATCACTGGAATCGACCTGGTGCACGAGCAGTTCCATGTCGCGGCCGGCACCCCGCTGCGCTGGCGTCAGGAGGACGTCCGGTTCACCGGGGTGGGCATCGAGTGCCGGGTCAACGTGGAGGATCCGGATCGGGATTTCGCGCCCACGCCCGGCCGGCTGGACCGGTTCGTGCCACCCGGCGGCCCGTTCACCCGGGTCGACACCCACGGCCACGCCGGTTACCTGGTGGGTCCGCACTACGACTCGCTGCTGGCGAAGGTCGCGGTCTGGGCCCCGGACCGCGACCTGGCGTTGAGCCGGCTGGACCGGGCGCTCGGCGAGTTCGAGGTCTCCGGGCCGGGAATGCGGACCACCATCCCGTTCGTCCGGCGGGTGCTCGACGACGCCGAGTTCCGCAAGGGGCGTCACTCCACCGGGCTGGTGGACCGCCTGATCGCCGCACCGAAACCCGCACACCCGAGGAGGAAACGATGACCGTCACCGACGGCGGTTCGCTAACCGCGGAGATAACCGACATCCTGGTCACCAACTGCGGACTCGACCCGGATGCCGCCGCCCACGCGCCGGCCGCCTCGCTGGAGGAACTGGGCATGGACTCGCTCGCCCTGCTCGAACTCTCGGCCGTGGTCGCCGACCGGTGGCAGGTGAGCATCCCGGAGCAGGCCGCGCAGTTGAGCATCCCGGCCGTGGCTGACCTGGTCGCCCGGCGGACCGATCCGCCCGGGCACACCGAGAACAGCATCGTCATCGCCGCGCCGATGGAGCTGGTCTGGTCGGTGACCAACGACGTGGCGAGCTGGCCGGACCTGTTCACCGAGTACGCGCGGGCCGAGATCCTCGACCGCGACGCAGACACGGTCCGGTTCCGGCTCACCATGCATCCCGACGAGAACGGTGTCTCCTGGAGTTGGGTGAGCGAACGGACCGCGGACCCGGTCACCCGTCAGGTGCAGGCCCGCCGGGTGGAGACCGGACCGTTCGAGTACATGCGGATCCGCTGGACCTACACCGAGGAACCCGACGGTGTCCGGATGACCTGGGTGCAGGACTTCGCCATGAAGCCGACCGCGCCGGTGGACAACGCCGGGATGACCGAACGGATCAACACCAACAGCGCGGTGCAGTTGGCCGTGATCAAGGAACACGTCGAGCGGCTCGCCCTCGAACTGACGACCACGCCGCCGACGAGGGTCACCCCGACGGGTACGGCGTCGGCGGTCTTGTCGACCGGTACCGGCGCGACAGGAGCAGACGATGAGTGACCTCGCCCTGGTGGCCGCCCGGGACGTGCCCGCCGACCGCCGTCGCGGTGGCGAACTGCGCGTCCTGCTCGGTCCGCGTACCGTCGGCAGCACCTCGGGTTTCATGGGCGTGGCCACGATGGCGCCGGGGGAGCGGATCGCCGAGCACTACCACCCGTACAGCGAGGAGTTCCTCTACGTCGCCCGGGGCGCCATCACCGTCGACCTGGACGACGAGCCGGTGCCGCTGGCGGCCGGTGAAGCGCTGTTCGTGGCCCGCAACGTCCGGCACCGGCTGCGCAACACCGGTCACGTACCCGCCGAGGTGGTCTTCCATCTCGGGCCGTTGGCCCCGCGCCCGGAACTCGGCCACGTCGACACCGAGCTGGTCGAACAGCGGGACCGGTCGTGACCAGCCGGCGCACCGTGGTCACCGGCGTCGGGGTGGTGGCCCCCGGTGGGGTGACCCGGGACCGGTTCTGGAAGGGCATCACCGAGGGCCGTACGGCGACCCGGCGGATCAGCTTCTTCGACCCGTCGCCGTTCCGGTCGCAGATCGCCGCCGAGTGCGACTTCGACCCGGACGCCGCCGGACTGACCCCCGCCCAGCGGCAGCGCGCCGACCGGTACGTGCAGTTCGCGCTGGCCTGTGCCGCCGAGGCGGTCGCCGACAGCGGACTGGAACTCACCGACGCCGAACGGGACCGGGCCGGTGTGGTGCTCGGCACCGCCGTCGGCGGCACCATGGCGTTGGAGCAGGAGTACGTGACGGTAAGCGACAGCGGCCGGCGCTGGTTGGTCGACGCGGCACTCGGCGGCCCGTACCTCTACCCGGCGCTGATGCCCAGTAGCCTGGCCGCCGACGTGGCCTGCCGACACGGCCTGCACGGTCCGGCCCAGGTGGTCTCCACCGGCTGCACCTCCGGCATCGACGCCATCGGGTACGCCCACCAGCTCGTCGTCGACGGCGAGGCCGACATCGTGCTCGCCGGTGCCGCCGACTCACCCATCTCGCCGGTCACCGTGGCCTCGTTCGACGCCATCAAGGCCACCAGCCCGGACAACGACGACCCGGCGCACGCCTCCCGCCCCTTCGACGCCGACCGGCACGGTTTCGTGCTGGCCGAGGGGGCGGCGGTGCTGGTGCTGGAGGAGGCCGGGCACGCCGCGCGGCGCGGCGCGCACGTCTACTGCGAGGTGGCCGGCTACGCCAGTCGCAGCAACGGCTACCACATGACCGGGCTGCGACCCGACGGCCTGGAGATGGGGCTGGCCATCACCGACGCACTGCGGCAGGCCCGACTGGCGCCCGAGGACGTCTCCTACATCAGCGCCCACGGCTCCGGTACCCGGCAGAACGACCGGCACGAGACGGCCGCGTTCAAACGGTCGCTCGGCGCGGCGGCCTACCGGGTGCCGATCAGCTCGATCAAGTCGATGGTCGGGCACTCACTGGGTGCCATCGGCGCCATCGAGATGGCCGCGTGCGCGTTGGCCATCGAGTTCGGGGTGGTGCCGCCGACGGCCAACTGGGCCACCCGGGATCCGGAATGCGACCTGGACTACGTGCCCAACGAGGCCCGGGAGGTGCCGGTGGACGTGGCGCTCTCAGTGGGCAGCGGCTTCGGCGGCTTCCAGTCGGCCATGCTGTTCCGCCGGTTGGCCCGGGACGTGACACCGTGAGCACGCGTCGGGTCCGGACGGCCCTCGAGGTGACGGCATGACCGGCGGGCGGGCCGTGGTCACCGGCGTCGGGGTGGTGGCACCCAGCGGCGTCGGCGCGGACGCGCACTGGCGTACGGTCCTGTCCGGCCGCCGCCGTACCGGGCCGATCACCCTGTTCGACGCCGCCGGGTACCCGAGCCGGCTCGGCGGTGAGGTGGCGGACTTCGACCCGTCCCGGTACGCCGACAACCGCGCTCTGGTGCAGACCGACCGGTGGACGCACCTCGGGTTCGCCGCCACCGCGCTGGCGCTGGCCGACGCCGGCCTGCCGGAGCGGGCCACCGACCCGTACGGCTGGGCGGTGACCCTGGCCAGCGCCTCCGGCGGCAACCTGTTCGGCCAGCGGGAGCTGCAACGCCTCTGGTCGTCGCCGTCGCGCACGGTCGGCGCGTACCAGTCGATCGCCTGGTTCTACGCGGCCAGCGTCGGACAGCTCTCCATCCGCCATCAGGCGAAGGGGCCATGCGGGGTGCTGGTGGCGGAGTCGGCCGGCGGCCTGGACAGTCTGGCGCACGCGGTACGGACCGTGCGGCGCGGCGCCTCGGTGGTGCTCGCCGGGGCCACCGAGTGCCCGTTGAGCCCGTATGCGCTGGCCTGTCAGCTGCGTTCCGGCCTGCTCAGCGAGGTGTCCGATCCGGAACATGCCTACCGGCCGTTCGACGCCACCGCCAGCGGCTACCTGCCCGCCGAGGGCGGCGCGGTGTTCGTGGTGGAGGAACTGGACCACGCCCGTGCCCGGGGGGCACGCGTCTACGGCGAGGTGACCGGTTGGGGGGCCACCCACGACGCGGCGCACACCACGCCGGACAGCGCCGGTGACCCGCACCAGTACGCCCGCGCGATGCGGCTGGCCCTGGGCCGGGCCGGCGTCGAGCCGGACGAGGTGGACGTGGTGGTTCCCGACGCTCTCGGGGTGCCCCGCTACGACCGGGCCGAGGCGAGCGCCCTGCGTGCCGTCTTCGGCGCCCGCATGCCGCCGGTCAGTACCCATAAGGAGTTGACCGGGCGGGCGCATCAGGGTGGGTCGGCACTTGACGTGGCTACCGCCCTGCTCGCCTTCGCGCACGACACCCTGCCCGCCTCGGCCGGCCCGGAGGTGGTCGCCGAGGGCTGCGAGCTGGATTTTCTGCGGGCCGCCCGCCGCCCGCGTACCCGGTTGGCGCTGATCTGTGCCCGGGGTTTCGACGGATTCAACAGTGCGCTGGTGCTGCGCGGTGCGCCGCCGGCCGGAGAGGAACCGTGATGAATGAATGGGAGCGCGAGGAGCGAGCTGGCGGGCACCGCGGTCCCGACGGGTCGGGGCACCGCGCCCGGGTGGTCTTCCTGGTCCGGGTGCCCGACGAGCGGACCGAGGACTTCCTGCGGGCCTACGAGGCGGTCCGGCACCTGGTCGCCGACGGTGTGCCGGGCCACCTGGTCGACCAGGTGTGCCGTTCGTCGACCGACCCGGAGCAGTGGCTCATCACCAGCGAGTGGGCCAGCCTGGCCGACTTCGAGGCGTGGGAGCGCAGCCCGGAGCATCGCGAACTGGTCCGGCCGATGCGGGATTGCTTCACCGACGCCCGGTCCCTGCGGTTCCACATCCACGCGCAGACCCCGGTGCCGGCTGGAACACCCCGGTGAGAGGATGAACGCTCGGTGTTGATTCCATCACCGATGGCTGACACACGGAATCGATCATCCTCGCCGGGTGACCCGGCGACAATCCGGCCAGTCGCCCTTCTCGGGCGTCCATTTGCATGAAGCAATGTCCATCGTGCCTGCCGTAGGGTTCCGGCAGTGCTCCGAGCAGGGCGACCTGCGGCCGGTTCGCGCCGTAGCGACGTCGATGGTGGAGGTGGGGATGTCATGACCGGACCGCTGTTCTCGCCCAGCGAGGCCGATCGGCCACCCCTCGCCGACCTGCCGATCCCCGCCGATCTGTCGTCCGGCGCCGACCAGCAGTCCTCCGCCGACCTGCCGAGCCGGGCTGCGTCCCGGCTACGGACGTGGCCGGCGGGCCCTCAGCGCGACCCGAGGTCGACCTCGGCCAGGTAGACGCAGCTGCGCCCCTCGTGGGAGGAGTAGTAGCTGACGTACAGCCGCTCGTCGTGCCAGGCCAGGCCGGGATAGCTGGAGTCGCCGCCGGAGGGCAGCGTGACCAGCTCCCGCAGCCGGCCCCGGGCCACGTCGACGGCGCAGATGGCGGTCCGCACCGCGCCGTCGTGCAGGCGTACGCCGGCCACGAGGGTGCCGTCGGGCAGCCGGCACAGCGCCGGCCCTCCCACGCGTACCCCGAGGTCCGTCCAGGTCCACTCCCGATACGGCGGGCGGGCACGGCCGAGCTGGGCGGTGGCCGTGCCGCCGTCGCGCCGCAGCAGGCAGGTGGCGGTGCCGTCGGGGTCGAAGACCAGCCCGGACTCGTTCGGATAGCCGCCGGAGAACAGCGTCCGTACCACCGGTCGCAGGTCGAAGCCGTCCTCGCTGCGGTAGAGCCGGACGGACCGTGGCTCCCGGGTGGCGTAGCCGATGCCGTACATCGTGTCGCCGCGCCAGGCGGCCTGCCAGACCCAGATGTCCGGTTCGCCGATCGGCCGTGGTTCGTCCCACCGGTGACCGTCGTCGCTGACCGCGGCGACGGTCCGGAACCGCTTCGGCGTGCCGGTCGCGGCGGCGGCGAGCAGCTGCAACCGTCCGTCGGGGCGCAGGACGAAACGCGGGTCGCGCAGGTCGACACCGGCCTGTGCGAGGACGGCCGCGGTCTGCCAGGACCGACCGTCCGAGGAGGTCAACACCCGCAGGACGCCGTCGTCGGACAGGTGCGACCGGCCCTGGCGGAACGCGCAGAACCAGGTTCCCGCGTACCGGACCAGGTCGGTGAAGGCGCTGTGCGGGGCGGTGTCACCGATACGGCGTAACGCGCGCACCTCGGTGGTCGCCGAACGGATGATCACGTGCGTCGACGGTACGCGGAGCGGGCGACACCGGTGTGGCGGTGGGACGAACAGCGGACGAACGCGACGCCCCGGCGGTGGTCTGCCGGTGGCGACGCGGCCGGTGGCGCTGCCTGGCGCCGGTGCTCACCGGGCCGCCCGGGTGCGGCGCGCGGCGACGTAGCGTCGGGCCTTCTCGGCGGTCCCGCAGTCGTCCATGCTGCACCAGCGTCGACTTCGGTTCTTGCTCTCGTCGGTGAAGACGAAGCGGCAGCCGCCGCATCCCTTGATCCGGTCCAGCGGGCCGGTGGTGAGCAACTGGATCGCCGCGTGCACCACGGGCCGTAGTGGTCGGACGGCGGTGTGGTCGTCCCGCCAGCTCCAGACGAAGCTGCCGGCCCGGTCGAGCTGCGCGTGACCGAGCGCGTCAGCTTCGTCGTCGCGCAGCTGGGCCAGGGTGGACCTGCTCGGGTTCCGGCCGTTCGCCAGGGCCCGGAACACCTCGTCGAGCCGGTCGCGGGTACGCAGTGACCGTTCGAAGGCGGCCTGCGCAGCGTCCGGGTCGTCGTGGCGGAGACGGTGCGACCTGGTCGCCTCCGCGTCGGTGAGGACGCCTGCGTAGCCGGCCCAGGCGACCAGCGCGGGATAGCCGGTGAGCACGTCGTCGTCGGGCGGCCCCACGGGTGGACCGGTACGGGTGTTGACGAAGTCCAGCGCGAGGTTGCCGCCCACCAGGCGCAGCCTCCGGACACCCTCGAATGTTTCCATCAAAATCGACTTTACCAGTTGACCCAGGGTTGGGCGCTCCCTAATGTTACCGCCATAAGCGATATAGGCGGTAACACTGGAGGGTGCATGGAACGCGGGCGGGCAACAGTGGTCCTGATCGGACTGTCGGGCGGCACCTTCCTCTACACCACCGCGGAGGCGCTGCCCATCGGGCTGCTGCTGCCGATGGCGCTGGACCTGGCCGTGTCACCCGCGGACGTGGGCATGCTCGTCACCGCGTACGGCGCGGTGGTGATGGTCGCCTCGGTGCCGTTGACCGCGCTGGTCCGTCGCGTGCCTCGCCGGCGACTACTGTCGGCGTTGCTGGCCGGCTTCGTCGTCAGCAACGCGGTGACGGTGCTCGCGAGCAGCTTCGCGGTGCTGATGGCAGCTCGGATGGCGACCGCGGCGACCCACGCGTTGTTCTGGGCCGTGGTGGTGCCGGCCGCCGCGGAACTGTTCCGGCCGGGGCTCCGTGGCCGGGTGGTCGCGATCGTGTTCGCCGGTGGCAACGTCGCCCTGGCCCTCGGCGTCCCGGCGGGCATCTGGCTGGGCGAGCGGGCCGGCTGGCGGGCCTCGTTCCTGGCGGTGGCCGGGCTCGGTGCGGTGGTGTTCGCGGTGGTCGCCTCGCTGCTGCCCTCGACCCGGCCCGACCAGGGACACGCCACCCGGGGCGCGACCCCGGACGTACGTCGCTTCTGGCTGCTGGTCACCGTGGCCGTTCTGGCCACCGCCGGCGCGATCGCCGCCTACACCTACGTCGCCCTGTTCGTCACCGAGCACAGCGCGATGGCCGCCACCTCGGTCGGTGCCGTCCTGCTCGTCCGCGGCATCGCCAGTGTGCTCGGCATCCTCGCCATCGGCGTACTGGTGGATCGCAGCCCCTGGCTCGCCCTGGTCGCGACGGTCGCACTACAGTCGCTGGCCCTGGGCGGGCTGTACACACTGGGTCATCGGCCCGCTGCGGCCGTCGGCCTGATCGCCCTGGCCGGGTTGGCGTTCGCCGCGTTCACCGCGACCCTCGGCGGCCTCGTCCTGCAGGTGGCGCCGGGGCGATCGGATATCGCCGCCGCCACCGTGTCCGCCGCCGTCAACGTCGGCATCACCGGTGGCGCCTTCATCGGCGGGCTCACGCTGCCGAGCCACGGCGTGCACCGCACGGCGCTGATCGGTGCCCTGCTCAGCGCCGTGGCCCTGGTGCTGGCGCTTACCGTTCCGCTTCGGGTGGTGCCGTCTCCGCCTGGTGCAACGCGGCCAACCGTTTCGGGGCGCGGGCGTACCAGGCTTCGACGATCAGCTCGGTCAGTTCGGTGACGTCGATCCGGTCCAGCCGGACCAGGACCGACGGGTAGCCGTCGAAGTGCGGTGTGGTGAAGAAGAGGTCCGGGTCGTCGGCGAGCAACGCCTCCTTGACGCCCAGGTCCGCCACTCGCACCCCGAGGATGGGACCGTCCGGCGCGGCCGAACCGAGATCCTGGAGTTCCTTGCCGCGTAGCGGGCGTTCCCAGACGAACGGCTTGTCCTTCACCCGCCAGGCGGCCACCCCGTCGTAGGAGGGCCGCTCGCTGGTCTCCGGCAGGCCCAGCGCGATCCGGCGTACGTCGTCCCAACTGGCCACCTCCCGACGGTACGCCAGGTGGCGCGCCCGGTGGGTCCCGGGACGCCCGACTCCGCCCGGCCACCTCGCCGCGACACCGCCGCTCCTCCGGCACCGCGCTGGCGTGGCGGGAGCCGGGTCGGCGATGGTGGACCGCATGGAGATCACGCCCGGCCCGGCCCCGGTCTGCCTGGCCGACTTTGCCGCCCTGGCCCGGACGGTGCTGCCGCCGCACGTCTGGGACTACCTGGACGGCGGCAGTGGTGCCGAGGTGACCCTCGGTGCGAACCGCAGCGCGCTGGACCGGGTCGGCGTGTTGCCGAGGGTGTTGACCGGGGTGACCACCCCGAGACTGCGGACCCGGTTGCTCGGCCGGGAGTACGCGATGCCGGTGGGGGTGGCGCCGATGGCGTACCAGCGGCTGGTGCATCCCGACGGCGAACCGGCACTGGCCGCCGCGGCCCGTGCCGCCGACGTGCCGTACCTGGCCAGCATTCTCGGCAGCACCCCGATCGAGCAGGTCACCGCCACCGGCGCCGAGGTCTGGTTCCAGCTGTACTGGCTGCGTGACCGGTCGCTGGTGGCTGACCTGCTGGCCCGGGTCCGCGCCGCCGGCTGCCGGGCGTTGGTGGTCACGGTGGACGTGCCGGTGCTCGGTCGACGTCTCCGGGATCTGCGCAACACCTTCCGGCTCCCGCCGGAGCTGGTCCCGGCGAATCTGCCCGGTGGTCGCGACGATCTGGCCCACGGCGGTACGCCGGGCGTCACCCCGATGTCCGCCCAGCACGACGCGGCGTTCGCTCCGGCACTGAGCTGGGCGGACCTGCGGTGGCTGGGGGAGAGGTGCGACCTGCCGCTGGTTGTCAAGGGCATCCTCGATCCAGCCGACGCCGTGCGGGCCGTCGAGGTGGGGGCGCAGGCGGTGGTCGTGTCCAACCACGGCGGCCGGCAGCTCGATGGGGTCCCGGCCAGCGCCACCATGCTGCCCGAGGTGGTGGCGGCGGTCGGTGACCGGTGCGAGGTGCTGCTGGACAGCGGGATCCGGGGCGGCGTCGACGTGCTGCGCGCGTTGGCGATGGGTGCCGACGGTGTCCTGGTCGGTCGGCCGATGCTCTGGGCTCTGGCGGTCGGTGGGCAACCGGCGGCCAGCACCGCACTGGCCCTGCTCGCCGACGAGTTGCGGGACGCGCTGGCCCTGGCCGGTTGCGCGGATCCGGCGACCGCCCGCGGGCTGCGCACCGTGCCGGTGAGCTGACCGGTAGGGTGCGGCGACTCATCGCGTTCACCGGTTCGCAACCTGTGACCGCTGTCCTGCCGTCGTCCTCCGTGGACGGTCATAATGGGCGACATGGTTGCCTGGGAGTACGCCCTGCTGGTCCGCCGTTACCAGGGACAGGGCCGCAATTTTCATGTCTCGTTCGTCTGGTACGGCCCCGACGGGTCCCGCAAGGACATCACGGCGTACGGCGACACCGCCATCGCGCATCTGAACCGCGCCGGGCGGGACGGTTGGGAACTCGTCTCCGCCGCCGAGGACGTGAACAACGTGCAGGGCAGCACCGAGGTCCACCGCTACCACCTCAAGCGTCCGCTCGCCTGAGGCGGTTCCACCCCCGCCGCGCCAACAAGGGCTCCGCCGGACGTTCGACCACTCCGGAGCGGGCCGGGATCGCGCCGGGCCGCTACGTCCCGGCCCGGCGCGACCATCGTCAGCCCAGCTCGACGTCCGGGTAGAGCGGGAAACCGGCGAGCAGCTCGCTGGCCTGGCGGCCGACCTTGTCCGCGAGGGCCGGGTCCAGGACGTACTTCGCCTTGGAGGCCGTGCCGTCCGGGCCCACCCCGGCGCTGGTCTGGCTGAGCACGGTGTGGATCAGCTCGGCGGTGGTGTCCATCTCCGCCGTGCCGAGCCCGCGGGTGGTCAGCGCCGGCGTACCCACCCGGATGCCCGAGGTGTACCAGGCGCCGTTGGGGTCCTGCGGCACCGCGTTGCGGTTGGTGACGATGCCCGAGTCCAGCAGCGCCTGCTCGGCCTGCCGGCCGGTCAGCCCGTAGCCGGTCACGTCGATCAGCACCAGGTGGTTGTCGGTACCGCCGGTGACCAGCTTGGCCCCCCGGCGCAGCAGGCCCTCGGCCAGTGCCTGCGCGTTGTCGACGATCTGGCGGGCGTAGCCGGCGAAGTCGGGCCGGCGGGCCTCGGCCAGGGCCACCGCCTTGGCGGCCATCACGTGCGGCAGTGGGCCGCCGAGCACCATCGGGCAGCCCCGGTCGACCTGGTCGGCCAGCTCCGGGCCGCACAGCACCAGGCCGCCGCGCGGACCACGCAGCGACTTGTGCGTGGTGCTGGTGACGATGTGCGCGTGCGGCACCGGGTCGAAGTCGCCGGTGAAGACCCTGCCGGCGACCAGGCCCGCGAAATGCGCCATGTCCACCATGAAGGTGGCGCCGACCGAGTCGGCGATCTCCCGCATGATCCGGAAATTGATCTTCCGCGGGTACGCCGAGTAGCCGGCGACAAGCACCAGCGGGCGGAACTCGCGAGCCGCCTCGGCGACCCTGTCGTAGTCGACCAGGCCGGTGGCCGGGTCGGTGCCGTAGCTGCGCTGGTCGAACATCTTGCCGGAGATGTTCGGCCGGAAACCGTGGGTGAGGTGCCCGCCGGCATCGAGCGACATGCCGAGCATCCGCTGGTCGCCCAGCTCGCGCCGCAGCGCGAACCAGTCCGCCTCGGTGAGGTCGTTGACGTGGCGGGCCTGCGCCTTCCTCAGCGCGGGGGACTCGACGCGGTCGGCCAGGATCGCCCAGAACGCCACCAGGTTGGCGTCGATGCCCGAGTGTGGCTGCACGTACGCGTGCGACGCGCCGAACAACTCCCGGGCGTGCTCGGCGGCGAGCGCCTCGACGGTGTCCACGTTCTGGCAGCCGGCGTAGAACCGGCGCCCGATGGTGCCCTCGGCGTACTTGTCGCTGAACCAGTTGCCCATGGCCAGCAACGTCGCCGGGGAGGCGTAGTTCTCGCTGGCGATCAGCTTGAGCGATTCGCGCTGGTCGGCCAGTTCCGCCCCGATCGCGTCGGCGACCCGCGGCTCGACACCACGGATCACCTCAAGAGCGCTGCGGAAGGCGGTGGATTCGGCGTTGCGCGACATGCGACCTCCAGGTGACGTACGGAAGGCCCAGGCGCTCGGCATGCGTCCTCGTGACGGGGCCGCTCCCCGATGGTTCTCCATCTCCAATGCGCCAGTCACGGCCCGAGGGGATCCTACCGGGTACGCCGGCACGGCGGGCCGCAGCGGGCGACCGCGCGGCGCATGGTGGACCCGCAGCCGGGAAACGGGATCACCGCCTGCGGCCGAGCCGAGAGCCTGGCGGGCACACTAGTATCGCCGCATGGCGGGGACGGACGACGGTGGCAGTCTCCTGGCCATCAGCGACTTGCACGTCGGGCATCCGGAGAACCGGCCGGTCGTCGAGGGGCTGCGTCCCCGGACGCCGCAGGACTGGCTGCTCGTCGCCGGTGATGTGGGCGACACCGTCGCCGAGGTGGACTGGGCGCTGCGGCTGCTGGCCGGGCGGTTCGCCCGGGTCGTCTGGTCGCCGGGCAACCACGAGCTGTGGACGCCTCCCGGCGACCCGGTGACGTTGCGGGGTGCGGCGCGCTACGCCCACCTGGTCGAGCTGTGCCGTGAACTCGGCGTGGTCACTCCCGAGGACCCGTACCCGGTGTGGGAGGGGCCCGGCGGCCCGGTGACGGTGGCGCCGCTGATGCTGCTGTACGACCACAGCTGGCGGCCGGACGGCTTCGACACGCCCGAGGCGGCGCTGGCCGAGGCGTACCGGACCGGGATCGTCTGCACCGACGAGGTGCTGCTGCACCCCGACCCGTACGAGAGCCGGTCGGCGTGGTGTGCGGCCCGGGTGGCCGAGACCGCCCGCCGGCTCGCCGAGCGTGATCCGGCGCTGCCGACCGTGCTGATGAACCACTGGCCGCTGGTCCGGGAGGTGACGCGCGTCCTGCGGTATCCGATCTTCGCCCAGTGGTGCGGCACCGAGGCCACCGCCGACTGGCACGTACGCTTCGACGCCGCCGCGGTGGTCTACGGCCACCTGCACATTCCGCGTACCACCTGGCACGACGGGGTGCGGTTCGAGGAGGTGTCGGTGGGCTACCCCCGGGAGTGGCGGCCCCGTGGCGTACCCCCGGGCCGGCTGCGGCAGATCCTGCCGCCGCCGGACGGGGTGCCGCCGACGGCCTGGTGAACGGGCTCCGCCGCCACTCACGGGGCGCGGATCGTCAGGCCCGCATCGCGTCCAGCGACTTCTTGAGCGCCTTGGGCGCGGTCGGACTCCGCGGCGCCTCGGGGCGCAGGTCGGCGGAAACTGCGCCTCGGGCTGATGCGTGTGCCGCTGCCGAGCCGGGGTATGCGGCCGGGACCGAACGAGCTGGAGGTGAGTCGTGGCCACCATGGTGCAGCGGCCGGACAGTCCGGTGAAGGACAAGAACTACGACCTGATCCACGCGTTGCAGATGTCGCTGGAGAACATCTGGCATCTGGAGATCTACATCGCCGACGCGGACGCCCGAGGTGACGAGGAACTCGCCACCTGGTTCCGCAAGATCCAGGAGAACAACCGCAAGGCGGGCGAGCAGGGCAAGCAGATGCTGGCCGCACGTCTGCAACGCGAAAACGGCTGATCGGCGCGACGACGGCAGTTCCACCAGGTCCGGCCGGCGGCGCCGCGGCTCGGCAGGCTGGGCCTCGTCGCGGCCCGGCGTCCGGCGGTGGCCCGCCGCGCCGGGTGCCGCGTCGTACCCTCACAGGTGTGGCGACGGCGGCGGAGGAGATCCAGGTGGGGCGGCGGACGGTCCGCGTCACCAGCCCGGACAAGCCGTACTTCCCCGAGCGTGGGCTGACCAAGCTCGACGTGGTGCGTTATTTCCTCGCCGTCGGCGACGGCATTCTGCGCGCGCTGCGGGACCGGCCGACCATGCTGGAACGGTGGCCTCGCGGCGTTTTCGAGGGCGCGACCATCGCCACCCGGCAGGACAACCGGGGTGACGCGTTCTACCAGAAGCGGGTGCCGGCCGGCGCGCCCGACTGGGTGGGCACCGCCCACATCACCTTCCCCAGCGGACGCACCGCCGACGAGGTCGCCCCGGGGGAGTTGGCCGTGGTGATCTGGGCGGTCAACCTGGGCACGCTGCGCTTCCATCCGTGGCCGGTGACCAGGGCGGACGTGGAGCGGCCGGATCAGCTGCGGATCGACCTCGACCCGCTGCCCGGGGTCGGCTTCGACCAGGTGGTGCCGGTGGCGCAGCAGGTGCGCGCCTTCCTCGACGAGCTGGGCCTGACCGGCTATCCGAAGACCACCGGCGGGCGGGGTCTGCATGTCTACGTCCCGATCGAACCGCGGTGGAGCTTCGGCGACTGCCGCCGGGCGGTGCTGGCCCTCGGGCGGGAGATGCAGCGGCGCCGGCCGGACCTGGTCACCACCACCTGGTGGCGGGAGCAGCGGGACCGGCCGGTCTTCGTCGACTACAACCAGATGGCCCGGGACCACACCATGACCTCGGCGTACTCGATCCGGCCGACGCCGGCCGCGCTGGTCTCCGCCCCGTTGGACTGGGCGGAGCTGGACGACGCCCGGCCGGAGGACTTCGACGTGACCACCATGCCGGGCCGGTTCGCCGATCGGGGCGACCCGCACGCGGGCCTGGACCAGCACCGCTTCTCCCTGGCGCCGCTGCTGGAGTTGGCCGACCGGGAGGGCCTGGAGTCCCCGCCCGAGCGCTGAGCGGTCACCCCCACGGGCTCCGCACCCCGTCGTATTCCTCGAAGACCAGCCAGCTGCGGGTGGCGAGCACCCCAGCGATGCGCTGCACCCGGTCCAGCACCACGTCCCGCAGGGTGGCGTTGTCCGGCGCCCGGACCAGGGCGAGCACGTCGTGCTCACCGCTGAGCAGCGCCACGTGTTCGACATAGCGCACCCGGGCCAGCTCCGCCGACACCTCCCGCCAGGTGTTCTGCCTGATCGTCAGCGCGATGTACGCCGAGGTGCCCAGGCCGGCCGCCTCCGGGGCGACCCGCGCGGAGAAACCGGTGATCACCCCGTCGCGCAACAGCCGCTCCACCCGGGCGTACGCGTTGGTGCGCGAGACGTGCACCCGTTCGGCGAGCGTCCGAATGGAGAGCCGACCGTCCCGGCTCAGCTCGTCGAGGATGCGCCGGTCCACCTCGTCGAGGGCGACGGCCGAACGTCCCGTTCCGCCCCGCCGGTCCGCCTCATCGGCGGCCTCCTGGCTCATCTTGGCCTCCTCCGGGTGCCATTCATCCCGCGTTCACCGGGCATCTTGAGTCAATCATCCGACAGCAGGAGCATAGGGCCACCACACGTCCAGGAGGTTCCGCCGTGACCACCACCCCCCAGGCGGCCCGCAGGGCATCTCCGCGCAAGCGGCGGCCGGCCACCCCGACCGCGCCCGATCCCGCCGCCGGCCTGCTGCCCCGGACCGAACCGGTCCGGCTGCTCAACCCGGACGGCACCCTGCTGCCGGCCCGCGCGGACTACCCCGAACCGCCCGTCGAGGCGCTGCGCGAGATGTACCGGCGGATGGTCGTCGGCCGGCGTTTCGACGCGCAGGCCACCGCGCTGACCAAGCAGGGTCGGCTGGCCGTCTACCCGTCCTCCCGGGGCCAGGAGGCCTGCCAGGTCGGCGGCGTCCTGGCACTACGCGACGACGACTGGGTCTTCCCCACCTACCGGGAGTCGATGGCGTTGACCGCCCGCGGCATCGACCCGGTCGAGGTGCTGACGCTGCTGCGTGGCGACTGGCACTGCGGGTACGACCCGGCGCAGCGCCGCACCGCGCCGCAGTGCACCCCGCTGGCCACCCAGTGCGTGCACGCCGCCGGACTGGCCTACGGCGAGTCGTACCAGGGGCGCGACACGGTGGCCCTGGTCTACATCGGCGACGGTGCCACAAGCGAGGGCGACTTCCACGAGGGAGTCAACTTCGCCGCCGTGTTCAAGGCCCCGGTCGTGTACTTCGTGCAGAACAACCGGTATGCCATCAGCGTCCCGCTGTCCCGGCAGACCGCCGCCCCGGCGCTGGCCTACAAGGGCGTCGGCTACGGCGTCCCCAGCGAGCAGGTCGACGGCAACGACCCGGTGGCCGTGCTCGCCGTGCTCACCCGCGCGGTCGCGCACGCCCGCGCCGGCAAGGGACCGTACCTGGTCGAGGCGCACACCTACCGGATGGAGCCGCACACCAACGCCGACGACGCCTCGCGCTACCGCGACGCCGACGAGGTCGAGGCGTGGCGCGACCGCGATCCGCTGGTCCGGCTGGAGACCTACCTGCGTGGCCGGGACGTGCTCGACGACGCGTCCGTCGCCGAGATCGCCGAGCAGGCCGAGACGTACGCGGCCCAACTGCGGGAACGGATGCACACCCAACCCACGGTCGACCCGCTCAGCCTCTTCGAGCACGTCTACGCCGAACCCACCGCGCAGTTGGTGGAGCAGCGGGAGCAGGTACGCGCCGAACTGGCCGCGGCAGCGGAGGAGGACGCCTGATGGCCACCATGACCATGGCGAAGGCGCTCAACGCCGCGCTCGCCGACGCGATGCTCGACGACGAGCGGGTGCTCGTCTTCGGCGAGGACGTCGGCCAACTCGGCGGGGTCTTCCGGATCACCGACGGACTACAGGCCCGCTTCGGCGACAAGCGCTGCTTCGACACCCCCCTCGCGGAGGCCGGCATCGTCGGGTTCGCCGTCGGGCTGGCCATGTCCGGGCTGCGGCCGGTGGTCGAGATGCAGTTCGACGCGTTCGCGTACCCGGCGTTCGAGCAGATCGCCTCGCACGTGGCGAAGCTGCGCAACCGCACCCGGGGCGCACTGAGCGTGCCGATGGTGATCCGGGTGCCCTACGCCGGTGGGATCGGCGGCGTGGAACACCACTGCGACTCCTCCGAGGCGTACTACGCACACACCCCGGGCCTGAAGGTGGTCACCCCGGCGACCGTCGACGACGCGTACTCGCTGCTGCGGGAGGCGATCGACGACCCGGACCCGGTGGTGTTCATGGAGCCGAAGAAGCTCTACTTCGCCGGCGCCGAGACCGCGCTGCCGACGCGGACCGAGCCGTTCGGTCGGGCGGTCGTGCGCCGGCCCGGACGCGACGCCACCCTGGTCGCGTACGGACCGGCGGTCCCGGTCGCGCTGGAGGCCGCCGAGGCCGCCCGTGACGAGGGGTGGGACCTGGAGGTGGTCGACGTACGCACCATCGTGCCGTTCGACGACGCCACCATCGCCGCCTCGGTGCGGCGCACCGGGCGATGCGTGGTGGTGCAGGAGGCGCAGGGCTTCGCCGGGGTCGGTGCGGAGATCGCCGCCCGGGTACAGGAACGGTGCTTCCACGCGCTGCACGCCCCGGTGCTGCGGGTCTCCGGGCTGGACATCCCGTACCCGGCGCCGATGCTGGAGCACACCCACCTGCCCTCGGTCGACCGGGTACTCGACGCGGTGGCCCGGTTGCAGTGGGACGACCAGCCCGACCAGCGTTGGCTGACCGAGAGCAGTGCGGCATGACCGAGAAGGTTTTCCTCCTGCCCGACCTCGGTGAAGGTCTCGCCGAGGCGGAGATCGTGCAGTGGCGGGTCGCGGTCGGCGACACGGTAAGCGTGGACCAGACCGTGGTCGAGGTCGAGACCGCCAAGGCGGTCGTCGACGTGCCCTGCCCGTACGCCGGTCGGGTCGTCGCCCTGCACGGCGTCGAGGGTGAGGTACGCCCGGTGGGCCAGCCCCTGATCACCGTCGCCGAGCCGGTCAGCGGGCGCGCCGACGGCAACGAGCCGACCGGCCACGCGGTCTACCGTGAGGAGGAGCGGGCCGGCTCCGGCAACGTCCTGATCGGGTACGGCACCGGCCACGGTGGTTCCCGCCGCCGCAGGCGGCCTCGGCTCGCCGCGGCCACCCACGCACCGGACGTGAGTGTCGCCGCGGCGGTCCCGCCCGGTCCGGCGGTGACACCGTCCGGTCCCGGTCGGCCACCGGCGCCGGCCGACCGGGAGCCCGGCCCGTCCCGGGCAGCCCAGCCCCTGGTCATCTCGCCGATCGTGCGGCGGTTGGCCCGCGAGCGTGGGGTGGACCTGGCGACGGTGCGCGGCAGCGGCCCCGGCGGTGTGGTCCGGCGGGCCGACGTGGAGGCGGCGGCCCGCGACGTCACCGGAGGCCCGATCGGCGTGACTGCCCGGCTCACCGCGGTGTCGGACCGGCCGGCGACGACGGCGCAACACCCGGCGCAGGGTGACCCGGCCCCGGTCGGTGCCGAGGATCTGGTCATTCCGTTGACCGGTATTCGCCGAACCATCGCGGACAAGCTGTCGCGCAGCCGGCGGGAGATCCCCGAGGTGACCATCTGGGTCGACGCCGACGCCACCGGCCTGCTGGAGACCCGGGCCGCGATCAACTCCGCCCGCCCGGACCGTCCGGTGAGCATCCTGGCCCTGCTCGCGCGGATCTGTCTGTCCGGGCTGCGCCGCTACCCGCAGCTCAACGCGCGGGTCGACACCGAGGGGCAGCGGATCGTGCAGTCCGCCGGGGTGCACCTGGGTATCGCCGCCCAGACCGACCGGGGACTGGTGGTGCCGGTGCTGCGGGACGCCGAGCGGCTCACCACCACCGAACTCGCGACCGAACTCGCGGCCACCACCGCTGCGGCCCGGGCGGGCGAACTGCCGCCGACCCGGCTGACCGGGGGAACCTTCACGTTGAACAACTACGGGGTGTTCGGCGTCGACGGCTCGACCCCGATCATCAATCATCCGGAGGCCGCGTTGCTGGGCATCGGCCGCATCGTGGACAAGCCGTGGGTCGTCGACGGCCAGCTCGCGGTCCGGAAGGTGACGCAGCTGAGCCTCACCTTCGACCACCGGGTCTGCGACGGCGGCGTGGCCGGCGGGTTCCTGCGGCACGTGGCGGACTGTGTCGAGCAGCCGGCGCTGCTGATCGCCACGGTCTGACGGCCCAGACCGATCGAGCGGGTTCGCCGTCCCGGCTCTCGGACGGGACGGCGAACGCGCGATCCACCGCGCGCCAAGCATGAGCGGCGGCCGGATCGGATCGACGCTGGCCGCCGGCGCGCGGACGCGCGGGCCGGCTCAGTGGTACGGCGCCGGACATAGCGCCACAGGCGGCCGAGTATCGCCCGTATCGTCGTCGCTGGCCTTTTCCGTTCGCCTGAGTGCGATTACGGAAAAGGTTCTCCATGCAATGTCCCTGCTCTTGGCCGAAACCGCAAAAACGTCGGTGCCGAGTTAGGGAGAATGTGGCGGAGGAAGCGGCGATAACGGGGGGACGCATCATGATGTTGAGGCGGCGACTGACGCTGTTGGCGGTGAGTGTCGCAGCGGCACCGCTGGCGCTGGGCGCGTGCACCAGCGATCGCCGGGCCGGGCAGCCCACCGAGGCGCGAGCCAACCCGGAACTGTCCGTGACGCCGGCCGAGGGGACCCGGGACGTGCCCGTCACCGGGGAGATCGGCACGGCGGTCAAGCACGGGCGGGTGACCACCGTGCGGATCACCGACGACAAGGGCGGGACCGTCGCGGCCGAGCCGCGTGAGGACGGCACCGGGTGGGTGCCGAGCCGGACACTGGAGCCGAAGCGGACGTACACCGCGGAGGTCACCGCGACCGGCAACTCCGGGAAGACGGTCACCCGCAGGACGACCTTCACGACGCAGCCCAAATCATCCAAACCGGCCATTGTCAGCACATTGTATTTTGCCGGTGATCGGACGTACGGAACGGCCATGCCGGTAACCGTCGCCTTCGACCCGCCAATTCCCAAAGAGGCGCGGGCGGATGTGCAGCGCCGTTTGTTCGTGAAAACGGATCCACCCCAGCCGGGCACCTGGTCCTGGGTGGCCGACGGCAGTCAGGTCTATTACCGAGCGCCCGATTTCTGGCGGCCGGGTACGACGATCAAGGTCCGTTCCGCGCTGGAGGGCCTGCCGATCGGCAAGGAGCATGTCGGTGACACCGACCGGCGGGCCACCTCGAAGATCGGTCGGCAGGTCGAGTTGGAGATCGACAATGCGAGCAAGCAGATGTCGGTGATCCGGGACGGCAAGTTGCTGCGCAAACTGCCGGTCAGCCTCGGCAAGCCGAGCACGCCCACCTCCAGCGGCAAGATGGTGATCATGGAGAAGCACGAGTTCACCACGTTCGACACGCGGGGCTCGGCCGATCCGTACGTGGTCGACGTCTCCGACGCGCAGCGACTCACCTGGGGTGGTGAGTTCATCCACGGCGCACCCTGGTCGGAGGGGGATCAGGGGTACACCAACGTGTCACACGGATGCACCAACCTGTCCGCGGCCAACGCGGACTGGTTGATGAGCATCACCCAGGTCGGCGACCTGGTCACCGTCAAGGGCACCGAGGTCGAGCTCGACGAGGGCAACGGCTGGACGGCGTGGAACGTCAGCTGGGAGCAGTTCGCCAAGGGCAGCGCACTGCCGGTGCCGGCCGGTCTGCGGCCCACGCCCACCCAGGCGCCGGACCCGGGGGCGGTCGCCGGAGGTTCGCCCGAACCGCAGCCGTCGGCGAGCGGCGGCTGACCGGGCGTACGCGCCGGGCCGCCCGCCGTGGGTCGGCCCGGCGCTCCGAGGCGGTCCCGACGGTGGTCACCCAGGGGCGGGGATCGTCCCTAGGGTGGACCCGATCGGCCTACGGGTCATGCCCTGGGCTTACCCGGAACCGCCTTCCAGCAGGGTGGAAGTGTCGGTGGCGGGGGATAGGTTCGTCGTATGCGAGAGCGCGAGGAACGGTTCCACGTCGAGACCAGCGTGTCCGATGACGCGGTGTGCGTTCGCGTGGTCGGTGTGATCGACATCGCCACGGTCGCGGCGTTCCGCGCCGCTCTCTGGGCGGCCCCCGCCCGCACCGAGCTGCGGGTGGATCTTTCCGGGGTTCGACTGCTCTCCGCGGCCGGGGTCCGCACACTGGTCGCGGCCCGGCTCTGGGTGCGGTCCCAGGGCGGCAACCTGGTGCTGGTCGACCCGCCGCCCCTGGTGGAGCGGGTGCTGCGGGCCACCGGCCTGGGGCGGGTCATCCCGGTCGTCGCCGCGTCGGAGCGGGTGCTCGCCGCGGCGTGACCGGTCGGCGCCGGTATGCGGCCCGCCCGGGTGGCGCACCCGGGGCGGGGTCCCGACGATGCGTCCGGCGCCGGGCACGGGGCCGGCGCCGGACGCGTGCGGTCAGCGGATGCCGAGCAGATCGACCACGAAGACCAGGGTCTCGTTGGGCTTGATGACGCCACCGGCGCCTCGGCTGCCGTACCCGAGGTGCGGCGGGATGGTCAGCCGACGCCGGCCGCCGACGCGCATCCCCACCACGCCCTGATCCCAGCCGGCGATGACCCGTCCGCCGCCGAGCGGGAAGTCGAACGGCTCGCCCCGGTTCCAGGAGGCGTCGAACTCCGCGCCGGTGGAGTGCGACACCCCGACGTAGTGCACCCGGGCCACCTGCCCGGGCTGGGCCTCGGGGCCGTCGCCCACGGTGATGTCCTCGATCACGAGGTCGGCCGGCGGGGCGCCCTCGATCGGGCCGATCTCGGGCTTGCTCGCTGCCTGGTTCATGCGGATTCTCCTGGTGCGTCGGTTCCGGTCAGCACAATCCTGCCGGATGCTACGGCCCGGCACCCCGCGGACCGATGCGGGCCACCCGTGGCCGAGCCGGGCGGACGCGGTGCGGCGGGCGCCACCGGTAGGTGACGCCCGCCGCGGGGGAGGTGATCGAGGTCAGCGGAGCCAGCCGAACCGCTGCACGATCGGCAGCCGGGCCCAGGTGCGGCCGAGGCCCCAGGTGTCACCGGCATTGGTCACCGCGAGCAGGGCCAGCACACCGGCGTAGACGAGGTGGTCGTCCATGAAGGGGTTGTTCTCCGGGGGCAGGACGGCCGTCCACATCAGCACCAGCAGCAGACCGCCGGCCGCGGCGGCGACGCGCACCCCGATGCCGAGCAGCAGTGCGGTACCGATGGCGGCCAAGCCGATCATGAAGAGCCAGTCGGCCCAGACGGCTCCAGCGATTCCGTTGTAGAAGCCCTGGAACGGGCCGGCGGCACCGAAGCTGAGGAAGCCCTTGGTCGGGCTGCCCCCGTTGATCCAGGCGTTCTTCGCCTCGGTGGCGAACCCCAGGCCGAACACCTTGTCCAGGAAGGCCCAGAGGAAGACCCAACCGAGCGCCAGGCGGAGCCCGGCGAGCAGGTAGCGGGTGGCCCGGGTGCGGAGGTTCTGCTCCTGGTTGGTCTCGGCCACCGGGGTCTTGGCGGCGGTGTTCCGCTCGATCATCGCGGTCATCATGTCCACGTCCCTTCTCTGCTTCGCACCGCGTGTCCCGGTGGCACTTCTATTGGACGCCCGGGAAGCACCCGGAGATCAGGGCCGGCGGGCCGTTGCCGGCCGGGACCTTCGACCCGTGTTCACCGGGACCCGCGACCGGTGCCGGCCCTGGACGACCCGCCACCGCAGCGGTCAGTGGGCGACGTACAGGTCGGCGAGTTGGGCGGCCAGCAGTGCGGGAGCCTCGGCCAACGACGGGCCGTACCAGGTCAGGTGCCGACCGGACACCAGGGCGCAGGGAATGCCGGGAAACGCCTCGGGCCCGTCGTCCCGGGTGAAGCGGTACGGTTCGTCCGGCAGCACGATGAGTTCCGGTGCCTGGTCCCGCAGCTGCCGCAGGCTCGGTCGTGGATACCGCTCCGGCTGCTCGGCGTACGGGTTGGCGATGCCGAGCCGGTGCAGCAGATCCCCGGCGAACGTGTCGGCGCCGAGCACCACCCACGGTCGTCGCCAGACCGGCACCACCGCGCGTCGGCGGACCGGCGTTCCCGGTAGCGCTGCCCAGGCTCGACGGGCCTCCGTGAGCCAGTGCGGTTCCGCTGCCGATCCCAGGTCGCGAAGCAGGTCGGCCAGCTCGGTCAGCGCACCGTCCACGGTGCGCGGATAGGTCACCCGGATCGGTACGCCCGCCGCGGCCAGGGCGGTGGCGTCCGCCCGTCGGTTCTCCTCGACGTTGAGCAGGACGAGGTCGGGACGGAGATCGCGGATCCGGTCCAGGTCCGGGTACTTGGTGCCGCCCACCCGTGGCACGTCCAGGTCCGCCGGGTGGGTGCACCAGTCGGTGGCACCGACCAGCAACCCGGGCAGGGTCGTCGCCACCGCCTCGGTCAGCGACGGCACCAGGGACACCACCCGCACCCGTCCACCTCCTCGGCCCGGGCGCTGGATGGCCCGCCGTCGACCACCGTCCGGTCACCGACCGCCCGCCGGGGACGCCGCCGGCATGATCGTCATCCTAGACTCGGTCGGCCGGCGGGAGGAGAGCCTTGTCGAGCTGCCCGCGCACCGTTGTCCGGCCTTTGCGGCCGCTGCCGGCCGGCAAGAGAGGTTGAAGAGGATTCATGGGTACGACGATGACCGGTGACCACGATCGCGGGCTGTCGCAGGTGCCGGAGGAGGCCGGGCGGGGCGCCGTGCTTATCCGGGCGGAGCAGCGGGTGCACGCCGGGCTGCGCCTGGGCGAGATCGTCCGGCGCCGGCCACCTGGTCTCACGGCCAGCCAGTGGAACACGGCCAGCCGGACGCTGTTCGACCATGTGGTCTGCACGGCGGCGACCGGACGGCCCGAGTTCGCCGTCGAGTTCCGGTCACCGCCGACCGACGCCACCGCCAGGCGGGCCGAGCGGACCACGGAAGCCGTCGCCGCCGCGATCGGGCTGCCGCTGCTGCGGATCGTCTCCGACACCCTGCGTACCGCCGGACACGGGCCGCGGATCGTCGCGTACCTCGTCGACGCCCGTCGGTACGCCGCCGGTGCCGCCGGCTCGGACGCCGCGGACGTCGGGTTCCGGGACATCGTCGGCCGGCTGCCCGACGGACGTGAGGGTGCGGTCAACGACCTCGGCGCGCTCGCCCGCGCCGAAGCGGTGGAGGCGTACGTGGCGCGTCGGTTGACCGACCCCATCCTGCGTGGCTTGCACGTGCGTTGGACGCAGGGGCCGGCCGAGGGCTGGAGTTGGGCCGAGGTGCGTCCGGGCGAGGTGCTGGTGGAGCGGGTGACCGTGCAGGCGTACGGCCTCTCCTGTGGCGTCGAACCCGCCCGGCTCGCCGAGGACCTGGCCGTCCTCGCGATCGGCGAGCGGCTGCGGACGATCGAGTCCGGCGCGCCGCCGCTGGTGCCACTCGGGAATCTGCTGGCCGGCATTCGGCGGCTACGGGATCGTCGCGACGAACTCGTCGGCGATTTCGCCTACGACCATCTCTGCCAGCAGTGACCGCATCCTGAGCGTCGGTCGGCCGAAGGCGGACGGTGACCGGCCGGGCGCGGAAAGAAACATCGAAAAAAAGTTGGCGGCCTTTGAACCGCCGTCGGAGCGGGCCCGTACCTCACCGCGAATGGACAGGATCTCCCCAACCCGCACCGGCCGGTGCGGCAGACGGTGCGGAAAGGGCATCGTCGTTTGTCGACGTGCCACCGGTGCGTTCAGGCGGTCCCCGTCGAGCGTGCCACCAAGATTCCGTTCGGTCCGTCGAGTCACGAATCAGGAACCGGATCGAGAAGGAGAGCAATTCGATGCGCAGGTCAACCCGGTCGCGCCGACCAACCGGTAACGCGCGGACCAAGCGACTTCTGGCCGTTGGCGCCACGCTCGCTGTCTTCGGCGGCGTCGTCGCCGTGACCCAGATCTCGTCGGCCGGTGACCGACGGTCAAACCAGCAGCAGCGACCGGTGGCAGCCGAATGTGTCGCACCCAGCCCCGGCGCCACCGCGCCGGCCGCTCGCGGCGCCACCACGACCCGCACCTGGCAGAACGGCCGCTGGGTGGTCAACCACTGGGGCGACGGGCAGCAGACCGTCGAGGAGTGTCAGGAGACTCGCAACGGCACCGACGGCGCGACCACCGGTGCCCTCGCGGTGGCCTGCCCGGACGTGGTCAGCCGACTCCCGCAGGTGCCCGACCGGGCCCGCGCCGAGGTGGACCGTAACCTGAACGCGTTGCAGACCCAGATCACCGAGGCGGACGAGCGGCTCGCCGCAGAGGGCGACCGCGGCCAGGGGTTCATCCGTAACGCCATTCTCAACCCGCTGGCCAGCAAGCGTCGAGCGGCCCTCGGCCGGATCACGATCGCCATCGACCGCTTCGGCCCCCGGCCGCGCGGTCTCGCCAACCTCGCCACCTGCCAGGTGCAGCCGGTCGACAACAACAACGGTGGCACCGACGGCGGCAACGACGGCGGCAACGACGGTGGTAACGACGACGGCGGGAACAACGACGGCGGCAACAACAACGGCCTCGACGTGCTGGCGAACAACTGTGACAACAGCCAGCTGCAGCGTCACGACGGTTTCCAGAACGGCAACCGCTGCATCAGCACCGCCTTCGGCGAGGTCGGTGCCGCGGCCAACAACCCGTCGCTGCTGATCACCGACTTCCCGCAGCAGATCAACCGCAACGAGGGCTTCTCGATCCGGGTCAGCACCCGCAACCTGGTCCGGGACCGGTTCCTCCCGGCCGGCCAGGGCGGCTACTACCTGGAGAGTTCGCTGCTCAACGGGCAGGGCCTGACCCGTGGTCACTTCCACACCGCCTGCCGGATGCTGAACAACACGAACGAGGCTCCTGCGCCTGACCCGGTGCCGGCCTTCTTCGTCGCCACCGAGGACGGCGGCGGCGGTGCCCAGCCGGACGAGGTCACCATCCAGGTTCCGGGCCTGCCGGATTCCGGTACCGCACAGTGCGCGGTCTGGGCCGGTGACGGTTCGCACCGCATCCCGATGTCGGAGCGGGCCAACCAGACCCCCGCCTTCGACGCGGTGCGCATCCAGGTCAACTGACGCCGAGGGCTGAGCCCGTGGGCTGAGATCGAACGGCGGGGCCGCCCGGAATCCTCCGGGCGGCCCCGCTGCATGTCGAAAGCCGGTGCAATCCTGCCGTGATCCGAAGCCCAGGGCCCAACCGCGCCAGAGCGACATTCCCGCTGTTCAGCGGTTCTTGTACGCCTCCACGACCTCGACCGGGATGCGACCCCGCTCGGAAATCTTGTAGCCGTTCCGGACCGCCCATTCGCGGACGGCACGGTTTTGCTCGCGGTTCATTCCCGGCGTGCCCGAACCGATGCTACGACGTGGGTTACGGCCCGTGTCGGCAGCACCACGGCCGAGGCGGCGGCCGGCATCGATAAACGGATCCAACGCCTTGCGCAGGACACCCGCGTTCTCGTCGGAAACGTCGATGGTGTACGCCACGCCATCCAGGCTGAACTCGACCGTACGGTCGGCCTTTCCGCCGTCGAGGTCGTCAGTCAGCACCGTGATTACTTGTTTGGCCATCGTCGATTACTCCCTGTGTCTGACGGGGTGTGCTCAAAGTTTGACTGATCGTCCGCCAATTGCGCAACAAAAGCGCGCCATGCGGCGGTTCGCGTTTTGCGCGGCATCGAAATCCCCGATTTCGGATCTGCTCGACGTGGGCACGGTCGACCCGATGGACGGTGGAAGTGTCACGCGCGGGTTGGCGCTCCGTGTGCTGGGTCACACGGAGGAACAACCGGGACCCGATGCGACTTGAGCCAGACACGCTCAACTCAATGCGATAGCAGGTGTTCGATGGCAACTCTTCCGGTACTTCCACTGACCGACGCCGTACTACTGCCCGGCATGGCCATCCCGGTGACCCTCGACCCGACCACCCAGGCCGCGGTCGACGCGGCTCGTGCCACCGGCGACCGCAAGCTGCTCGCCGTGCCCCGTTTGGACGGCGAGTACGGCTCCGTCGGCGCGATCGCCACGATCGAGAAGGTGGGGCGGCTGCCCAGCGGCGAGCCTGCCGCCGTCATCCGGGGCCTCTCCCGTGCCCGCATCGGCTCAGGTGTACCCGGCCCCGGCGCCGCGCTCTGGGTCGAGGCGACCGAAATCGACGAACCCGACCCCGCCGGCCGGGCCCGTGAACTCGCCCGCGAGTACCGCGCGTTGATGACCTCCGTGCTCCAGCAGCGGAGTGCGTGGCAGGTCATCGACGCGATGGAACGGATGACCGACCTCTCCGAGCTGGCCGACTCGGCCGGCTACGCGCCCTGGCTCAGCCTGGGGCAGAAGACCGAACTGCTGGCCGCGCCGGACGTCACGGCCCGGCTGGAACTGCTCGTCGGCTGGGTCAAGGACCACCTGGCCGAGCAGGAGGTCACCGAGCAGATCAACTCCGACGTCCGGGAGGGGCTGGAGAAGTCGCAGCGGGAGTTCCTGCTGCGCCAGCAACTCGCCGCGATCCGCAAGGAACTCGGCGAGGACGCCCCGGACGGCTCGGCCGACTACCGGGCCCGCGTCGAGGCCGCCGACCTGCCCGAGAAGGTACGCGAGGCGGCGCTGCGGGAGGTCGGCAAGCTGGAGCGGGCCAGCGACGCCTCGCCGGAGGCGGGTTGGATCCGGACCTGGCTGGACACGGTGCTGGAGATGCCGTGGAGCACGCGCACCGAGGACAACACGGATCTGGCCGCGGCGCGGGCCGTGCTCGACGCCGACCACGCCGGCCTGGCCGACGTCAAGGACCGCATCCTGGAGTACCTGGCGGTGCGCAACCGGCGCGCCGAACGTGACCTCGGGGTGGTCGGCGGTCGCGGCTCCGGTGCCGTACTGGCCCTCGCGGGCCCGCCCGGCGTCGGCAAGACCAGCCTCGGCGAGTCGGTCGCCCGGGCCCTCGGCCGGACGTTCGTCCGGGTCTCCCTCGGCGGCATTCGTGACGAGGCCGAGATCCGGGGACACCGCCGTACCTACGTGGGGGCGCTGCCCGGCCGGATCGTCCGGGCGCTGCGCGAGGCAGGCTCGATGAACCCCGTGGTGCTGCTCGACGAGGTGGACAAGGTCTCCGTGGGATACGCCGGCGACCCGGCCGCGGCCCTGCTGGAGGTGCTCGACCCGGCTCAGAACCACACCTTCCGGGACCACTACCTGGAGGTCGACCTCGACCTGTCCGATGTGCTGTTCCTGGCCACCGCCAACGTGGTGGAGGCCATCCCCGGGCCGCTGCTGGACCGGATGGAACTGGTCACTCTGGACGGGTACACCGAGGACGAGAAGGTGGCCATCGCCCGCGACCACCTGCTGCCGCGTCAGCGGGAGCGGGCCGGGCTGACCGCCGACGAGGTCGACGTGGACGCTGCGGCGTTGGCGCGGATCGCCGGGGAGTACACCCGCGAGGCCGGCGTACGGCAGCTGGAACGTGCCCTGGCGAAGATCATGCGGAAGGTGGCCGTGACCCTGGCCGACGACCCGACGCCCGCCCTCGTCGGCGCCGACGACCTGGTCCGCTACCTCGGCCGGCCGAAGCACACGCCGGAATCGGCGGAACGCACCGCGACACCGGGCGTGGCCACCGGACTGGCGGTCACCGGTGCCGGGGGAGACGTGTTGTTCATCGAGGCGACCAGCATGGACGGCGAGCCTGGGCTGACCCTCACCGGCCAGCTCGGCGACGTGATGAAGGAGTCGGCGCATATCGCCCTGTCCTACCTGCGCGCCAACGGCCGTCGCCTCGGCCTGGACCCGAACGCCCTCGCCGGACGTCGGATCCACCTGCACGTCCCGGCGGGTGCGGTGCCCAAGGACGGGCCCAGCGCCGGCATCACGATGGTCACCGCCCTGGCGTCGCTGGCCAGCGGCCGGCCGGTACGCCCCGAGTTCGGGATGACCGGCGAGGTGACCCTCTCCGGGCGGGTGCTGCCCATCGGCGGCGTGAAGCAGAAGCTGCTCGCCGCCCACCGGGCCGGACTGACCGAGGTGATCATCCCGGCCCGCAACGAACCGGACCTGGACGACCTGCCGATTGAGGTCCGCGAGGCGCTGACCGTGCACACCCTGGCCGACGTCGCCGACGTGCTCGCCCTGGCGCTGCGCCCGGCTGAGATCGACCCGGCGGCGCTGGGCGGTCAGCGGGTCACCGCCGCCTGAGGGGTGACACCTCAGCGGCGGTCGCGGCGGTCGCCGCCGTCGAAGCGGCCCTCTCCGGGACGTCCTTCGCGGTCACGGCGGACGGTGGCCTTGCGGCCCTTGATGGTGCTGCCGCGCAGCCCGGCGATGATCTCGTCGGCGACGGCGACAGGCACCTCGACCAGGGAGAAGCGATCGGCGATCTCGATCGAGCCGATGTCTCGGCCCCGGACCCCGGTCTCCCCGGTGATCGCGCCCACCAGATCCTGCGGGCGCACCCCGGCCCGCCGGCCCACCCCGATGAAGACCTGGGTGGTGCCGGCGGTGCGGGGCCGCGCCGGCCGGCGCTCACCCCGGCCCTCGTACCCCGTCGACCGGCCCTCCCGAGGTGGGCGGACCGCGACCTGCGGAATCTCCTCCTCGGCCTCGTCGGAACCGGGCAGCGTCGCCTCGTGGGCCAGCTTCACCGCGGCGAGCGCCACCTCCATCAGGTCGAACTCGTCGCTGAGCGTCTCGACGATCACCCGGAACGGGTCGAGATCGTCCTCCAGCAGGCTTTCCCGCAACGCGGCCTGGGTCAGCTCCAGCCGACGGGTCCGTAGATCGGCGACCGTGGGGATCTTGTCGATCGTGATCCGCTGCCCGGTGACCCGCTCGATGGTCTTGAGCATCCGGTGTTCCCGGGGCTCGGCCAGGGTGATCGCCACGCCCTCCCGACCGGCGCGGCCCACCCGACCGATGCGGTGCACGTACGACTCAGGCGCCGACGGCACGTCGAAGTTGACTACGTGGCTGAGCTGCTCGACGTCCAGCCCACGGGCCGCCACGTCGGTGGCGACCAGCAGGTCCGCGGTGCCGGCACGCAGCCGCCCCATCACCCGGTCCCGCTGTTCCTGGCTCATGCCGCCGTGCAGCGCCTCGGCCCGGTAGCCGCGACCGTTCATCGTCTCGGTGAGCCGGTCGACCTCCTCCCGACTGCGGCAGAACACGATCGCCGCCGTAGGCGACTCGACGTCCAGCACGCGCCCCAGCGCCGCTGGCTTGTGCGCCCGCGCCACCAGGTACGCGCTCTGCCGAACCCGGGGTGCCTCGCCGGCCACCGGCTGCTCGCGGGCGATCAGGATGCGCACCGGGTCGGTCAGGTGCGCTCGGGCCATCCCGTCGATACGCGCCGGCATGGTGGCGGAGAAGAGCAGCGTCTGTCGCTGCTCCGGGGTGTGTTCCAGGATCGCCTCGATGTCCTCGGCGAAGCCCATGTCGAGCATCTCGTCAGCCTCGTCCAGCACCACGCTGGCGAGGTTGCCCAGCCGCAACGTGCCCCGGGCGATGTGGTCCAGGGCGCGGCCGGGGGTGGCCACCACGACGTCGATGCCGGCGTCCAGTGCCCGCAACTGCCGACCGATCGGCTGCCCACCGTAGATCGGCAGCACCCGCGCACCGAGGTCCTTGCCGTAGCGGTGGAACGCCTCGGAGACCTGCACCGCGAGTTCCCGGGTCGGCACCAGCACCAGCGCGAGCGGGTCGTCACCCGTCCGGTCGTCGGGCATCCGCTGCAACAGCGGCAGGGCGAACGCCGCCGTCTTGCCCGTGCCCGTCGCCGCCTGCCCGAGCAGGTCCCGGCCGGCCAGCAGCGGCGGGATCGCCTCCCGCTGGATCGGCGTGGGCTCCTCGTACCCGAGTGCGGCGAGCGCGGCGAGCAGTTCGGGTCGTAGGCCGAGGTCCGTGAAGGCGGGCGGCTCGGTGGACGGGTCGGGCGATACGGGCGTGGAACTCATGGGTCAAGCCTTTCATCACGCCCAGCGGTCCGCTGCGGCGACCACCCGAACATGTGCGCGGGGTCGCCGACGGCAACCCCGCACACCCGCCCGGTCCCGTCACCCGGTGAGCAGCGCCAGCATGATGGTGATGCCCAACACGGCGTCGATGACGATGCAACACTCGGCGTAGGCTCGCGGCACCACCCGTCGGCTGCGGTGATGGAGCAGGTCCCACCCCGCATGGGCCAGCCAACCGAGCGCCACGAGCCAGTGCCCCACGGTGCCGCCCGCCAGCACGGCGACCAGGGCCAGGGCGGACCAGCCGGCCAGGCCGGTGAGCTGGAGCCGCAGGTTGCCGGGTACGCCCCACTGTCGGCGGACCGTCCCGATCACCAGGTAACCCACCGGCAGGACCAGCAGCGTGTACGCGCCCAGCAGGGCTGGCGAGGTCCAGCTGTCGGCGGTCACCAGCAACGCCAACCCAGCCGGCCAGCGATGCGCCAGCGCCCGTACCAGCGGACGCCGAACGGCCGGCTGGTTGCCCGGGTGCCGGACGTACTCGATGGGTCGTCGTAGCATCGCCGCCGCCATCGCCGGCACCATCAACAGGTGGGCGCCGACCAGCAGGAGATCCGCGTCGAGCAGTCCGGCCCGGTAGCCGACCAGCAGGAGCAGGACCGGCGCGTACATGGCCAGCACCATCTCGCCGATTGCCGCGACGGAGTGCCCTCGGTACACCATCCAGGCGGCCATGCCGATGCTCATGTCGGTGGCCATGAGCAGCGCACCGACGCCCGGCGAGGCCGGGGCCAGCCCGAGCGCCGCACCCAGGGCGGCTCGCGCCGGACCGAGCACCAGCATGCCGGCCACCATGGCCAGCACCATCTCCAGCAGGTGCCGGGCCAGCGGCCGGAGTCGCCCGACCCGACCCGGCCCGGCCGGCCGGCTGGCCGTCGTGGCACCGGAAGGCGTGGGATCAGGGATGGATGTCACTGCGGTTCTCAGCTCTGCCATGTCACCGAGCCTGGTGGCCGCCGCGCGGGGGAAACCATCCCCAAGCGGTCACCGGTCGGCCGGGTGAAACGCCCGGCCGGCCCGGGCAGACCGGCGGGTCCACCGCTGCGGCGGCGCGCTCTACCCTGTCGAGCGTGGTGACCGACGCGTTGGTTGCGGGCAGCGGGCGGACACTGTCCCGCGCCCGGGCCGCGACCCTGGTGTCTCTCACCTCGGGCATGGCCGCCACCCTGCTCCTACCCGCGGTCGGGCTGACCCGGGAACCGGACGCCTGGCGGGCGGTGGCGGGCACGGTGGGGCTGTCCGCGTTCGCGCTGGTGCTGGCGGTGGCGCTGTACGCGGCGGTCACCCCGGCACCGCCCGCCCGGCTGCGCCGGTGGTTGCTGGCCGGTTACGCCTCGGTGGCGGTGCTCAGCGTGCCGCTCGTCGCGCCGGTCGCCGGTGCCGCGTGGCCCACGTGGGCGTGGCTCGGCGCGGCGGTCGTCGGTGGGCTCCCGTTGCTCGCACCGTTACGGTCGGTGATGTCGGCGGCGCTTGTCACCGTTGCGGTGTCCGGGGCGGTGGCTGCGCTCACCGGCATGTCCGTCGGCCGGTCGGTGCTGCTCACCGGATCTGTCGGCGTCGGCATCGCGCTGGTGAACGGCTTCCAGGTGTGGTTCTGGCGGCTGCTGGTGCAGGCCGAACAGGGACGGGCTGCGCAGGCCCGGCTGGTCGCCGCGCAGGAGCGGTTGCGCTTCGCCGCCGACGTGCACGACCTGCTCGGACATCACCTGACCGTGATCGCCCTCAAGTCCGAGCTGGCCGCCCGGCTCGCGTCGGACGACCCGGTGCGCGCGGGCCGGGCGGCGGGCGAGGCGCAACGGTTGGCCGCCACCGCACTGACCGAACTGCGGAGGACGGTGCACGGTTACCGTCGGATCGACCTGACCGAACAGCTCACCGCCGTGGCGCAGGTGCTGCGCTCGTCCGGGGTGCGGTGCACCGTCGCACCGCCCGACGGTGAGCTGCCGCCGGAGGTGGCGACCCAGCTCGCGGCGGTGCTTCGGGAGGCCGGCACCAATGTGCTCAGACACAGCCGGGCGGGCTGGTGCCGGATCGAGTTCACTCAGGAGGAGCAGGTGGCGCGGATGATCGTGACCAACGACGGGGTGCCCGACACGGCGGAGCCCGACCGGCACAGCCATGGACTCCGCGGGCTGGCCGACCGGCTGGCCGGTGCCGGTGGGCAGTTGCGTACCCGCTGCGCAGACGGTGTGTTCACCGTCGAGGCGACCGTACCGACCGTCGTATGATCCGCGTCCTGCTGGCCGACGACGAGGAGTTGATCCGTACCGCTCTCGCCGCGCTGCTCGATCTCGAGGAGGATCTGTCGGTCGTCGCCCAGGCGGCCGACGGCGAGGAGGCGGTGACCGCCGCTCTTGCCCATCGACCCGACGTGGCGGTGATCGATCTGACCATGCCCCGACGGGACGGGTTCCAGGTCGCCGCCGAGCTCGCCCGGGCGCTACCGGCATGTGCCGTGGTCATCCTCACCGGCCAGGGCCGGCCGGCGCACCTGACCCGCGCGCTCGGCGCGGGCGCCCGCGGCTACCTGCCCAAGGGTGCGCCGGGCGGCGCGCTCGCCGACGTGATCCGCCGGGTGCACGCGGGTGGCCGGTACGTGGACCCGGCCCTCGCTGCCGATGCGCTCACCATCCCGCCCTGCCCGCTGACCCCGCGTGAACTGGAGACGCTGCGGCTCTCCGGCGACGACGCACCGGTCGCCGCGATCGCCCGCCGGGCACACCTGTCGCCGGGGACGGTGCGCAACTACCTGGCGCTGGCGGTGCAGAAGCTCGACGCGGGAAGTCGGGCGGAGGCGCTGCGGATCGCGCGGGACAACGGCTGGTTGTGATCCGCCCGCCGGTACTGGTGCAGGAAAGTGGATCGGCCCTGACCTAGCATCGGGTGGTGACAGTCACCGTGCCGGCCGGCGGCCCGCAGGAGGATCTCCTGCGGCGGGTGATCGCGTACTTCGCCGTCAACGGCGTCGGCGACACCAGCCTGCGTACGCTCGCGGCGGAGATCGGCACCAGCCATCGGATGCTGATCTACCATTTCGGCTCCCGCGAGGGGTTGCTCACCGCGATGGTCGAGGCCGTCTGGCGGGCCCAGCAGGAGTTGCTCGAATCGCTGCTGCGGGAGGCGGTTGACGACCCCTACGACGGTGCCTGGCGTTTCTGGGTCCGGCTCGCCGACGACCGGGCGTTCGCGCCGCTGTTCTTCGAGATGTCGGCGGCGGCGATGCAGGGGCACGCGTGGGCCAGTGCGTTGCGCACCTGGATCACCGTCTGGACCGACCGGCTCGGCTCGTTCTTCGAGGGGGTGGGGCACCCGCCAGCGCAGGCACGGACCCAGGCGCGGATGGCGATGGCGATGACCCGGGGCGTCCTGTTCGAGTTGGCGCTCACCGGCGACCGGGCGACAGCCGACGCCACCATGGCGGCCTTTCTGGATTCCACGCGGCCGACCAGCCGAGCGGGTGACGCTCCGCAACGGCGGTGACCCGGCGGCGCGTGCGGTGCGTCCGGGCCAGCGGGCGGGGCTCAGGGGCGCGGGCCGCGCACCTCGGTCGTGACGAACCGGACGAGCTCCGCCGCGAGCCGCCGGGGCTGGTCCTCGGGCACCAGGGTGTAGCTGTCGTCGATCTCGACCAGCCGGCCCCGGGGAAACAGCGCCGCCAGCCGGGGCCCGTGCGACGGGGGCATGAGCTTGTCCTCGCGGGCCCAGGCCACGAGGACCGGGCGGTCGAATGACGCCAGCCGGCTCGGCAGGGCCCGCAGTTCCGCCTTTGACGGGGTGGACAGCGCGAAGGTGCGCAGGTCCCGTCGGATCGCCCGGTCCTGCTGCGCCGGTCGGAACCAGGCGTCCATCACCTCGCCGGGGATCGGGTACTTGCTCATCCATCCCCAGGCGCCGGGGGCACGCCGGAACCAGCCGAACCGTTGAAGTTGCATCGACAGCCACAGCACACCGGGAACTCGCGCGCTCATCGCCACCGCCTTGCCCGGCTTTCCGGGCGGGAAGTTGCCGAACGCCTCGCAGGCGACCAGCGCCAGACCGGCGATCCGGTCGGTCGGACCGTCGGCCACGAGGAACTGGACGCCACCCCAGTCGTTGGCGACCAGGGTCACCTCGCGCAGGTCCAGTGCGTCGAGCAGTTCCCCCACGAGCGCGGCGACGCCCCGGTGGGTGATCAGTTCCGGCCGATCCATCGGTCGCCGGTGGCTGCCGAGCGGCAGGGTAGGGCAGATACAGCGCACCGTCGGACCGACTTCGGCGACCACCCGACGCCACAGGCTCGCGTCCATGTTCACACCGTGCAGCAGCACCAGGACCGGCCCGTCACCGCCGGTGTCGGTGTAGTCGATCGTCCCCGCGGTCAGGCTGATGGTCGGCATCGACGTCCCTCCCGTCCATCGACCGTACCTCCGCGGCACGGTGCATGTACCGAATGGTACATGCACTTGTCTGTCGGCCATGCCCGGTCTGTGTGCCGCCGGGGCGACGCGCGCCTGTCCACGAGGTCTGCCACGCCTTAGGGGGATACGGGAGTATTACTCGTACTCATCCGGATCGGTGTCGTTACGTTCTGTCACAGGCGACCGTTGCGGCGGCTAGAGAGGACCGATCATGCGAGTGCCCAGCCGAAGCCCGGGACACCGACCCGGTCTCCCCGTCACCCCGGCCCGCCGACGCCCACCGGGCACCGTGCGCCCGCTCACCGCGGCCCCGCCCGACCTGGCGGCCTACCGCGACGCCGTGGCCGAACTGCTGGTCGAGGTGAGCGCCCTCGCCGGGGTGGGTAGCGCGAAGGCTCGACAGGTGCTGATCGACCAGCGGCTACGGGAACCGGCCATCATGCAGGTACTCGACGCCACCTCCCAGGGTCTGATCGGAGCCCGCGAGACGCTGCTGCTGGAGATGGCCCGGTACCAGCCGAACGAACGCAGTTCCGCCGCTGACCTGGCCGCGCTGGTGCGCATCTACCTGCTGTCCCGCATCGACGTGATGTGGTGGCGCGACGCCGCCACGTTCCTCACCGACGCGGAGGTCAACCACAGCGCCGAACTGGTCGACCTGGAGTGGCTGCGGCGGCGAGGGCTGCTGCGCTTCCAGTACACCGAGCAGCCCCGCACGGTCGTCGGCCGGGGCGTACGCGCGCTGCGCCGCCGGATGCTGCCCGACGCCACCCCGCATACCGCCGGGTTGCTGTTCCGCCGGGCCCGCCGTGAGGTGATCGCCCTGCTCAACGACATCGGTCGCGAGTTCGCCGCCGCCACCCCGGCGGGCACACCGCCACTGTGGGTGACCAGCCTGGTCCGCAGCGCCGAACACCAGTACCGGTTGCGGCGCCTCGGGTACGCCGCGATGGTGCCCAGCGGCCACTGCCTGGGCTGGGCGGTGGACGTGGAGATGGCCTGGTACCGCCGCTTCGGGGTCCGGGACACCCTGGCCGGGCTGCTGCTGAGCCGGCAGCGGGCAGGCGAGATCAACGTGGTGGACGAGGGTCAGGCGTGGCACATCTGCCTCGCGCCGTCCGCGACGCTGCGGCTGCGCCGGGCGTACGAAGCCGAAATGGGGATCTGACCATGTGCGGGATCATGCTCAGCATCGGCCCGGAGGCGGACCCGGCGATCTTCCGGCGGATGCTCGGCACACTCGCGCCACGGGGCGAGGTGACCAAGACCCGGCACGAGAACGGTCTGCTCGCCGGAACCCGGCGGCTGCGGGTGGTGGACCGCGAGCGCGCGGTGCAGCCCTGGGTCTCCGCCGACGAGCGCTGGCTGCTCTGCTACAACGGCGAGGTCTTCAACCACCACGAACTGCGGGCCGAGCTGACCGCCCTCGGCCACCGGTTCCGCAGCGCCAGCGACACCGAGGTGGTGCTCGCCGCGTTCGAGCACTGGGGCGAGCAGGTGGTGACCCGGTTGCGTGGCGAGTACGCTTTCGTCGTGGTGGAGCGGGCCACCGGGCGCGCGTACCTGGCCCGGGACCCGCTCGGCGTGAAGCCCCTGTACTGGGCGCGGACGCCGGGATGCCTGCACCTCGCCAGCGAGGTCAAGGCGCTGGTCCGGTTGGGCGCGCCGGTGGCCGAGGTGCCGCCGGGGCACCACGGTTGGGCCGACGTCGACGGCCGCCCCCAGCTGCGGCCGTACGTGGACCTGCTCGCCCTTGGTGCGGGCCGGCCGGTGGTGGCGGACCCGGACGAGGCCGCCCTGCTCGTCCGTGCCGCCCTCACCGACAGCCTCCGGGTGCGGTTGGACACCGACCTGACGGTGGGCGTGGTGCTCTCCGGCGGACTGGACAGCTCGCTGGCGCTGCTGCACACGGCTCAGCTGCACCCGGACTGTGTCGCCATCACCGTCGGGGTGCCGGAGAGCCCGGACCTGGCGTACGCCCGGCGGTTGGCCAGGGACCTCGGCGTGGCACATGAGGTGGTGGAGCTGCGCCCGCGCGACATCCGGCTCGCCGACGTACGGGAGGCGATCCGGATCTCCGAGCTGACCGAGTACGGGGACATCATCAACGCGATCGTCTCCGTGCCGATCTTCCGGCGGCTGCGGGAGTTGGGCGTCAAGGTGGTACTCACCGGCGACGGCTCGGACGAACTGTTCGGCGGCTACCCCATGTACCACGAGGTCGGTCCGGAGGCGTCCCGGAGACTCTTCCTGCACAAGATTCGCAACCTGTGCCGGACCGAGCTGCAGCGGGTCGACCGGACCAGCATGGCCTTCGGCGTCGAGGCCCGGGTGCCCTTCCTCGACCTCGCGCTGGTCGATCTGGGGATGCGGTTGCCGATCGAGTTGAAACTGCGTGACGGCCAGGAGAAGTGGATCGTCCGCCGGGCCTTCGCCGACATGCTGCCCGACTACATCCGGCGCCGGCCGAAGAACCCCATGTCGTACTCCTCCGGGCTGCACGAGCGGGCCCGGTTGTACAAGCCGCTCTTCGCCCGCCTGCACCGCTCGTTCGGCTACCACCTGCTGGAGCCGGTTCGCCGCGACTTCGACAGCGTGCTTATGCGTTGTGGCAACGACCTGGACGCCGCGCTCGCCGCGGGCCGGGCGAGACCCGACTACACGGTCCTCGAACACGCCCGCGACCTGGTCGGCGCGGCGAAGTGGAATGCCACCCCGATCATGCGCCGGCTGGTGTCCCCACGCCGCAACCGCGGCGACGAGGCCCCACTGCCCGGCTGAGTCGTTGCCGCTCCCCGGTGGCCCAGGATTGACTCTGACACGGTGTCAGCGCCCACCGTGGAGGAGCCATGTTAACCATCGGAGACTTCGCCAGCCTGGGCCGGGTGTCGGTACGGATGCTGCGGCACTACGACAGCATCGGGTTGCTCCCGCCGGCCGCCGTCGACCCGCACAGCGGCTACCGCTACTACACCGCCGCCCAACTGGGTCGGCTCAACCGGGTGATCGCTCTGAAGGACCTCGGCCTGACCCTGGCCCAGGTGCGGGCGATCCTGGACGAGGCTGTCGATCTGGTCGAGCTGCGGGGCATGCTGCGGCTGCGCCGGGCCCAGTTGGCGGCTCAGTTGGCGGCGGACACCGCCCGCCTGTCCAGCGTCGAAGCGAGGCTCCGCATGATCGAAACGGAGGGTCGGATGACCAGCCAGGATGTCGTGCTCAAGCAGGTGCCGCCGATCCAGGTCGCGGAGCTGAGTGCCGTTGCCCGCAGCTACGAGGCCGCGGACATCGGTCCGGTGCTGACGCCGCTCTACCCGGAGCTGTTCCGCCGGCTGGAGGCCGCCGGGGTCAACCCGTCCGGCCCGGCGGTGGCCTGGTACGACCAGGCCGCCGACGGGGACGGCGTCGTCGTACACGCCGGGGTGGGTGTCGAGGGCGGCCGGGCGGCGGCCGGCGGCATCGCCGTGGTGGAACTGCCGGCGATCACGGCGGCGACGACGATCCACCACGGCCCGATGGCCACGGCCGACCGGAGCCTGCAGGTGCTGGCTCGGTGGATCGAGGAGAACGACTGGCGCACCGACGGCTACGCTCGCGAGCTCTACGTGGAGTACTGGCCGGAGGAGGCAGACAAGGGGGTCACCGAGTTGCAGCTACCGGTGCGTCGGGTCTGAACTGGACGGCCGGCGGCGGCTGGCCGTGGGCCGGCCGGTGAGCAGCAGGGCACCGACGGCGGCGACGGTGCCGAGCACGCGCCCGGCCACCGGCGACAGTGGAGCCGTGACGACGGCGGCCTGCCGACAGCACCCGGGGTGGATGGTGTCGGCAGGCCGCCGCTGGTGTGGCCCGTTCAGCCGGCGGGCGGGTACGGGTCGTCCCGGTAGGTGTACTCGGTCTCGATCTTCCCGTCGGCCGTGTGCACCACGAGCTGACTGGGCTCGTTGCCGTGTGCCGTCTCGCGTCCAGCCTCGACCGCCCGCTGCTTGGTGTCGTACGTCCCGACGACGGTGTTGCCCTGCTCGACCTTCCAGCCGGCGCCGTCGGGCACCACGTGGTACTCGTTGCGCGTCATCTCACACCCCTTCCTGCGTGACGGACGAGGTACCCGGGACAGGCGGGAGGAAACGCGACAACCGATGCGGCTGTCAACGCGATCGGGCCCGGCCACCCCGTACGGGGGCGACCGGGCCCGACCGGTGCGTTGGACCTACCAGCTCAGGTAGCTGGGCTGGGTCTGGACGTTCAACTCGCGGAAGTGGGCCAGCTTGGCCGTCCACGTCCGCCAGTCGTTGAGCGCGAGCACGTCGAGCCCCTTCTGGATGTCGGAGGAGTAGATGTGCCCGTTGTAGTAGTAGGCCGACCAGGAGCCGCCCACGATGAGCTGGCTGTCCGACAGCGGGCCGCGCTCCCAGTAGCCGATCTCCTTCGGCTTGCGGGAGTTGGTGAAGTCCCACACCGAGACGCCGCCCTGGTACCAGGCCTGGACCATGATGTCCTTGCCGAGGACCGGGATGAGCGAGCCGTTGTGGGCCACGCAGTTCTCGGTGTCGCCGTTGGTCCGGGGGATCTTGTAGTAGCTGCGGAACTCCAGCTTGCGCTTGTCGCCCCGACCGGTGATGTCGTAGATGGCGTTGGCGCCGCGCTCCGGGCCCACGGTCTCGTTGCAGGTGGCGCCGCCGCCTCCGCCCAGCTCGTCGGTGAAGACGACCTTGGTGCCGCGGTTGTTGAAGGTGGCCGAGTGCCAGAACGCGAAGTTGGTGGTGTCCCGCACGGTGTGCAGCACCCGCGGCGCCTCCCGCTTGCTGATGTCCAGCAGCACCCCGTCACCCATGCAGGCACCGGCGGCGAGGTCCTTCGTCGGGTACGCGGTGATGTCGTGGCAGCCCGAGGTCGCCGAGCCACCGCTACGACCCTCGTAGCCACCGTCGGGGAAGAGGTTCGGCGTGGCGACGACGGCCGCGTCCGTCGGCTTCTTCAGCGGCACCTTGACGATGCTTATCGAGTCGTGCGGCGGCTGGCAGTCCGGGAAGGCGGCGTTCGGGCTGTACGACGAGACGTACAGGTAGACCGATTTCTTGTCCTTCGCCGGTACCAGCGTGTGGGTGTGCGAGCCGCAGGCCGTCTCGACCGCCTTGATGTACCGCGGGCTGGCCTTGTGCTTGATGTCGAAGATCTTGATGCCCTCCCACGACTCCTTGATCGTGGCGGACTGGGAGGTGCTGCTGCACGAGTCGTCGTTGCGGGACGCGTCCGTCGACAGGAAGAGCAGGTCACCGTAGACGGAGACGTCGTTCTGCGCGCCCGGGCAGAGCACCTGCGAGACGATCTTCGGCTGGCTCGGCTTGGCGACGTCGTAGATGACGAAGCCGTCGTAGTTGCCGACGAAGGCGTACCTGCCCTGGAAGGCGATGTCGGTGCCGAGCGCCGCGGTGGTGTTGAACGGCGCCTGCTTCGGCAGGTTGGCGATCAGTTTGAGGTTGGGGCTGCTGGCGATCTCGTCGACACCGAGCGGTGCCTCGACGGCTGCGGCGGACTCGCTGGCCGCGGCGGAGACGGTCTGCGCGTTGCCGGGTGAGGCAACGGCGATGCTGGCGAGGAGGAGCCCGGTGGCGGCCACACTGACGATACGCAGTTGCCGCCCCCGTGGCAGGGTCAATCCGACCATCGGCGACGCCCTTCGAAAGGGTAGTGACGTTGGCCGTACCCTACTCGCAGATGAGATCCATCGATGTGACCCAGGTCACATTTGGCGTCCAATGTGAATGGATGCGATCGCAGCTACCTCGACCCGGAGGGGGTGTGGCATGACCGCCCGGCGCGGACAGCTACTCGCCGCCGTCACATCGGTTTCCGTGGCGCTGGCGGTGGACGCCTCCGCGCCGCCGGTCATCGTGCCCGGCCGTCCCGGGGAGGAGGCCGTCGAGCGTCCCGCCGAGCCGCGGGTGCGTGCCCTCGCCGACCGGATCCGGGCCAGCCAGGGGCCGGAGTTCGCCACCTCCGTCGCCAGCGAGCAGTCCGTCGAGATCGCCCGGATGCGCGACCTGCTGCCGTCCTGACCGGTCCCGCTCCGGGAGGCCGGGAGCACCTTCGCGTCCGTCGCCGGGATGCCTCGTACGCTGGGTGCACGATGAATGCGATGATCTTCGGCCGGCGGTTGCCCGCGGTCGCCTTCGACGTGGCCCTTGCCGGCCTGGTGGCCCTTGTCAGCGTGGCCGGCGGGCCGGTGCAGCCGGGCGGCTGGTGGTCCACCTCCATCGGTGTCGCGATGGCGCTGGCGCTGCTGTTCCGCCGCGTCCGCCCGGTGGCGGTGACCGTCGTGGTGGCGGTGCTGGCCTTCGCCCAGGTGGCCCTCGGCTGGGCGCCGATGCTCTACGACGTGGCGGTCCTGATCGCCCTCTACGGCGTGGTCAAGTACGCCGAGCGGCTACGCGACGGCGCCATCGCCGGAGTGGTGGCCGTGCTCGGAGCGGTCTTCGCCGCCGTGCGGGATCCGTTGCCGGCCGCCTGGTACTACGCCGCCATCTACTACACCCTGCTCACCGGAGCGGTCTGGCTGGTGGCCCTGAACGTCCGTACCCGCCGGCAGTACGTGCTCAGCCTGGAGGAGCGGGCGGCCACCCTCGAACGGGAGCGGGAGGCCGAGGCGCGGGCGGCGGTGGCGGAGGAACGCACCCGCATCGCCCGCGAACTGCACGACGTCGTGGCGCACAGCATGGCCGTCATGATCGTCCAGGCGGACGGGGCCCGGTACATGATCGACCAGAATCCCGACACCTCCCGGGACGCCCTCAAGATCGTTGCGGACACCGGCCGGCAGGCACTTGAGGACATGCGTCGGCTGGTGGGCGTACTGCGCGAAGCGAACCCGCCGGAACCAGTGCCCACACCGGCCGTACGACCCGTGCCCGACCACCGGCGGCCCTCGGTGGCCGAGCTGCCCGCCCTGCTCGACCGGTTCCGGGAGGCCGGGTTGCGGGTGCGCTACACGGTCACCGGCAGACCCGTCCCGCTGCCGCCCGCGCTGGAACTGACCGTGCACCGGTTGGCACAGGAGGCGTTGACAAACGTGCTCAAGCACGCCGGGGTGGGAGCGAGCGTGGAGCTCACTCTGGCGCACACCGCCGACGGTGTCGCGCTCGTGGTGGTCGACGACGGTCGCGGTCACGGACCGCTCACCCCGACACCGCCGGGTGGTCACGGGCTGGTCGGCATGCGCGAACGGGTCTCGGTGTACGACGGCACCATCACCGCCGGGGCCCGACTGGCCGGTGGCTGGCAGGTACGGGCGTGGCTGCCGATGCCGTCGTTCCCGGGCTCGGAGGTGATCGCGGCATGACGATCCGGGTGGTGATCGTGGATGACCAGGCGCTCGTGCGAGCCGGCTTCCGGATGGTGCTGGACTCCCAGCCCGATCTTGAGGTGGTGGGCGAGGCGATCGACGGCGCGGACGCGTTGCGGGTACTCGACCGCGTTCCGGCGGACGTGGTGGTGATGGACATCCGGATGCCGACCATGGACGGTGTGGAGGCCACCCGGCGGCTCTGCGCCGACCGGCCGGCCGGCGGACCGAGAGTGCTGGTGCTGACCACCTTCGACACCGAAGCGGACGCGTTCGCCGCGCTGCGCGCGGGAGCCAGCGGTTTCCTGCTCAAGAACGTCCCTCCGGAGGAGCTGCTGACCGCGATCCGGGTCGTCGCGGGCGGCGACTCGGTGGTCGCCCCGTCGATCACCCGCCGGCTGCTCGACCGGTTCGCCGGACAGCTCGGCAGCGGGCCCACCGAGGACCCCCGGCTGGCCCAGCTCACCGACCGGGAACGGGAGATCCTGCTGCTGGTCGCGCAGGGTCTGGCCAACGCGGAGATCGCCGCCCGGGTACACGTCGCCGAGGCGACGGTGAAGACCCACGTCGGCCGGATCCTGGCCAAGCTCCAGCTCCGCGACCGGGTACAGGCGGTGGTGCTGGCGTACGAGAGCGGCCTGGTCACCCCGGGCGCCGAGGGCCCGCGTACGACCTGAGGCGTACGGGTGTGCCCGGTGCGGGACGACCTGAGGCGTACCGAGGTCGAGCGTCCGGGTTGATCTCGACGGGCCGGTGGTCTCCATAGCGTCGGGGACGTCCGACATCCACCGTCCCACGGAGCAGCACGTGTCGATCGCACCACCCGTCCACGTCACCGCCGGTGTCGCCGTCACCGCCCGGAGCCTGCGCAAGCAGTACGGCACCGGCCAGGCCGCCGTCGTCGCCCTCGACGACCTCGACGTCGACTTCGCCGCCGGCCGCTTCACGGCCATCATGGGCCCCTCCGGCTCCGGCAAGTCGACCCTGATGCACTGCCTGGCCGGCCTGGACCGCCCCACCGCCGGAACGGTACGCGTGGGCGACGCCGAGCTGGGCCGCCTCGACGACCGTCGGCTGACCCTGCTGCGCCGCGACCGGATCGGCTTCGTGTTCCAGAAGTTCAACCTGCTGCCGGCGCTGCGCGCGGCGGAGAACATCACCCTGCCGCTGGACATCGCCGGACGGCGGCCGGACCCGGCCTGGCTGCGGCAGGTGGTCGCGGCGGTCGGACTGACCGACCGGCTGCGGCACCGTCCGGCCGAGCTCTCCGGTGGCCAGCAGCAGCGCGTCGCGGTGGCCCGGGCACTGATCACCAAACCGTGGGTGATCTTCGCCGACGAGCCGACGGGCAATCTGGACTCCCGCGCCGGGGCAGAGGTGCTGCGGCTGCTGCGCGAGGCGGTCGACTCCCTCGGGCAGACCGTGGTGATGGTGACCCACGACCCGGTCGCCGCCGCTCACGCCGATCGGGTGGTCTTCCTCGCCGACGGCCGGCTCGTCCGGGAACTGGCCGAGCCGACCGCCGAGCGAGTCCTCGACGTGCTCGGCCGTCTGGACACCGACGGCGCGGCCCCGGTCGGAGGACGCTGACATGATCCGGCTGACCCTGCGCTCGTTGCGCGCCGAGGCGGCGCGCATGCTGCTGTCCACCCTCGCCGTCGTCCTCGGGGTGGCCTTCATCGCCGGCACGTTGATCTTCGTGGACGGGATGCGGGCCGGCGCGTACGACCGGGCCGGCACCTTCGACCGACACACCGACGTCGGTGTCTACCGGGACGAGGTGATCGACGCGTCCCTGGTCGAGCGGGTGCGCGCGGTCGACGGGGTACGCGCCGCCGAGGGCGAGCTGATCGGCACCGGCGGGCTGGTCGGCTCCGACGGCCGTCCGGTGCTCGGCTACGGGGTCCTCGCCGCGATCCCCACCGATCCCGCCCTCCAGTCGTACGACGTGGTGGCCGGCCGACTGCCCGCCCGCACCGGCGAGCTGGTGCTCGACCAGCGGACCGTCACGGCGCAGGGGTTCGACCTCGGCGCGCCGGTACGCGTCGGCGGCGCCAGCGGCGCGGCCCGCCCGTACACCCTGGTGGGCACGGTCGACGTGGCCGGTACTCCGCGCGACGTCGGTGGTCCGTACATCGGACTGGTGGGTGCCGACGCACTCGCCGTGACCGACCGCGGCGGCTACGACCGGATCATGGTGGCGGCCGAGGCGGGAACGACCGATCGGTTGCTCGCCGAGCGGATCGCCGAGGCGGTCGGCGCGGACACGACCGTACGCACCCGACCGGAGATCCTCGACGCCGCCGTGGCCGAGGAGGTTCGCGACCTGAGCCAGTTCAACATGGTGCTGCTCACCTTCGCCGGGGTGGCCGTGGTGGTCGCCGCCTTCGTCATCGCCAACACGTTCACAATCGTGCTCGCCCAGCGCACCCGGCGGACCGCGCTGCTGCGCCTGGTCGGTGCCACCCGGGAACAGGTGTTCCGGGCCACGCTGCTGGAGTCGGTCGCGGTTGGGCTCGCCGCCTCGACCCTCGGCGTGGGGCTCGGTGCCGGGCTGGCGGCCGGCCTCAACCTGTTAATGGCACGGCTGGACACCCCGTTGCACGGCGAGCCGACCCTCACCGTCGGCACCGTGCTGGGCTGCCTCGCCGCCGGCACCGCCCTCACCGTCGGCGCGGCACTCGTACCGGCCTGGCAGGGCACCCGGGTCGCCCCGGTGGCCGCGTTGACCGACGCCGCCGTCCAGGTCGCCCGCCCTGCCGGCCGGGTACGCCTGGCGTTCGGCGCGATCGTCCTCGCCTGCGGGGTGGCGGCACTGGTCAGCGCGGCCTCGGCGGGGCAGGTCGTGCTGGTGGCCCTGGGTGGGGTGCTCAGCTTCCTCGGCCTGGTCCTGTTCGGTCCGGTGCTGGTGCCGGCGTTGGTGCGGCTGTTCGGCGTCCCGGCCCGCAGGATCTTCGGGAAGACCAGCTCCCTCGCCGTGGCCAACGCGGTCCGCAATCCGCGACGGCTCGCCGCGACCGCCACCGCGCTGGTGATCGGGATCGGCTTGGTCTCCTCCTTCGTGGTGGGCGCGCAGAGCACCAAGGCGGCCATCGAGCGCAGCGTCGACGCCGAGGTGGGCGTGGACTTCGTGGTGACCGGGATCGGGGTGGACCTGCCCGCCGGGGTCGTCGCCGCGCTGGCCGACCGTCCGGAGCTGGGCACGGTGCACGAGTCGCGTACGCACGTGGTCGACGACGTCGAGTTCCGGGCCGCCGCCCCGGAGCTGGTCGGTCACCGGATCGACCGGGTGCTCACCGGGCAGCTCGACCGGTTCGGACCGGGCCGGCTGCTGGTGCATCGGGACCTGGCCGGGCGGCGCGGTTGGTCGGCGGGGGAGACGGTGACCCTGCACGGACGCCCGTTCGAGGTGGCGGCGGTGGTTGCCGGCACCGGATCCGAGGCGAACACCGGGCGGGCACCGGAGGGCCACGTCGTCGAACTGGACGACGTCGACTTCACCCGGCTCTTCCCCGACGAGCGGGGCTACCTGGCGGAGGTCGACCCGGCGGCGGGGGTGTCCGCCACTGCGGCCCGGGCCGCGATCGAGGCGGTCCTGGTCGACTACCCGACGGTCAACCTGATGGACCAGGCGGCGTACAAACGGATGCTCACCGGCACCGTGGACATGCTGCTGGCGTTCGTGGTGGCGCTGCTCGGCCTGGCGGTGGTGATCGCGTTGGTCGGGGTGGCGAACACACTGAGCCTGTCGGTGGTGGAACGCACCCGGGAGAACGCGGTGCTGCGGGCGGTCGGTCTGACCCGTGGGCGGATGCGGGGCATGCTGGCCGTCGAGGCGCTGTTCACGGCGCTGGTCGGCGCGGTGCTCGGCGTCGCCCTCGGCACCGGGGTCGCCGCCTCGGCGATGGCCATGCTGTCCCGGATCGCCGGCGAGTTCACCCTCGTCGTGCCGTGGGGACAGCTCGGCGGCATCCTTGGGATCGCGGTGCTGGCGGCGCTGGTCGCGTCGGTGCTGCCGGCCCGCCGGGCCCTGGCGCTGCCCGTCGTCGAGGCACTCGCGGACCGCTGATCAGAGGCGTTCCACGGTGGGGCCGGTGCAGCGGTTGCGGGTGTCGAAGACGTATCGGGCATGCCGGACCACAAGGTCGTAGTCGAAAACGTCGTGATCGGTGACCACCACGACACCGTCGGCCTCGCGCAGCTCGCGCTCGGTCAGGCTCACCGTCAGCACCCCGGCGGGCAGGTGGTGCGCCTCGGCGTACGGCTCGACCGCCCGGACCTCGGCACCGAGTTCCCGCAGCCGCCGGGCGACCTCGACGGCCGGCGAGTCGCGCATGTCCCCGGTGTTGCGCTTGTAGGCCAGCCCGAGCAGCAGCAGCCGGGCGTCCTTGACCGCCCGCCCGGAGCGGTTCAGCCCGGCCATCACCCGCTGCGCCACGTGCTCGGGCATCTCGTGGTTGACGTCGTTGGCCAGTTCGATGAACCGGAACTGCCGGCCGAGGCGGCGCTTGACCTGCCAGGAGAGGTAGCAGGGATCGATTGGCAGGCAGTGCCCGCCGACACCGGGCCCGGGCCGGAACGGCATGAATCCGAACGGCTTCGTCTCGGCCGCTTCGATGGCCTGCCACACGTCGATGTCCAACTGGTGCGAGAGCATCGTCAGCTCGTTGACCAGGGCTATGTTGACCTGCCGGAAGGTGTTCTCGATGAGCTTGGTCAGCTCGGCGACCCGGGTCGAGTCCACCGGCACCGTCCGCTCCACCAGGCGCCGGTAGAACGAGTCGACCCGGGTCAGCGCGGCGGCGTCCACCCCGGAAACCACCTTCGGGGTGTTCGCCAGCCGCCAGGTCGGGTTGCCCGGGTCGATGCGCTCGGGGCTGTACCCGAGGTGGAAGTCCCCGGGGCTGCGCAACCCGCTGGCCGCCTCCAACAGCGGTCGGAGCAGTTCCTCGGTGGTGCCGGGATAGGTGGTGGACTCCAGGACCACCGTGCAGCCGGGCCGCAGGTACGGTCCGATCCCGGTACCGGCCTGCTCCACGAAGCTCAGGTCGGGGGTGCCGTCGCGTAGCGGGGTGGGCACCGTGATGACGCAGATGTCGAAGTCCTTGGCATCGGCGTACTCGGTGCTCGGGCGGTACCGACCGGTGGCCAGCGCGCGGCCGAGCCGGTCGGCGGGAATGTCCGACACGAACGACTCGCCCGAGGCGAGTCGCTTGATCCGGTCGGCGTCGACGTCGAGGCCGACCACGTCAAGGCCGGCTTCGACGGCCTGCATGGCCAGCGGCAGACCGACATAACCCTGGCCGACGACGACCAACTTTTCCACGCTCACCCGAACTCCCGAACAGTAGGAGATAACTGCTGGTGAGGAGCCTAGAGCGAGGTGTGATGCCGTACGTCCGTTTCGGGAATTTAGGGGAGGTTGCGGCTGGTGGGGTCAGCCGCCTTCGCCCTCGCCGGTGCCCGGCGGCTCATCGTCTGGCGGTGTGGTGGATGTCGACGACGTGGTGGGTGTCGACGGCGTCGGGCTGCTGGACGTGCCCGTCGGCTCCGGGTCGGGGCTGGGTGTCGTCGGCTCCGGCGACGCGGGTTCGCTCGACTCGCTGGGTTGCGGCGAGGACGGCTCGGGCGACGGTGACCCGGTCGGCCGGGTCGTCGAACCGGCCGGACGCAGCGACGGCACCTGCGCCGGTGCGCTCTCCTCCGGGTTTGTTGGTGCCGCTTCCTCGTCGGTGGACTCGACCGTCGGTGCGGTGGTCGGCAGCTTGACCGCCGGGGTGTTGGCCTCCTGCGTGGCACCGAGGGCCGCGCCGAGCGCCGTCATCCCGACCAGCACGGCGGTGAACGCGCCCACCAGCTTGCCGCGGCGCCGTCGGCCCGGTGGCGGTGCGTCGACCACCGGCAGTCCGGTGCGCGTGTCCGGCCCGGCATCGCGCAGTGCCGTGGCCATCGGGACCACCGAGGTGGGCAGGGAGCCCTCGGAGACCGCGGCCCGTGCCGCTTCCGCCATCGCCGCGCCACTGCCGAACCGGTCGGCCGGGTCCTTGGCCAGGGCCTGGTCGACCAGCACCCGCACCGCTTCCGGGATGTCGTGCGGCAGCTCCGGTGGCGGATCGTCGAGATGCCGGACGGCGACCTGGAGGGGGTTGTCGCCGGTGAACGGTGGACTGCCGGTCAGGCAGCAGTAGGCGACCGCACCGAGCGCGTACAGGTCGGTCGCCCCGGAGACGGGTCGGCCGGCGGCCTGCTCGGGAGCCATGTACAGGGCGGTGCCCGGAACGGCGTTCGTGCTGGTGATGCTCGTTACGTTCGTCGACCGGGCGACGCCGAAGTCGACCAGGACGACCGTGCCGTCCTCCTGCATCAGCAGGTTGCTCGGTTTGACGTCGCGGTGCACGATCCCGCCGACGTGCGCGGCGTGCAACGCCTGGGCCGCCTGTGCCACCACCGACATGGTCACGCCCACGTCCAGGCGGCCCTCGGCCTCGATCCGCTTGGACAGCGGCTGACCGGTGACGAACTCCATGACCAGGTAGTCGGCCCGGCCACCGTTGGGCAGATCATCCTCACCGCAGTCGTAGACCTGCACGATGCCCGGGTGCCGCAGGGCCGCCATGATCCGTGCCTCGGCGCGGAACCGGGCGATGAAATCGGGGTCGGAGACGAGGGCGGGCAGCAGCACCTTGACCGCGACCTGCCGTCCGAGGATCAGGTCGGTCGCCCGCCAGACGTCGCCCATGCCGCCGGTGGCGACACGCTCGTCCAAGCGGTACCGACCGCTGAGTACGACCTCCGAAGACAACACGGCACCACCGTACCCACAGCGGGCCCGAACGGCGCGTCGGCGGGTCGGGCCGTGCCGATGGTCGTCCCGGTGTCTCGATCGACGGATCCGTCGGTCGCGGACCGAGGATGCCCTACGGTGACCGTGTCCGCACGGGGTGCCACATTGGCGTCGGTGTCGCTGCGGCGCGCCTGTCCGTAGCGTCGTGGGCCTCCGCCGCGTTACGGCGAACCGCGGTGGGGTGGGTAGACAATTCTCACTGCGGGTGTGCCCGTCACATCTCGTCCGAGGGCGTCCGCGGCCCCGACGCCAGCCCGATCCGACCGAGTTCGACGGGCGCGCGGGTCAGGTTGTGGTCCTCGGCGTTGTCGGCGAGAATCCGCTACCGGGCCGCACGGGTCCGGTTCGGTTCAGGCCAACGGGGGTGGGGTGCGGATCGAGGTCCGGCGCGCGGAGCGGGCCGAGCCGACGCGTGCGGCTGCTTGGTGGGCCTCCCGACAGCGGCCGGTGGGTCGGCGGTGCGACCGTGGCCGGTGAACTGGACCAACTGGTGGCTGCTGCCCGGGCCGGTGACGAGGACGCCTTCCGTCACCTCTACCGCAACCTTCAGCCCGGGCTGCTGCGCTACCTGACCGCCCTGGTCGGACCGGACGCCGAGGACGTCGCGTCGGAGACCTGGTTGCAGGTCGCCCGCGACCTGCCCACCTTCACCGGTGGCGAGTTTCGTGCCTGGGCCGTCACCATCGCCCGGAACCGGGCCATGGACCACCTGCGCCGGCAACGCCGTCGTCCCGCCTTGTCAGTGCCGGTGCAGGAACTCAGCGAGTTGGCCGGGGACGCGGACACCGCCGAGCGGGCGGGCGAGAGCCTCGGTACCGAGGCGGCGCTCGCGATGATCGCCAGCCTGCCGCCCCGGGAGGCCGAGGCGGTCCTGCTGCGCGCCGTGATCGGGCTCGATGCCGAGACCGCCGGGCGGGTGCTCGGCCGTCGGGCCGGTGCCGTGCGTACCGCCGCCCACCGCGGCCTGCGCCGGCTGGCCGTTCTGCTGGACCAGCGGGCGGCGACCACCGCACCGGACGATGTCCCGACCGCGGCTGACACCCGGCCCCGTCAACGCGCCGGCCTGCCGCCCCAGACCGAGCCGGTGGACGGCTGACATGCGCGGACTGCGAGTGATGCTGCGCCGGTCGCAGCGCGCCGACCACGAGCGGCTGTTGGACGCCGCCCCTGACGGCCGGCCGACGCGGCCGGCACCGGCTCCGGCCGGCCCGCTCGGCGACCTGTTGCGGGCCGCCGCCGCTCCGGCCCGAGAGCGGGAACTGGCCGGGGAGGAGGCCGCCGTCGCGGCGTTCCGCGCCGCCCGCCAACCCGGGGCGGCGGCATCGACGCCCCGGCGACGACGGCACCGGTTCACCGTCGGTGCGGTGGCCTGGATCGCCGGGCTGGCGGCCACCGCCACCGCGGGCGTCGCCCTGGCCGCGGTCGGTCTGAATCACACCGGTCCGGTCTCGCCGCCGGTCGTCACCAGCCCGGCCACGCCGGCACCCAGCACCGACGACGGCACCCCCACCGGCGAGGGCACGGCAGCCCCGACCGACGGTCCTACCGGTGGCGTGACCTCCCCACCCGAGCGGGCACCGAGCGCGTCGGTGCGACCGCCGAGCGCATCGGCGACGCCGGGTCCCGAGGCCGGCGGGCACGTCGGCCCCGGCAACTCGGACAACACCACGGACCGTCCTGGTCTGTGTCGGGCCTACCTGGCCAAGTCGGAACGGCAGCGGGAGAAGGCGCTGAAGACGCCCGCCTTCAACGAACTGGTGGTCGCCGCCGGCGGCGCCGAACACGTCGACGAGTACTGCCACGGCCTGCGGGCCGAACCCGACCCGGAGCCGAGCAGGAGCCCGGCCGGCTGAGTCCGCCCGGACACCTCGGGCCGCCCGCGCGGATCGGGCCTCGCTCGCCCGGCAGAATTTGACCGGATCGTGAAATCCGTTCGACGCACGGTTGGCCCCTGCTACACAGATGGTGGCGGAATCGCCCGTGCCGACATCGGGTGAAGCGCCTCGTCAGCCTGCCGTCGAGGGCGACGTGCCGGGGCTGTGGAACCGATGCGCCAGCACCGTGCGGTTCAGGTTCACAAGGGTTCGATGTCACTGGGGTGGGCTACCGTGGCGGCGGATCCGATCGGGAAGGGAGCCCCGCATGGTGATGTCACCGGAGGTGGACCGGATCCCGGTGCTGCGGGACCGTGCCGCCGCCGCCCGGCACCTCGCCCGGATCTGCTTCAAGACCGGTCCACCCACCCTCACCGGGGTCGAGCTGGAATGGACGGTCCACGACGCCGTCGATCCGGTCCGGCCCGTCGACGCCGCGCGCCTGCGCACGGCACTGGGGCCGTACGGCCCCACCACGCTGGACCCGACCAGCCCGGCCCTGCGCCTGCTCCAGGGCAGCGCGATCACGGTCGAGCCCGGCGGGCAGCTGGAGATCTCCACCCCACCGCGAGCCTGCGTCGCCGCGCTGATCGAGGCCACCCAGTCCGACGTGGCGCAGGCCACCAGACTGTTGGACGCCGCCGGCCTGACTCTCGGCCGGTCCGGCATCGACCCACACCGACACCCCCGGCCGGTGATCGACACCCCCCGCTACCGCGCCATGCGCCAGGTCTTCGACCGTCGCGGGCCCGACGGGCGGACGATGATGTACAGCACCGCCGGCCTCCAGATCTGTCTCGACGCCGGGCAGCCCGAGCAGTTGCCGGTCCGGTGGCAACTGGTACACGCGGTCGGGCCGCCGCTGCTCGCCGCCTTCGCCACCGCCGCCCGGCACGCCGGCCACGACACCGGTTGGGCGTCGGCCCGGATGGGCGCGTGGTGGCGCATCGATCCCGCCCGCACCGCCCCGGTCTGGACGCCCGCCCGGGCCGACCGGGATCCGGTCGCCGCCTGGACGGCGTACGTGCTGGCCGCGCCGCTGCTCTGCGTCCGCGGGGACGGTCCGGACTGGACAGCTCCGCCGGATATGACGTTCGCCGACTGGATCGACGGGGCGCTGCACCGACCGCCCCGCGTCGACGACCTGGAATACCACGTCAGCACGCTCTTTCCACCGGTACGTCCACGCGGCTACCTGGAGATCCGCTACCTCGACGCCCAACCGGGGCGGGGCTGGATCCTGCCGTTGGCGGTGCTCAGCGCGCTGCTCAGCGGCCCCGACACGATCGTCGAGGCGATGGAGGTGACCGCGCCCGCCGCCGACGGCTGGCACCGCGCCGCGCGGTACGGCCTGCGTGACGCCACCCTGGCCCGCGCCGCCGCGGGTCTGCTCGACCTGGCCCGGACCGCACTGCCGCGGCTGGAGCTGCCGCCGGCCCTGCATCGGGAGATCGACCACGGATTACGACGGCGGCGTGACGCCGCGGAGAGGAGTCAGCGGTGACCGACACCGGCATCGACCGCGACGCCGAGGGGTTGCGCGGCCGGATCGCGGCGGAACTGGCGCGTACCCGCGCGCGCACCGCCCTGTTGACCGAAGCGGTGGACGACGCCGACCTGATGCGCCAGCACTCACCGTTGATGTCCCCGCTGGTGTGGGACCTCGCGCACGTGGGCAACCAGGAGGAGCTCTGGCTGGTGCGCGACGTCGGCGGGCGGGAACCGGTCCGGTGCGACATCGACGACCTGTACGACGCGTTCAAGCAGCCGCGTCGGGACCGCCCGTCGTTGCCGCTGCTGCCGCCTCCGGAGGCCCGGGTGTACGTGGCCACGGTCCGGGAGAAGGTGTACGACCTGCTGGACCGCGTCACCTTCGACAGTGGTCGGCTGGTCGCCGACGGCTTCGCCTTCGGCATGATCGTGCAGCACGAGCAGCAGCACGATGAGACGATGCTCGCCACCCACCAGTTGCGTTCCGGCCCCGCAGCGCTGCACGCGCCGCCGCCACCGGAGCCGACCGTACGGGTGCCCGCCGAGGTGCTGGTGCCGGCCGGCCCGTTCGTGATGGGCACCGACACGGACCCGTGGGCTCTGGACAACGAGCGCCCCGCCCACCGGGTGGACCTGCCCGCGTACGTCATCGACGCCGCACCGGTGACCAACGGTGCGTACCGCGCGTTCATCGCCGACGGGGGGTACGACGACCCGCGCTGGTGGACCGAGGTGGGCTGGCAGCACCGCCAGCAGGCCGGGCTCAGCGCGCCGATGCACTGGCGGCGGGACGGAAACGGCTGGGCCTACCTGCGGTTCGGCAGTTGGGACCGGGTCCGCGACGACGAGCCGGTGGTGCACGTCTGCTTCCACGAGGCGCAGGCGTACGCCACCTGGGCGGGTAAGCGGCTACCCACCGAGGCGGAGTGGGAGAAGGCCGCCCGGTGGGATCCGGTGACCGGCCGGTCCCGGCGCTACCCGTGGGGCGACGGTGACCCCACGGCGGCCCACGCCAACCTGGGCCAACGGCACCTGTCGCCGGCACCGGTGGGCGCCTACCCGGCAGGTGTCTCGCCGCTCGGGGTGCATCAACTCATCGGCGACGTGTGGGAGTGGACCTCCACCCCCTTCCGGGGCTACCCGGGCTTCGCCGCCTTTCCCTATCGGGAGTACTCCGAGGTTTTCTTCGGCGACGACTACCAGGTCCTGCGGGGCGGTTCGTTCGGGACCGACCAGGCGGCCTGCCGCGGCACGTTCCGCAACTGGGACTATCCCATCCGTCGACAGATCTTCAGCGGCTTCCGCTGCGCCCGGGACGCCCGACCGGACGAGGCGCACCGGTGACGGTCGGGAAGCCGGTCGTCTGATGTGCCGACACCTGGCCTATCTGGGGCCACCGGTGACCCTGCGGGAGCTGCTGTTCGACCCACCGCACTCGCTGCTACGCCAGTCCTGGGCCCCACGCGACATGCGTGGCGGCGGGACCATCAACGCCGACGGTTTCGGCGTCGGGTGGTATCCGGACGGCGAAGCGCCGGTGCGGTACCGGAGGGCGCAGCCCATCTGGAGCGACCCGACCATCGCCGAGCTGGCGGCGGTCACCTCCGCTGGCGCGGTGCTGGCCGCCGTCCGCTCGGCCACGGTCGGCATGGCGATCGTCGACACCGCCGCCGCGCCCTTCGCCGAGGGGCGGTGGCTGTTCAGCCACAACGGCGTGGTGCGGGGCTGGCCCGACTCGATGGTCCCGCTCGCCGCCGAGCTGCCCGTGCGGGAACTGCTCACCCTCGACGCGACGACCGACTCGGCACTGCTGTGGGCACTGGTCCGCAACCGGTTGCGCGCCGGTGTCGCGCCGGCACGGGCGGTCGCCGAGACGGTGACCTCGGTGGCCGCGGCGGCACCCGGCTCCCGGCTCAACATGCTGCTCACCGACGGGCACACGGTGGTGGCCAGCGCGGCCGGGCACGCTTTGTCACTGCGTGTCACGCCCGCGTCGGTGCTGCTGGCCTCCGAACCGCACGACGACGGACCGGGCTGGCGTGTGGTGCCCGACGGGCAGCTCGTGCAGGCCACGGCGACCGATCTGCGCCAGCAGGAGGTGGCGGCGTGGTGAGGCGTCCGGGCGGGGGACCACCGAGAAGACACCGGGCCGCACGGACCTGTCAGACACGACGGAAGGGAACCGCAGATGGGCGCTGAGCCGCTCGAGATCCACCTCGACGACCGGGACATCAGCCGCAGCCTGCGGCGGGATGTCCGGATCGGGCTGACCGCCACGGAGAAGTGGCTGCCGCCGAAGTGGTTCTACGACTCCCGGGGCAGCGAACTCTTCGACGAGATCACCCGCCTGCCCGAGTACTACCCGACGCGGGCCGAGCGTGCCGTCCTGGCGGCGCAGGCGACGGAGATCGCCGAGTTGACCGGCGCGAAGACCCTCATCGAGCTGGGTTCCGGTTCCTCGGAGAAGACCCGCCTGCTGCTGGACGCCTTCACCCAGCGCGGCGGCCTCGGCACGTTCGTGCCGCTGGACGTCTCGGTCAGCGCGCTGGCCGGGTCCACCGCCGCCCTCGCCGCCGACTACCCGGGGCTGCGGGTGCGCGGCATCGTCGGGGACTTCACCCGCCACCTGGATCACCTGCCGACCGGCGGGCGGCGGCTGGTCATCTTCCTCGGTGGCACCATCGGCAACCTGCTGCCGGACGAACGGGCGGAGTTCGTCGCCGGGATGCGGGCCGCGCTGGAGGCGGGCGACTGGCTGCTGGTCGGTACCGACCTGGTCAAGGATCCGGCGGTGATCGTGCCCGCGTACGACGACGCGGCGGGGGTGACCGCGGAGTTCAACCGTAACGTGTTGCGGGTGCTCAACCGGGAACTCGACGCCGACTTCGACCCGGCGGGGTTCGCCCATGTCGCGCTCTGGAACCCGGAACAGGAGTGGATCGAGATGCGGCTGCGGGCGGAGCGATCCATGCGGGTGACGGTGCTCGACCTGGACGTCGACTTCGCCGCCGGTGAGGACCTGCGGACCGAGGTGTCGGCGAAGTTCCGCCCGGAGGGGATCTCGGGCGAACTGGCTGCCGCGGGTTTCCGTGCCGAGCGGTTCTGGACCGACCCGGACGGCCTGTTCGGGGTGACGCTCGCACGCGCCGAATGAGCGCTGCCCAGCGGCCGAGCTGATCGGGTCGTCACCGGGGTCCGACGCCGCCACGGCGGACCCCGGTGATCCGGGGAAGGAGGATCGGCTAGGCTGGGCGCAGCGAAGGGGAGTAGCCCATAACGTCGTGGTCGACATACTGGTGCGTCACGCATCCGGCCACCCGGCCTCGTTCCGGCGAGGCGGGCGAGACCTTCGACCCAGGCTGTTGCGGCCGGGTCGAGGGCGTCCCCACACCTTCTCCCGGCCTGATCCGGGAAGGACATCATGGACGGGTTCCTCGCCGCGCTGGTGGTCAGCTTCGGCGTCATTTTCGTCGCCGAGCTGGGAGACAAGTCTCAGCTCATGGCGCTGGCCTTCGCCACCAGGTACCGCACGATGCCGGTGCTGATCGGCATCACCGTGGCCACCACGGTGGTGCACCTCGCGTCCGTGGCGATCGGCCACGGCCTCGGCGCGACCCTGCCCACCGGCTGGATCTCGCTGCTGGCGGGTCTGGCATTTCTCGGCTTCGGCGCGTGGACGCTGCGGGGCGACCGGCTCACCGAGGACGACGAGCGCCGCGCCGCCCGCGGTGGCAGATCCGCCGTGATCACCGTCGGCGTCGCCTTCTTCCTCGCCGAACTGGGTGACAAGACGATGCTCGCGACCATCACGCTGGCCACCCAGTACGGCTGGTTCGGCACCTGGATCGGTTCGACGATCGGCATGGTCGCGGCGGACGCGCTGGCGATCGTCGCCGGCCGACTGCTCGGCCGGAAACTGCCGGAACGAACCATCAGGTACGGCGCCGCAACGCTCTTCGCCGTCAGCGGTGTCTGGCTGATCGTCGATGCGGTGACCCAGTTGCGCTGACCGTCGTCGTCGCCTGCCCGGCGACCGCGCTGACCGGCTCGACGTCGTGCCACCCGGCGCCGACTACCCGGATACAGGCCGGGTAAGGCGCCGGGGTGGACGTCGAGGTGATCCTCCAACGGGGCCACCAGCTGCTGGTGACCGCGGTGGAGCTGGTCGGCGTGTTCGTCATCGTCGTCGGTGCGACTCTGGCCGCGCTGCGGTTCGTGATCGACGGGCTGCGCCACCGCGACGCCGCCGTGTTCACCCGGATCCGGCTGTCCCTGGGGCGTTTCCTCACCCTCGGCCTGGAGTTCCAGCTCGCGGCGGACATCCTGCGGACCGCGCTGTCGCCGACCTTCGCGCAGATCGGCCAGCTGGCCGCCATCGCCGCCATCCGGACGGTGCTGAACTACGTGCTGGGTCGCGAGATCGAACACGAGCAGCGGCAGGTCGACAATCGATGAGGATGCTGCTGTCCGCCGTCATCACGGCGCTCGGTGTGCTCGCGGCGGCGGTGGCGCTGCTGACCACCGGTTCGCGCACGACCGCCCTGGGGGTGCTGCTCGACATGCTGCTCGCCGCCGGCCTGCTGCGGCTGACCGGGGAGCAGTCCTGGACGGAGATCGTCGTACTGGTGGCGATCGTGGCACTGCGTCTGCTGGTGCGTACCGCGCTGACCGCGGATTTCCGGCGGTGGTCGAGAGATGCGAAACGCCCGGCCGAGCGGGTCGGCCGGGCGCTTCCCAGGTGAGTGAGCGGGGGCCCGTGGTCAGCCGCCGGGCTTCTGGTAGACGTCCGGCACACCGTCGTGGTCCTGGTCGACCTGTTCCTTGAGGGCGATCGCCCGGTACACCTTGTTGCGCCGCCGTAGCACCACGGTGGCCAGCAGCGCCGAGATCAACGAGCCGGCCAGCACCGCCGCCTTGACGTTGTCGCCCTCGGTGCCGTCGGAACCGAAGGCCAGCTCGCCGATGAGCAGCGACACGGTGAAGCCGATACCGGCCAGGAACGATACGCCGAGCAGGTCTGACCAGCTGATGTCCTCGTCCAGGCTGGCCCGGGTGAATCGGGCCAGCAGGAAGGTGGAGCCGAGGATGCCGACGCACTTGCCGACGACGAGGCCGAGCACGATGCCGAGGACGATCGGGTCGGTGATCACCGCGCCGAGGTCCGCGCCGCGCAGCGAGACCCCGGCGGCGAAGAACGCGAAGACCGGTACCGCGAAGCCGGCCGAGATCGGCCGCCATACGTGTTCCAGATGTTCGGCGAGGCCGGGCATCGGGCGACCACCGGTGCCGCCCTTTCCGGCGAGCACCGGCACGGTGAAGCCCAGCAGCACGCCCGCCACCGTGGCGTGCACTCCGGAGGAGTGCACCAGGGTCCAGGCGACCACGGCGAGCGGGATGAGCGCCCACCACCAGGTGCGGCGGCGCTGCACCAGCAGGCCGAACAGGGCGATCGGTACCAGGGCGCCGAGCAGCGGGAGGACGCTGAAGTCGTCGGTGTAGAAGATCGCGATGATGGTGATGGCCAGCAGGTCGTCGACCACGGCCAGGGTGAGCAGGAAGGCGCGCAGCCCCTGGGGGAGGTAGGCCCCGATCACGGCCAGCACCGCCAGCGCGAACGCGATGTCGGTGGCGGTCGGGATCGCCCAGCCGCGCAGTCCGTCGCCACCACCGACGACGTTGACGCCCAGGAAGATCAGCGCCGGTACGACCATTCCGCCGACCGCCGCCACCACCGGCAGCGCCGCCCGCCGCGGATCGCGCAATTCGCCGGCGACGAACTCGCGTTTCAGCTCCAGCCCGACCACGAAGAAGAAGATGGCCAGCAGGCCGTCGGCGGCCCAGGTGGCGAGGTCGAGGTCGAGATGCAGCGCCTTGCCGCCCGACCAGGGCACCCACCGACCCAGTTCCGCGTAGGCGTCACCCCATGGCGAGTTCGCCCAGACCAGCGCGATCACGGCACCGAGGAGCAGCAGGGCGCCGCCGACGGTCTCCGTGCGCAGCACGTCGGTCAGGAAACGCGCCTCCGGCCAGGAGGTACGGGCGAAGAGGCGGCGCACGCCGCGGCGCTCAGGGCCTGAGTTCTGGTCGGTCATACGTGAGGTCCACCTCGTCGGTCAAAGGGCAGCACGGCACCATCGCCGACCAGGCTTCCCGGCACACCCGTGCAAGACCCTATCCAGTGCCGACGGCCGTCGCGAGCGGGGCGAACGCGACTCTTCCCACAGGAGGCGACGAGGCACCCAAAGCACTCGGCGAAGACATCGCGTTTTTTCCGGGTCGGAGCGATTCCGACAGACCGCCGCTCCGGTTGGTCACTGCGGGCACGATCCGCCATCGAGAAAATACCTAACTCCGGACATAAGCCGCATGAGCCGCTTTAATGGTTTCACGAGATTGAGTCGACCTTGGGGGTTTTCGTGAAGTTCTTTGGCGTTACCGGCCCGGTACGGAGGCCCGCCTGATGGACCTGTACCGCCAACTACGCCTGGTGCGCCGGCACTGGTGGATCGTCCTGGTCACCCTCATGGTGGCCCTGGGCGTGACCGCGCTGGTCACCGTGCGGGCCCAGCCTCGTTACGTCGCTTCGGTCACCTTCTTCGTCACCACGCCGAGCCAGGGCGTCACCGACGCCTACCAGGGCGGGCTCTTCCTCCAGCAGCGGGTGAAGTCCTACGCGGAGCTGCTGACAAGTGACCGGTTGGCGCAGGCCGCGGTGGCCGACAACCAGCTCGGGCTGACCGCCGAGGAGATCCAGCGTCGGGTCAGCACCTCCACCGAGACCGGCACCGTGCTGCTGCGGGCGTCGGTGACCGACACCGACCAGACCCGGGCGTTGCGGGTGACCGAGGCGCTCTCGGCGAAGTTCGTCGAACTCGTGCAGAATGTCGAGACGCGGCCGGACGGCAGCCCTGGGCCGATCAAGATCGAGGTGGTCAGTGGGCCACGGGTGACCCCGACGCCGGTGTCGCCGCAGCCGGTACGCAACACCGTGATCGGCGCCCTGCTCGGCCTGCTGGCCGGCGTCGGTCTGGCGATCCTGCGCGGCATGGCCGACGTCCGGCTGCGCGACGCGGCCGGGCTGCAGCGGGTGACCGGCAGCCCGCTGCTCGGTGAGATCCCGATCGACGCCAGCGCGCGGTCGGCCCCACTGATCGTCGGCGATGCCGCCACCTCGGCGCGGGCCGAGGCCGTCCGCAAGCTGAGGACGAACCTGCGCTTCGTCGACGTGCACGAGCCGGCCCGGGTCATCGCGGTCACCAGCGCCCTGCAGGGGGAAGGCAAGACCACCCTGTCGTGCAACCTGGCGATCGCCCTGGCCGAGGCGGGCTGGCGGGTCCTGCTTGTCGACGCCGACCTGCGCCGACCGAAGGTCGGCGACTACCTGGGCATCGACCCGGGGGTGGGGCTGACCGACGTGCTCGTCGGCGACGTGCAGGTGGGCGACGTGGTCCAGCGCTGGGGAGACAAGTCGCTGCTCGTGCTGCCCAGCGGCTCGGCGCCGCCCAACCCGAGCGAACTGCTCGGTTCCAAGGCCATGTCGGACCTGCTGCTTGCCCTCCGTGAATCCGCCGACATCGTCATCATCGACACCGCGCCGCTGCTCGCGGTCACCGATGGTGTGGTGGTGGCCGTGCAGGCCGACGGCGCGCTGCTGGTCACCCAGCAGGGACGTACCTCGCGGGCCCAGGTGGCCGCGGCCGCCCGGGCCCTGCACTCGGTCTCGGTGCGGCTGCTCGGCTGCGTGCTGAACATGGCCCGGGTGCCAAAGGCCGAGGCGTACCAGTACGAGGCCTACCGGGTGGTCGCCGCCGCGACCGGTGGCCAGTCGGTGCCGACGGACCGGAGCCGGGGCGGCCGGCATGCCGAGCGGGCCCACACCGGCGAGGTGAGCGACCACACGCAGGAACTCACCCGGCTGTCCCGATGAGCGTGGCCAGGGGGCGCAGCGCCCGGTCGATCTCCTCCGCGCAGCGTCGGAAGTCCTCCGGGGTGCCCCCCACGGGGTCACGCAGGTCGTCGGCGTCCCCGGGGGCGGGCTGCAACCGCCCCCGGGCCAGGGCGGCGGCGGCCACCGCGGCCCGTACCGGATCGTCCTGCTCGTCCGGCGGCGGCTCGGCTGCGGCGGCGAGCCGGCCGAACTGGCGCAGCGTGAACGTCCGGTGCAGCGCGGCCGGCGCCAGCGTGGTGCAGATGGAGCGCTGGCGCCGGGTGGCGGTCAGCACCAGCACCGCACCGGTGAGGTGTCCCGGCAGTAGCCGCCGGCTGCGGAACGAGGCCGGGTCGTCACCGGTCTCGGCGGCGATCGCCGCCGCGTACGGATGCATGGCCAGGCCCTCGACTGCGTCGGTGCCGGCGCTGGCCACCGTCACCGGCCGCCCGGTGAGCAGGCGGCGGGCGGCGTACTCGGCCATCGGTGACCGGCACAGGTTGGCGTGGCAGACGAACAGCACCCCGCTGAGCATGTGGAACCCCCTGGACGACGCGGTCGCGGGCGGTGGCGCCGCGACGATGGGCGGTCGCCGGCGGCGTCCGCCCGGTGAGGGGATGTCGAGATCGTACGCAGTTGTCGCGCTCCCGGTCCCGGGCGGCGCGCCGAGCCGGTGCGTGGGGACGGGGGTGTACCGGTGCGAATCGGGATGGTGACGTACCACTTTCCACCGGAGCCGGCGTTCATCCCCGGCAGCCTCGCCGAGGAGTTGGCCGCACGGGGTCACGAGGTGCGGGTCCTCACCGGCTTCCCCGACTATCCGGGCGGGCACGTGTACCCGGGCTGGCGGCAGCGCTGGCACCACGAGACCCGCAGCCGGGGGCTGACCGTGCGTCGGGTGCCCCGGTACAGCACCGGCGACGCCACCGTACGCGGCCGGATGGCCTCCTGGCTCTCCTTCGCCGGCAGCGCGGCGCTTGTGGGTCGCCGCTTCCTGGCCGGTGTGGACGTGCTGTACGTGCATCAGCCGCCGGCCGCCGCGTTCGCCTCGGCGGCCCTGCTACGCCTGCTCGGCCCGGTGCCGCTGGTGCTGCACGTGCCGGACGTCTGGACTGAACAGGTCCCCGAAGCCGTCGACGACGGCCGGTGGGCGGCACGGGTGCGGGCGGCCACGCTCCGGACCTACCGCGCCGCCAGCCGGGTCGCGGTCACCACGCCCTCGCTGCGGGGGGCGGTGGTGGCGGACGGGATCGACCAGGCGCGGGTCCGGGTGGTGCTCAACTGGACCGACGAGCGGATCTTCCGTCCGGTGTCGGCCAGTCCGGCCGCCCGGCGGCTGGTCCGCCGGGACGAGCGGTGCATCGTGATGCACGCCGGCACCATCGGCGCACGGCAGGGACTGGACACGGCGGTACGCGCGGCGGCGGCCCTGGGCGAGACCGTTGACCTGGTCCTGGTCGGCTCGGGCTCCGACGAGCGGCGGGTGCGGGGCCTCGCCGCCGACCTGCGGGCCGACAACGTCCGGTTCGTGGACCGGCGCTCCCCGTTGGACATGCCTGAGCTGTACGCCGCCGCCGACTACCAGTTGGTGATGGTGCGCGACCTGCCGGAGTTGCGCAGCAGCGTGCCGGACAAGCTCCAGGCGGCCCTGTCCTGCGGCGCACCGGTGGTCGCCTCGGCCGGCGGCGACACCGCGACCCTGGTCGAACGGGCCCGGGCGGGGCTGTCCTGCCCGCCGGAGGACTGGGCCAGCCTGGCGGACCGGCTCTGGCTGGCGGCGCAGATCCCGCCGCCGGCGCGGGCCGAAATGGGCCGGCGCGGTCGGGACGCGTACCTCCGGGAGATGTCGCTGCCGTCGGGCGTCGACCGGATCGAGGAGTTGCTGCGCGAGGCGGCGGCCATCGGAACCAGGCGTGATGCCGAAAGCCGAGCGGGCCTCTCGTAACGCCTGATCCCGTCATTAACGCACTCAATTAGTCGTTAGGTGTTAAGAACAATGTGGTCTTCTGTCCGTTTTCGGAAAGAGGTGTGATGTGTCGGAGAGCGAGAGCCCTCGACGGCGGCGTAGCCGGTCCCGCCGCCGTCGGCGCGCCCGACTGCGTCGCATCCTGCTGACCACGTTGGTGGTCGGTTCGTTGGTGCTGGGTCTCAGCGGCTGGGTTGGTCTCCGCGGCTGGCAGGCGCGGGCTCACCTGGTCAACGCCGCCGGCCTGGCCGGTGAACTGAGCGCCCATCTGGTCGGTGGCGACACCGCACGCGCCCAGCGGACCCTCGCCGCGTTGCAGGAGCAGTCCGGCGCGGCGCGGCGGGCCACCGGGGACCCCGGATGGTGGCTCGGCCGACAGGCTCCGGTTGCCGGGGCGAACCTCACCGCGGTCCGGCAGATCGCCATCGCCATCGACGACCTGGCCCGCCAGGCGTTCCCGGCGCTGCTCCGCGTGGACCTCGGCGGGCTGGTCCCTCAGGAGGGTCGGCTGGACCTCAACGGCCTGCGTACCGTCACCGACGATCTGGTCGCGGTGCACGCCACGGTGCAGCGGACCCGCACGGAGTTGGCCGAGGTCTCCGGTGACCGGCTGGTCGGGCAGGTCCGGCGCGCCCTGGCGGAGCTGCGTGGCGAGATCGACCGGTTGGCCGCGATGACCTCGGCGGCGGACCGGGCGAGCCGCCTGTTGCCGCCGTTGCTGGGGGTGGACGGACCGCGACGGTACCTGCTGGTTTCGCAGAACTCCGCGGAGCTGCGCGCGACCGGCGGCATGTTCGGCGCGTACGCGGTCATCGAGGCGAACAAGGGCCGGGTCAAGATGGGTGCCCAGGGCAGCAGTTCAAGCCTCGGTCGGTTCGTGCAGCCCGTGAAGGTCCCCGCCGAGGTGCGTGCCCTGTGGGGGGAGCTGCCCGGCATCTATCCGGCGGACGTCAACCTCAGCCCGCACTTTCCGACCGCGGCCGCGCTCTACCGGGAGATGTACCGGCGGCACAGCGGGGAGCAGGTGGACGGCGTCCTGGCCGTCGACCCGGTGGTGCTGTCGTACCTGCTGAAGGCCACCGGGCCGGTGCGGGTGCCGGGCGGGGTGGCGTTGAGCGCCGAGAACGCGGTCCGCACCCTGCTCAGCGACACCTACCAGCGGATGGATCCGAGTGAACAGGACAACTTCTTCGCGGGCGCTGCGGCCACCGTCTTCGACACGCTTTTTGCACGGAACATCCACCCGAATGGGTTGTTGTCCGTATTCAACCGCTCTATACAGGAACGTCGGATACTGTTCTGGAGTGCCCGACCGGAGGAACAGCGGACATTCGGCGACAGCCGGATGGCCGGGACGCTTCCGGAACAGGACACCGTGCCGACGGTCGGCGTGTTCCTCAACGACGGCAGCGGCGCGAAGCTCGGCTACTACCTGCGGCAGACCGCCGACCTGACGGTAGGCGACTGCCACGCCGACGGCCGCCGTGAGCTGAGCCTTCGGGTGACGCTCCGGTCCACCGCACCGGCCTCGGGGCTCAGCGAGTCGGTTCTCGGCCTCGGCCGGGCCGGCGACCCGTACACCGTCCGGACGCTCGTGTCGGTGTACGGCCCGACCGGCGGGGCGGTGCTCGACACCCGGATCGACGGTGCCGAGACCTCGGTGGGCAACGGCACCGAGCGGCGGCGGCAGGTCGCCACCGTGAACGTCGAGATCGGACCGGGCGGGACCCGCACGTTGGAGGTCGCGATGCTGACCGGCAAGACGGAGAGCGGTACGGCCGAGCTGTGGCTGACCCCGACCGCCACCCTATGGACCACCCATGTTGTTACCGCACCAAGCTGTTCTCAGTAGGAGGGAACGAACCATGCGGCTATCCCGCATCATCATGGCGCTCACGGTCGGTCTGGCCGTGGTGGCCGTGCCGGCTGCGGCGGGGGCGGCGCAACCGCAGCCGCAGCCGTCGCCAACAGTCACCGATTCGCCCCAGCCACCGCCCTATCCGCCGGTGCTGGCGTCGCTGACGGTGAACCGACCCACCATCTTCCTCGGTGAGACGGTGATCCTGAGCGGCCGCAACTTCGGGCCGAACGAGACGGTGGACATCGTCGTCTCGGTGACGCCGCTGGCCGCGCCGGCCGCCGGTACGGCACGGCGCAGCGACGGCAGCGCCGTCGCCATGACGCCGGTGGCCTTCCAAGCCAGCGCGCCGTTGAGCTTCACCGCCCGAACCAACTCCGAAGGGGTCTTCACCCGGCGGTACACGCCGTCGGTGACCGGCCTGCTCACCTTCACCTCGACCGGGCGGGAGTCCGGGCGTACCGCCTCGAGCCAGCTGCGGGTGCTGCACAAGAAGAAGCCGCACCTGCCGGTCACCGGCAGCAGCCTGGACACGCCGATGAAGGTCGGCGGCGGGCTCGTCGCCGCCGGGGCCGTCCTGCTGCTCGGCACGGTGGCCTGGCGGCGGCGCAACCGCTTCGGTGCGGGTGGCGCGAACTGATCCACGATTCCGGGCAGGGCCCGGAGAACGAAGGTACCCGGTGCCCGCCGCTCCCTCCGACGGGCACCGGTACCTGTCTGCCCCGCCCTAGACCACACCGTGCGCCAGCATCGCCTCGGCGCCCCGGCGGAACCCGTTGATGTTCGCCCCGGCCACGTAGTCGCCCGGCAGGCCGTACTCCTCCGCCGTCGCCCAGCACCGGGCGTGGACGTCCCGGATGGTCTCCCGTAACCGCTGCTCCGACTCCGCGAAGGTCCACGACTCCCGGCTGGCGTTCTGCTGCATCTCCAGGGCGCTGACCGCCACGCCACCGGCGTTGGCCGCCTTGCCGGGCGCGAACCGCACGCCGGCCCGACCGAGGATGCGTACCGCCTCGGGTGTGGTCGGCATGTTCGCCCCCTCCACCACCACGGCGCAGCCGCCCGCGACCAGTTGGGCGGCCTCCGCGCCGCCGATCTCGTTCTGCGTCGCGCAGGGCAGGGCCAGGTCGCACGGCACCTCCCAGGGGGTACGGTCGGCGACGCTCACCGCGTGCGGCACGTCCAGCACGTAGTCCGCCAGCCGGCCGCGCCGCCGCTCCTTCAGCTCCCGCAACACGTCGAGGTCGACGCCCTTCTCGTCGAGCAGGTAGCCGGTGGAGTCGGAGCAGGCGACCACCGTCCCGCCGAGCTGGTGGACCTTCTCGATGGCGTGGATGGCCACGTTGCCGGAGCCGGAGACCACCACCCGTTTGCCGTCCAGGCCGTCCCCGGTCTGCCGCAGCATCTCCTCGGCGAAGAACACCGCGCCGTATCCGGTGGCCTCGGTATGCGCCTGCGCGCCGCCGTACGACAGGCCCTTGCCGGTCAGCACACCCGACTCGTACCGGTTGGTGATTCGCTTGTACTGGCCGAACAGGTAACCGATCTCCCGGCCGCCCACCCCCGATGTCACCGGCCGGCACGTCCGTCTGCGCCCCGATGTGCCGGTGCAGTTCGGTCATGAAGCTCTGGCAGAACCGCATCACCTCGCGGTCCGAGCACCCCTTGGGATCGAAGTCCGCGCCGCCCTTGCCGGCGCCGATCGGCAGCCCGGTCAGCGCGTTCTTGAAGACCTGCTCGAAGCCGAGGAACTTGACGATGCCCAGGTACACCGAGGGATGGAAGCGCAGCCCACCCTTGAACGGGCCGAGGGCGCTGTTGAACTCGACCCGGAAGCCCCGGTTCACCCGGATCCGACCCCGGTCGTCCTCCCAGGGCACCCGGAAGATGATCTGCCGTTCCGGCTCGCAGATCCGCTCGATGATCCGGGCCTGCGCGTACTCCGGGTGTCGGGCCAGGGCCGGCCCGATGCTCTCCAACACCTCCCGTACGGCCTGGTGGAACTCGGGCTCACCCGGGTTGCGGGCGACCACACTGGCGAACACCGACTCGACCGTCTCCGGCATCACCGACACGTCCCTTCCGGTTCAGGCCCGGCGCCGTTGCCGGACCTCGGCGGCGTCGCGCCGACCGTCCTCGGATACGGTTCGTCACCGCCGTCCGGTTCATCGACGGTCGGGGACCAGCTCAGGCACGGGTTCGGCGCCCGGTCGACTGATCCGTCCCGCCTTCTGGCGCGTACCCCTCGGTAGGGGACCGTGGAAGGGGAGACCGATGGCCGGATCGGTGCAGGACGGACAGGATCGAACACGACCCGGGTCAGCCCCGGTGCCGCTGATCGAGGTCGAGGTGTCACCGGCGACGCCCAGCGGCACCGGGGAACCAGTACCGGACCGACCGATCTGGTCCCCGGCTGCCCGGCTGCTGGTCGCCGCCGCGGTGCTGGTGCTGGGCCTCGGGGCGGTCGCCGTCGTGGTGATCCTCTCCGACCCGCACCGGCTCGGCCGGGTCTTCTCCGGCGGAACGGACTCGGTGGCCAGCGCGACCGCCGCGCCGGACGACGCCAGCGGACTGGGCGGTGCCGCCCGGGCCGCGAAGGAGAGCCCCGAGGAGGTGCGGACCGCGCCGTTGAACGACCGACGGCGGGCCAGCTTCGAGCTGGTCGACGGAGTGGACCGCGTCGATGTGCGGGTCACGGAGCTGGGTGAGGAACTGTACCGCGTGGTCAGCCCTGCCGCGTCCGGCTCGCGCGCACGTCCTGAGCTGGTTGGCGACCGGGTGTCGCTGCGGATCGAGCGGATCGGCGAGCAGCCGGGCACGGTCGAGGTGCTGCTGAACGCCCGGGTGTCCTGGGATCTGCGACTAACCGGTGGGGCTGCCGAGCGACGGATGGACCTGAGCGCCGCCCGGCTGTCCGGACTGGAGCTGGTGGGTGGCGCGACCCGGACCGACCTCCGGTTGCCCCGCGTCGACGGGCTGCTCGTGGTGCGGGTAACCGGTGGGGTCAACCAGTTCGACGTCACCGTCACCGACGGCGTGCCGGTGCGCGTCCGGGCGGGCTCCGGTGCCGGTGCCGTCGAGGTGTACGGCGAGCGCCGCGACGGCCTCGCACCGGGCACGGTGCTCGGCTCGCCGGGCTGGGACCGGGCCGCCAATCGGATCTTCCTGGACCTGGTGGCCGGTGCCAACGTGGTGACGGTACGCGGCGGCTGAACCCTCTCGCGGGAGCACCCGCTCGCTGACGAGCGGGCGGGCGACCGGGGCGGGCGTAGAGTCGAACCGTGGAGCGTGCCGAGGCGATGCCAGCCGAGACCCGTCCGCCCGGTGTGGCGACGGTCGATCCGGGCAGCGTGCTGCTGCCCGGCCACGATGTGCCGCTGGGCCGCTACACCACGGTGCGCCGGCTGCTGCCGCAGCGCACCCGCCGGTTGGTCGGGGCGTGGTGCTTCGTCGACCATTTCGGCCCCGACGATGTGGCCCGACGGCCCGGCATGGAGGTGCCGCCGCATCCGCACACCGGCCTGCAGACCGTGTCCTGGCTGCTCGATGGCGAGATCCTGCACCGCGACAGCCTCGGTAACCAGCAGCCGATCCGCCCCGGCCAACTCAACGTGATGACCTCGGGCCACGGCATCGCCCACTCCGAACGCTCACCGGCGCAGCATCCGCCCCTGATGCACGGGGTGCAGCTGTGGGTGGCGTTGCCGGACGAGGCGCGAGCCGGCGCGGCCGACTTCGCCCACCACGCCGAGCTACCCCGGTGGCAGGACGGGGACCTCGACGTCACCCTGCTGGTCGGGGAACTCGCCGGGGAACGCTCGCCGGCCCGGGTGCACACCCCGCTGCTCGGCGCGCAACTGGAACTGGCCGGACCGACACCGGCCGAGCTGCCGCTGCGGCGTGACTTCGAGTACGCGCTGCTGGTCCTCGACGGTGCCGGCGAGGTCGACGGCCAGCCGCTGGCGCCCGGGGCGCTGCTCTGGCTCGGCGCCGGGCGGGACGTGCTGCGCCTGCATGGTGAGCCGGGTAGCCGGTTGATGCTGCTCGGTGGCACACCGTTCGAGGAGCCGTTGGTGATGTGGTGGAACTTCGTCGGTCGGGACCACGACGAGATCGTCGCCGCCCGGGAGGACTGGATGGCCGGGCGGCGGTTCGGGGTCGTCGCCGACGACCCGGATCCGCCGCTGCCCGCACCGGCCCTGCCCACCGTCCGGCTCAAGGCCCGCGACCGTTCCGGCGGCTTTCACAAGTGAATTGCTGGCAGGTCAGGCGGGATGATCCAGGTCGCGCACCAAGGGGTCGAGCAGCCCTCCGGCGATCAGCACCTTCACGACGCCTCCAGCTGACGTCCCGCGCCCACGCCGATGTCGGCCAGCATTGCGTCCAGGGTGTCGATGACAGCGGTCAGCCGCCAGGAGGAGACGAGGTCGAACGCGTGCTGGCCGCCGGGCAGTTCGACGTGGACCACCGGTTGCGACGACTCGGCCCGCAGCTTGTCCGCCAGTTCGCGCGCCGTGGCGGGGGAGGTGTAGTTGTCGAGGCTTCCGTGCGCGATCAGGAAGGCCGGTGCGTCGGCTGCCGGCAGTGCGAACGGGGTCGACGCGACAGTCTCCGGGGCGCTGCGGCCGTAGTAGCGGCCGTAGTAGCCGTAGAGGCAGACCGCCGCGGCAGGGCGCTCGGCCGGGGCCGCGCGTAGCGCGTACAGGGAGGTCAGGTGGGCGCCTGCGGAGCTGCCCGCCAGCACGATCGTCGACGCGTCCGCGCCGTACTCCGCGGCGTGCGTCCTTGCCCAGGCAACCGCGGTGTCCGCGTCGGCCAGGTGCTCCTCGAAGCCGGCCCCGGGGCGGAGCCGGTACGTCGCGCTCACGCACACCCATCCGCGCGCGGCGAGGTGGTGCAGCAGGCCGCGCCCCTCCCAGTTCTTGCTGCCCGAGAAGTAGCCGCCGCCGTGGAAGTAGACCAGCAGCGGGCCACCCGTGGGTCGGTCCCGGCGCCGCAGCACGTCGAGGCGCTGGCGCCGGTGATCGCCGTAGCGCAGGTTGCGCAGCCGCTGCACGGAGCGTGGTCGCAACGGAAGCGGAGTGAGGGCCGTGCGCCACCGGCTTCGCCGCGCCGGCGCGCGGTCGATGCCGGCCGCTCGCAGCGCGGCACCAGCGACGGATCCCGAACGGATGGCTCGGCGGGTCAACGCGACAAGCATCACCGCGGTAGCGGCCGCGCCGGCCAGCAGGACGCCCGACAACACGTCGCGGCGCAGGTCCCCGCTCCAGATCGCCGCGGCGGTCGAGACCGCGAGCAGCGTCAGCACCAGGTGGGGCACCTCGTTCACGACCATCCCGGCCAGGAAGGCGGCCCGCGCCAGTCGCCGTGGTCGCGTGGGTGGGCTGAACGCTGCCGTGGTGGCCAGGCCGAGTACGAGGACGTGCACCACGTAGTCGTTCGGCATGGACTCCTCCTCTACAGGTGTCGAGGAATGCTACTCTACACCTGTAGAGCAGGGAGGGGGCCCATGGCGACCGAACGTCGGACGGTGATCGCGGACGCGGCGATCACCACGCTGGCCAGGGCCGGTGGACGTGGACTCACCCACCGGGCCGTCGACAAGGAGGCGGGGCTTCCGATCGGCTCGACCTCCTACTACTTCCGCACCCGGGCGGACCTGCTCCGGGCGGCCGTCGACCGGCTGGCCGAGCTGGACGAGGCGGCCCTCGCACCCGCAGCCGCCGGGACGCTCGCGGCAGACCTCGCGCGCGTGGCCGACCAGTTGCTCGCCACCGACCGGGACCGGCTCCTCGCCCGATACGAGCTCGTACTCGAATCCGTACGCCGTCCCGAACTGCGCGCGTTCCTGGCGGCCGGCACCCACCGGGTGCGTGGTGCCATCGAGCAGCGACTCAGCGAGCAGGGCGTGGCGCGCCCACGGGAGGTTGCCGACTCCGCACTCGCCCTCCTCGACGGCCTGCTCCTCGCCGAACTCACCGCGATCGAGGGGCAGCAACGCAGCCGCGCCGAGCTGGAAGGCGACCTGGCGCGGCTGCTGGGCACCCGGTGACCCCGGGGCCGGCCCGGAATCAACCGACGATCAACACCAAGCAGCACCCCTCCGTGATCGGTACCGTCCCGATGTTCGCCGGTCCCTTCCCGCCCACCTTGTTCACCCACGTGGACGCCGCCGTTCTGGACTCAGGGGTGCGCGTACTGACGTTGGACCGCAACTGAGGTCTGTGCCCAGGCAGCCCGGAAACCCGGCCTACTCACCCTGGGCGCGGGTAACAGCCGCTCATGCCCACCACGGTTTCCACGATCGAGGACAAGAAGCGGTTGGCGCGACGGCTCGCCGGCAGTGGCCGGGGTTTCGCCGAGCAGTACGGCTTCCGGGTCACCAACAACCCGTCCAGCCTGTTCCAGGTGCTCTGCCTGGCGGTGCTGCTCGCCCGTCGGGGAGATTTCCGGCGCGCCCTCGACGGCGCGCACGCGTTGCCCGACGCGGGCTGGGACAGCGCTGCCAGGCTGTCCGGTTCGTCACACTCCGACCGGGTCAGGGCGCTGCGCGACAGCGGCCAGCGCGGTGACGTCGACGCGTTGGCCGACCTGCTGGGCGAGCTGGCCCGGACGGTCGTCGAACGGTACCGGGGTGACCTGCGGCGGCTGCGCTCGGCGGCGCGCCGCGACCCGACCCGTGAGCGGGCACTGCTCACCGCCCTTCCGGGGGTGGACGACCAGGTCGCGGACCTGTTCCTGCGCGAGGTGCAGGCGCTGTGGGGCGAGGTTGCGCCGGTGGCCGACCGGCGGGCGCTGACGGCGGCGCGGCGACTCGGGTTGGGCCGCTCCGCCGAGGATCTCGCCGGGTTGGCCGGTGGCCGCGAGTCGGAGCAGCTCGCCTGGCTGGTCGGTGCGCTCGCCCGGGTCGACCTGGAGGGGCGATATGCCGAGCTGACGGGATGAGGCCCTTTGTCGGCACCCACTGTCCGTTCGGCTGATGGCGTGCGGTAAGCTGATCGCAGTAACACGCAGCCACCCGGTTCGGGTGGCTGTCGGCCGCCTGGTGGCCGCGACCCGGTTCGGGCGCACCGTCGCCAGGGCAGGCGGTTACGCAGGGGCGCCCCCGGCAGCGGTTCGCGGCCGGGGCGCCCCCCTGTCTACGGGCGGGTAGACAGCCGGCCCGGTTGCCGGCGGGCCAGCCCGGGTGCTCTAGATGCTGCGCAGGTGCTGTGACACCCGTTGGTGCCGTTTGTCACGTCCCTGCGCGCCGCGCTGCGCGTCGGTGATCTCGGGAGCCGCGTCGATGCCGGCCGACCGCGCCACCTGGTTGCCGTTGGCGTAATCCACCGGAGGCAGGGCGCGCAGGGCCTGCAGCACGTCCGGCGGCGCGCCTTCCCGCTCGGCCTCGCTTACCACCTCGTCCTTCCCGGCGGGGTAATCCAGGCTGGACAGGTACTGCAGGACGTCGGTGTAACTCGCCATGGTGTCGGCTCCTCCCGGGCTTCGATCCGGCCACGACCGGGCGCGGATACCCGACCCGGGGCCGCTCACGCGCCGAGTCCGACGAAAAGCGGTCGCCGTTTCCGCGCCGGGCGGATGGGTAAGCGCCGGCCGGAGGGGGTACGCGATGAACTACGACACGTTCGTCGACCAGGTCGCCCAGCGCACCGCTACCTCGTCGTCACGGGCGGCGGAACTGATCCGAGCGACGCTGGAGACGCTGGCCGAGCGGCTGACCGGTGGCGAGGTGCTGGACCTGGCCATGCAGCTGCCCGCCCCGCTGCGGCTGCCGATGCGCCCGACACCGGACATCGAGGCGGCGGAGCGGTTCGGCGCCGCCGAGTTCGTCGCCCGGGTCGCCGTCCGCGCCGGGGTGGCGGAGCCGGCCGCCCGGGACGCGGCCCGCGCGGTCTTCACGACGCTCCGGGAGGCGGTTACCGGCGGTGAGTTCGACGAACTGGTGGTCCAACTGCCCCGCGACTACCGCGACATGGTCGAGCCCGCCCTGGCGCCCGGCGCGACGCTGCGGCGCCACTGAGCGGGCTGCCGCATTCCGGCCCAGCGGCGGTCGCACCTGGGTCGTGGGCGCCGGCCACGTGCACAGTCCGAACTCAGCCGATCGTTCCGTCGGCGCGCAGCCGGCTGATCCGGTCCCGGTCGAAGCCGGCCTCGCCGAGAATCTCGTCGGTGTGCTCGCCCGGCCAGGGCGGCGGCCGGCGGATCGCGGCCGGGGTGGCGGAGAACCGGGGTGCCGGAGCCGGCTGGACGACCCCGTCGCGAAGCAGGAACGTCTCCCGGGCCGCCAGGTGCGGGTGCTCCGGTGCCTCCTGCCAGTCCAGTACCGGCGCGGCGCAGGCATCGGAGGCGGTGAGCAGCGTCGCCCACTCGTCGCGGGTACGGGTGCGGAACAGGCGCGCCCAGGCGGCCCGCAACGCCGGCCAGTTCGCCGGGTCGGTCCGGTCGATCGGCTCGTCCGGCGGGAGCGGGAAGCCGGTGAGCCGGACCAGTTCGTCGTAGAAGCGTGGTTCCAGTGCGCCGACGGCGAGGTATCGACCGTCGGCGCACTCGTAGGTGTCGTAGAAGGGGGCACCGCCGTCGAGCAGGTTGACCCCGCGCGGGTTGCGCCACATGCCGAGCTGGTGCAGAGCGTGGATCTGGGTGCTGAGCACGGCGACGCCGTCCACGATGGCCGCGTCGACCACCTGACCGGTGGCGCCCCCGCGCACCGCGTACAGCGCGGAGACGACACCCAGGGCGAGCATCATGCCGCCGCCGCCGAAGTCGCCGAGCAGGTTCATCGGTGGTACCGGAGGCTCTCCGGCCCGTCCGATGCCGTGTAACGCACCGGTCAGCGCGAGGTAGTCGATGTCGTGCCCGGCGTACGGGGCGTTCGGGCCGTCCTGGCCCCACCCGGTCATCCGGCCGTAGACCAGGGCCGGGTTGACCGCGTGGCAGTCGGCCGGGCCCACACCGAGCCGCTCGGTGACGCCGGGCCGGAACCCCTCGATGAGGGCGTTCGCGTGGCGGACCAGTGCCAGCACCACCTCGCGTCCGTCGGCGGACTTCAGGTCGACCGCGATCGAGCGGCGTCCCCGGTTGAGCAGATCGGGGTGCGCGGTGCCGAAGGCCGTGGTGTCCACCTCGGTGACCCGGTCGACCCGGATCACGTCGGCGCCGAGGTCGGCCAGCATCATGGCGGCGAACGGGCCGGGGCCGATCCCGGCCAGTTCCACCACTCGTACGCCGGCCAGCGGGCCGGTCGCCAGGTCTGCGGTCACCGGGTCACGATAGGCGCTCACCTCGGGATCGGCCGGGTCGCCGGCCGTGAGCGAAGCCACCGGGTCCGACAACGCCCCGCCTGGCGGGCGGAATTCGGCTGTCCTAACCTTGTCAGCACGAGGGGAGTACTTCCCACGAACCATGCCGGTCAGTACGGCGCGCCCGGAGCGCGCCTCGGGTGGTTGCCCACGAAACGTGGGTGAAGGAGACCTCGAACATGACACGGTGTTCGAGGAGGCCCCATGTCCGAATTGTCTGTCGCGGCGGACCTGCAGACCATCGGTACGCCCTCGCTGTGGGCGATCACCATACTTGGCGTGCTCGCCCTGCTGGTGCTGGACTTCGTGGTGACGCGTCGCCCGCACGAGGTGTCACTCAAGGAAGCGCTGGGCTGGTCTGCCTTCTACATAGCCCTGCCACTGGCCTTCGGCGCCTGGGTCTGGTCCCAGTACGGACGGCAGGAGGGCATCGACTATCTCGCCGGCTACCTCGTCGAGAAGTCACTGTCGGTGGACAACCTCTTCGTGTTCATGCTGCTGCTGGCGGCCTTCGCGGTGCCGACCGTGCTTGCCCAGCGGGTGCTGCTGTTCGGCATCACCGGCGCATTGGTGCTGCGCGGCATCTTCATCGCCCTCGGCGCCGCCGCCCTGCAGACCCTGGACTTCGCTTTCCTGATCTTCGCGCTGATCCTGTTGTTCACCGCGGCGAAGCTGCTCCGCGACGCGTTCACCGGGCACGAGCAGTCGGTGGACATCGGGACCATGCGTTCGGTGCGTCTGCTACGCCGCTTCATGCCGGTGGTCCACGAGTACCACGGCACCAAGATGACGGTGCGGGTCGACGGGCGCCGGGCCCTCACCCCGCTCGCACTGGTGGTGGTGGCGGTGCTCGCCACCGACGTGGTCTTCGCCGTCGACTCGGTGCCGGCCGTGTACGGCATCACCGAGGACCCGTACCTGGTCTTCGCCACCAACGCCTTCGCCCTGCTCGGCCTGCGGGCGCTCTACTTCGTGCTGCACGCGGCGCTGAGCCGCCTGGTCCACCTCACCTACGGCCTGGCGATCATCCTGGCCTTCATCGGGGTCAAGCTCGGCCTGCACTGGGCGCACGGCATCTGGGAGGGCGTGCCGGTGATTCCCACCGAGATCTCCCTCGGCGTCATTGTCGTGGTGCTGGCCGTGGTCACCTTCACCAGCCTGCGGGCGACCCGTAACGTGGTGCCGGGCTCCAAGGAAGTCGTCACCGAGCGGAAGTGACCGGCGTCGGTCCGGGCGACTACCAACCCTGGCCGGGCGAACGCGTCCGTCGTGGCGCGGGGCGTGGTAGGACTGAGCGGTGGGCATCGTCACACCGGGCTTCCAGGGCCGACCCCGCGCCGAGGCGCCGGATCTGCCTCCCGGCCAGTACCTGACGCCGGACTTTCCCGTGCTCTCCGCCGGCCCGACCCCGCGGGTGCCGCGGGACCAGTGGGAGTTCGTGATCAGCACCGAGACCGGTACGGAGTACCGGTGGAGCTGGGACGAGATGATGGCGCTGCCGCAGGAGACGCCGACCGTCGACATCCACTGCGTCACCAGGTGGTCCAAGCTCGGCACCAGCTGGCGCGGCGTCTCGCTGGACACCCTGCTCGACGGCGTGGACACCGCCGCCGACTACGCCCTGGCCCACTCCTACGGTGGCTACACCACGAACCTTCCGCTGGAGGACCTGCGCGACGGGCAGGCCTGGCTGGTGCACACCTACGACGGCGACGACCTGCCGGCCGAGCACGGCGGGCCGGCGCGGCTGATCGTTCCCCATCTCTACTTCTGGAAGTCCGCCAAGTGGGTGCGGGGCATCCACCTCACCGTCGAGGACACCCCGGGTTTCTGGGAGACCGCCGGCTACCACGACTACGGCGACCCGTGGCGTGAGCAGCGGTACCAGGGCGATTGAGCGGCCGGATGAGCTGGCGGGCGGCCCGGTTGGTGGAGCACCGGGTCGAGACGCCCTCCGCGCGGACCCTGGTGCTGGAGGTGCCGGGCTGGCCGGCCCACCTGCCCGGCCAGCATGTCGACATCCGGCTGACCGCGCCGGACGGGTACCAGGCCGCCCGGTCGTACTCGCTGGCGGCCCCCGCCGACGGTGACCGGATCGAGGTGTCCGTCCAGCGTGTGTCCGACGGCGAGGTGTCGCCGTTCCTGGTTGACGCCTACCGCGAGGGTGACCCGGTCGAGGTGCGCGGCCCGATCGGCGGCTGGTTCGTCTGGCGGCCACAGCAGACCGAACCGGTGCTCCTCATCGCCGGGGGATCGGGGGTGGTGCCGTTGATGGCCATGATCAGAGCCCGGCGGGCGGCCGGAAGCCGGGCCCCGTTCCGGCTGATCTACTCCGTCCGCACCCCCGACGACGGCTTCTACGCCGACGAGCTACGGCGCCGGGTACGCGACGACGCCGGCCTCGACGTGGCCTACGTGTACACCCGGCAGGCGCCCGACGGCTGGCGCGGCGAACCGCACCGGCTCGGCCTCGCCGACGTCAACACCCACGGCTGGCCACCGGAGCTGGAGCCGCTGGTGTACGTCTGCGGGCCCACAGGTTTCGTGGAGGCCGTCTCCGATCTGCTCGTCGGGCTGGGCCACCCGGCGCGGCGGGTACGCACCGAACGTTTCGGCCCGACCGGTTGAGAGGAGACCGCGGATGACCGCGCTGCCCTACGTGGACGGCAACATGCTCGACGGTCCGATGGGGGAGGTGTTCGCGGTCGACCTGAGCAGCGCCACCGCCCGGTGCGCCCACTGCGGCACCACCGGTCCGATGGCCGGGCTGCGGGTCTACTCGCACGCTCCCGGCCTGGTGGGCCGCTGCCCCACCTGCGTCGAGGTGATGGTGCGGCTGGTCCGCGCCCCCGACCGCGCCTGGCTCGACCTGCGCGGCACCACCTTCCTCCAGTTCCCGATGCCACCCGACCAACCACGCTAGAACCCCCGCGATCGTGCACTTTCGGTCGCCAATATCTCCCCTTGGTGCCGGTCTGTCCCGACGAGAAGTGCTCGATCGGCGGGGTGGGTGAAGTTTGCCGGCGCTCATGACGGGAACCGGGCCGAAATGACGAAGCCTCGTGTGGTGATCGTGGGGGCCGGGTTCGCCGGGTACCACGCGGCGAAGACGTTGAGCCGGTTGGCCCGCGGCCGAGCCGAGATCGTCGTGCTGAACTCGACGGATTACTTCCTGTATCTCCCGCTGCTGCCGGAGGTGGCGGCGGGGGTGGTGGAGCCGGGCCGGATCGCGGTGCCGCTGTCCGGCACCCTGGACGGCGTACGGGTGGTGATCGGCGAGGCCGACAGCGTCGACCTGCAGAACCGGTGGGTCGGCTTCACCCAGCCGGAGGGCGACCGCAACCGGCTGGCGTACGACCGGTTGGTCCTGGCCGTCGGCAGCGTGAACAAGCTGCTGCCCATTCCCGGCGTGACCGAGTACGCCCACGGCTTCCGCGGCCTGCCCGAGGCGCTCTACCTGCACGATCACGTGGTCCGGCAGATCGAACTGGCCGAGCAGGCAGAGGACCCGGCGGAGCAGCAGGCACGCGCCACGTTCGTGGTGGTGGGTGCCGGATACACCGGTACCGAGGTGGCCGCGCACGGCATCTTGTTCACCGACGAACTGGCCGCCCAGCACCCCCGGCTCAAGATCCGACCGCGGTGGATGCTGCTGGACGTCGCCCCCCGCGTGCTGCCGGAGCTGGACCGACGGATGTCGGTCACCGCCGACAAGGTCCTGCGACGACGCGGGGTCGACGTTCGGATGGGTACCTCGGTGGCGGTCGCCACCTCCGACGGGGTCAAGCTGACCGACGGCGAGTACGTGCCCACCTGTTCGCTGGTCTGGTGCGTCGGCGTACGCCCCGACCCGTTCGTGGCGGAACTGGGCCTGCGGACCGAGAAGGGGCGGTTGGTCGTCGACGAGTACCTCAACGTCCCCGGGTTCCCCGAGGTCTACGCCTGCGGCGACGCCGCCGCGGTGCCCGATCTGACTCGGCCCGGTGAGATCTGCACGATGACCGCCCAGCACGCGCAGCGGCAGGGCAAACTGGCCGCGCACAACATCGCCGCCTCGTACGGACAGGGACGCCGTCGGCCGTACAAGCACCACGATCTCGGTTGGGTGGTCGACCTGGGCGGCAAGCAGGCCGCGGCGAATCCGTTGAAGGTGCCACTGTCGGGCCTGCCCGCCAAGGCGGTCACCCGTGGCTACCACCTGCTCGCGATGCCCGGCAACCGGGCCAGGGTGAGCGCGGACTGGTTCCTCGACGCCGCGCTGCCCCGGTCGGCGGCACAGCTCGGACTGATCTCCGCCACCGCCGTACCGCTGGAGAGTTCGTCGCCCGAGATGCCGGTGCGGGTCCGCTGACCTCAGACCCACCGGCTGGTACGGCCGTGCGGTCGTGGGTGCACCCACGACCGCACAGCTGATCTCCGACGGCTCAGCCGGCGGCCATTCCGGCCCCCGCCTCGTCGATGGCGTCATCGACCGTGTGTGCCAGGTCGATGTCCATCGCGGTCACCGCCCCGGCGTTGCCGGAGGTCACGGTCAGCACGGCGGTCGCCGGGTCGGCGCGGCCGATCCGTGGTCCGCGGCCGGTCTGCTGGCGAAGGAGATCGAGCCGGTCCAACACCCGGTCCAGGTTGCCCGGCGGCAACTCCAGGGTCCGGGACAGCGCGGTGCGGTCACCGGACCAGTAGGGCAGGTCGGCCAGGGCCGTACGTAGCTCGGCCGCCGACAACGGCGGCAGCGCGCTGACCGGGCCGACCACGCCGCCGCCGGCCGGCGGCCGGTCGAGCAGCTGTCGCAGCTCATCCGGTACGTGCAGCGACTCGATCAGGTCACCGTCGTGCTCGGCGAGCGCGGCGAGGGTCGCCTCGGCCTGATAGCGCGCCTGTTCCGGGCTTCGACCGCTGATCCGACCCACCTCGGACAGGAAGCCGCTCAGGTCCTGGTGCCGTTCGATGCCGTCCACCGGGACCACATCGTGCAGGGAGGCGGGCACTGCCTCCAGCAGACGGCGGCGTTCGCCGGCCTCCAGGGCCCAGGCCAGCACGAGCACCGTCGACTCGACCCCGACCTTGGCGGTGCGAAAATCGACCCCGGCGCGGCGAACGACGTCCTCGACCAGGTCGCGGTAGCCCATCGTGATGACCCCCGGTGCCTGCGCACCCGGCTCCGGGCGGGGCCGGGGGGCCTGCGGGGAACCGGCCGCCGGGGGAGCGGGACCGCCGCGCGTGGTGTCCGGTTTGTGGCGGCCACCGGCCGGCGCGGGGCCGGCCCGCTTGTTCTGGTCGAGGTGGGTGAGTTGCTTGGACGCGCTCAGGCTGGCGCCGGTGTCGGCGGCCCGCATGCCGCGTTCCCGGGCCTGGCGGGCCAGCGCCCGGCGGCGCTGGTTGTCGCCCTCCATCTGCTTACGCATGGTGCGCACCTCGCTTCCGCTGGTGTTTCCTGACTTCGTCGATGGCCTTCCCGGCCGCCGCGGGGCGAAACGATCGGGTCGGCGCGGGCAGTGTGCCGTCGCCGACGTCGACGAGGCTTCATTCGGCCGGGGTGAGGTCCCGTCACCCGGGCGGGGCCGACGATCGCGGTGGACCGGAGATCTTCCGAGGCACGGCGGAAGGGAAGGTCGTGATGAAGCGGATAGTCGAGATCGTCCCCGCCCGACCCGGTTGGTACGCCCGGTGGCGGCTGGAGCCTGAACAGACCCGCTGTTACCCGGTGAGCCTGTGGGCGTTGTTGGAGGAGGCCGACGGCGGCGGTCGCGAGGTGATCGGCGTCGACTGCGCCGGCCAGTGGCCCGGAGAGCAGGACGACGGGACAGGTGCGGAGTTCGTCCGCTATCTGTTCAAGACTCCGGATTCGGGGCCGCCGGAGGACGCGGAGCCGACCACGCAGTCCCAGCGCACGGGCCGGTATCCGGTTCCGGCCCCCTGAGCCATCCTCCGGCCCCCGACCCCTGGTCCCAGGGTCGGGGGCCACCCCTTCGGGTGGCCCGGGCAGGTCAGCCGGCGGCCTGCACGTCATCGCTCCCGGCGGCCAGGGACAGCTCCAGCAACTCGGCGAGGCCCGTGCGGTCCAACAGTTGGCGCAGCGTGGGGTTGACACCGGTCAGCCGCAGGGGCACGGAACCACCCCGGTAGGCCACCACGAACGCGCTCAACCCGGAGGAGTCGCACATCCCCACACCGCTGAGGTCGATGACGAACTGCTGGTAGCCGTCGCGCCGCAGGGTGGCCACGACGTCGATGAGCTCCGGCGCACTGTCGAAGTCGAGGTCGCCGGTCAGCCGCAACTCGGCCTTTCCCGCGTCGTGCCGGTCGACCTCGATGACCAACAGCTGTGCCGACATGGGTACATGCTCCCAGTACGCCGGCCAGGCGCAAGTCGCGGGGTGGAAGGTTTCCGGACAGCCGCTACGCGGTGACCGGAGCCTGATCGTCCGGCTCGCGGGCCAGCAGGCCGGTAACCCCCGTCATGTCGAGGATGGTCTCGAGGAACCGGGGGACCGTCCGCAGCCGCAGTCGGATGCCCCGCTGCTGCCCCTCGCGCCAGGAGTGCACGATGACGCTGAGCCCGGTGCTGTCGATGAACTGCAGGCCACCGAAGTCGAGCACCAGAGTGGTGGGGTCGGTGCTCATCAACCGGTCGATCTCGGCTCGTAGCGGCGCGGCGGTGGTGTAGGCGAGATCACCGACGACCTTGATCACGGGTGCGTCAGGATTGGACCGGTCGACGGACATGCTCAGCGGCGGCGTCTCGGGTCTGCGACCGTGGGACAGCAACGATCACGCCTTCCGCGGTGGCGGGCGGGTAGGGGCGCTCGGATCGTAACAACCACTGAGCTGGCCCGCCTGTCGGGCGGCCGTGGGTGTCCGGCGGACTGTCGCTCGGGTGGCGGCACCGGCAGACCCGCGTAGGCTGGGTGTCAGGACGTGACCATGCATGCCGCTCGAAGTGGCTGCGGACCCGACAAGGAGCGAGGCTCAAGCTGGTGACAGGTGCCGACGTCAGGGACCTCGACCCCGGCGACGGACGGGCTTCTACGCCGAGTGTCGCCCGGGTCCCCGCCTGGCGTCCGACCAACTCCCGGCCGGTCGCCGGGCTATCCGCCCTGGAGCCGCCGCAGAACCAGCTCGCCCTCGACTGGCCCGAGGTCGCCGAACATCTCCGCGAAGGCGTGGTGGTGTGCGGCCCGGACGGGACCGTACGGCACGTCAGCCCGATCGCGCAGCGCCTGCTGCCCGAGGTGGTCGTCGGCGGGACGCTCGCGGCGGTCGAGCCGTTGGCCTCGCTCGATCCATACCTGCGTCATCACGGCCGACGGCTGCGGGTGCGTCGAGTCCCCCTGTCCGGCGGGCGTAGCTCCTGGTACGTCGAGGATGTCAGCGACAGCGACAAGCGGTTCGAGGAACTGGCCGCCGAGCGGTCCAGATCGGCCTTCCTCACCATGGTCGGCGACAAGCTGGGAAACCCGCTGCACCCGGATCGGGCCGCCGCGGCAGTGGTCCGCCTCGCCGTGCCCACTCTCGCCGAGGCGGCGGTGCTGGTGCTGGCGCCCCGCTCCGGACGCGCCCGCTGGTGGCGGGCTCGCCAGGCCGGAGACGACACGCCCACCGTCGACCGCGGCGTCATCGGCGCGACGGAGCTGCCCCCGGCGATCATCGAGAGCCTGCGCGGCAACCAGCCGCATTCCGTGGACTGGCTGGTCGAGCAGGTCGTCGACGCCGGCTGGCTGCCCGGTGTCTCCGCCGCCGAGGTGGCTGCCCGTCTGGTGTCGTTGCCGGGCCGGGACACGCCCGCGGGGGTGCTGCTCGTTGCGCGGGGGACCGGCGGCTGGTATGGGGAGGACGACCTCGACCTGGTTCGGGCCTTCGCCGCCCGGGCCGGTGCGGCGTTGACCACCGCGCTGCTCTATCGCGAACAGGCGGAGGTGGCCGACATGTTGCAGGCCAGCCTGCTGCCTGTCGAGCCGACGCCGGCACCGGGTGTGCAGTGGGGGACGGCGTACCGTCCAGCCCAGGCCGGCCTGCGCATCGGCGGCGATTTCTACGGTTCGCATCGGCTGCCCGACGGTGGCTCGGTGTTCTTCCTCGGCGACGTCTCCGGTAAGGGGGTCGAGGCGGCGGTCTTCACCGGGCAGCTGCGTCAGTGCCTGCACGCGCTGCACCGGGTCGAGCAGCAACCGGCCAGGCTGCTGCGGCTGCTCAACGACGCGCTGCTGGAGACGACCCTGGCGCACGGCCAGGGCCGGTTCGCCACCATGGTGCTGGGCGTGGTCCGTCCGCACCGCGACGGTGGCCTGCATCTGACGCTGGCCGGCGGCGGGCACCTGCCGCCGTTGGTGCTGCGTTCCTCCGGCGAGGTGGAGCAGTTGCCGCTGAACGGCATGCTCATCGGCGTGGTGCCGGATCCGCGGATCGGTCAGGTCTCCACGCGGCTTGCCCCCGGTGAAACCTGCCTGCTCTACAGCGACGGTGTCACTGAGGCTCGGGGCGGTCGGCGGGGCGAGGAACTGCTCGGCACCGATCGTCTGGTGCAGGCGCTCAGCGGGTGCCACCGAATGCCGGCACCCGCGCTGGCCGAGCGGATCGAGCAGGTGACCTGCGACTGGTTGGCTCAGCGCGACCACGACGACATCGCGGTGCTCGCGCTGCGTGCCGCCGGTGTCGGCGGCCGGCCGCAACGGCATCTGCACGCGGTGCCGACCGTGACCGGGCCGGACCCGGAGGGGGCCACCGTCCGGTGACCGCCGCGACCCGGGATACCTCGCTCGAGGCCGTCTACCCGGACTATCTGCACTGTCTCGCCGAGGCCGACGAGCACGCCGCCGTCGAGGTGGCGCGCGAGCTGCTCGACGCCGGCGTGGCGGCGGATCGCGTTCTGCTCGACCTGGTCGCTCCGGCGCAGGCCGAGGTGGGGGAGCGGTGGGCGCGCAACGAGTGGAGCGTGGCCCAGGAGCACGCGGCGACCCACATCAGCGAGCGCGTGGTGGCGGCGGTCGCCGCGTACGCCGACGTGCGCCCGACCCGCGCCCGGATCGTGGTGGCCTGCATGGACGGTGAGTGGCACGCGCTGCCGGCGCGACTGGTCGCCGAGGTGCTGCGGCTGCGCGGCTGGCAGGTCACCTTCCTGGGGGCCAGCGTCCCGGCCGCACACCTGGTGTCGTACCTGCACCGGTACGACGCGTACGCGGTGGCGCTGGCCTCCGCGTTGTCGATGCGGCTACCGCACGCGCACCGGATGATCGAGGCGTGCCGGCGCTCGGACGTGCCGGTGCTGGTCGGCGGTCGCGGCTTCGGCATGGACGGTCGGTGGGCGCGGCGGCTCGGCGTGCCCTGGGCAGCCAACGCGCCCGCCGCCGCTGACCTGCTCGGCGACGAACGGGCCCTGCGCGCGGCGGTGCCGGTCGACCTGGCACACCTGGCCGACGACGAGTACGCCAGCCTGGTCAACCGACGCGGCGAGCTAGTGGACAGCGCCCTGGCCGAGCTGGCGCAGCGGTTCCCGGCCACCCGCGACCACACTCCGGCCCAGCTGGATTCGACGGTCAGCGACCTCGGATACATCCTGGACTTCCTGGCCGCCGCCCTCTACGTCGACGACGCCTCGCTGTTCACCGAGTTCATCGAGTGGCTGGTGACAATCCTGGACAGTCGTGGGGTGCCGGCCGCGACGGTGGACGCGTCGCTTGCCCACTACGGTCGGTTGCTGCACGACTTTCCCCGGGCGGCGGACCATCTCCAGCGGGGACGCGCGGTACTGCCGACTGCTGACCGGCGAGCCGCCTGACCGCGGCGTGACACGCCGCCCGCCAGGCACCCCTATACTTGCCGCGCAGCAAACGTCTGTCCCGGAACCGGTGCTGATCGTGACCGGCCAGGCCGCAGGGTGTTGGAGGCACGGCCGCGACTTCGCGGACCCGGTGGTCGTCGACCGTCCGGCGATGGGCTAGATTTCCGCCAGCGCGGGGCCGGCAGGTCCCGTCCTGGCCGACCTGAGGCAGGTAGAGATGGGCGCACGCACCCTCGCTCCGGTTCGCATCCTCGTGGTGGACGACGACCCGGGCGACGTGCTCATGATCGAGGAGGCCCTGGCCACCTCGGACGTCGAGAAGGTGATCGACGTGGTCGGTGACGGTCAGGAAGCGATGGAGTTTCTCCGCCGCGAGGGCCGGCACGGCGACGCCCAACGTCCGGACGTGATCCTGCTCGACCTCAACATGCCCAGGATGGACGGGCGTCAGGTGCTGGGCGAGGTGAAGGGCGACGAGGACCTGCGGACGATCCCGATCGTCGTGCTGACCACCTCGAACGCGGACACCGACATCATCAGCAGCTACACGCTTCAAGCCAACGCCTACGTCACCAAGCCGATCGACCTGGACGACTTCAACGACGTGGTGCACCGGATCGACGAGTTCTTCGGTCGAGTGGTCGTGCTGCCCAAGCGGGCCTGACCCGCCGTTTCCGGCGGGCCCGACCCGACCACCCGCGTCCGGCTCAGGTCAGGGCCGCCACCACGGTGCCGGCCCGGTCCTCGTGCTGGGCGTAGGCGTAGGGGAAGGCGGAGATCTGCACGGCCTGGGCGGCCAGGGTCAGGCTCATCTGCTGCCATCCGGGTACCTGAAGCAGCGCCTCGTAGAACGCACGGGCCGCGTACGCCGGCCGCATCAGGTCCCGGACGCTGCCCCAACCGCTGCTGGGGCGTTGCTGGAACAGCCCGACGGAGTCGTGGTCCCAGCCGATGGCCTGGTGCGGGTAGTTCTGCGACTCGGGCAGCACGCCGCTGGCGTAGTTGAGCAGGGTGCTCTCCTGCATCGCGGTGGCAACCGCGATCACCAGCCCCTGGCGGGGGATCTTCATGTCGACGCCGACGTCCACGATCGCCTTGGCGTTGTCCATCTGTGCCTGGGTGAGCCCGGCGACGGGCCGGGGGCGTGGTGGCTTGGTGGGGGCCTTCTTCTTCGGCTTCGGCTTGGGGGTGGGCGACGGCTTGGCGCTGGGCGAGGCGGTGGGGCTGGCCGGGGTGGGCGTGGGGCTGCGGTCGAGGGATCGGGAGGCCGCTTTCTCCTGGGCGGCGAGCGCGCGGTCGGTGAGTGCCTCGGTCACCGGGGGTGGGGGTACCTCGTCGTCGTGCCTGGCGGCCACGACGGCGGTGGCGCCGAGGCAGCAGGTCACGCCGGTGGCCAGGGCCACCCGGACCGGGGTGGAGGCGAGCACGGCGCGAATGCCGCGGCGCGGTGTCGGCACGGCGCGATGTCGCCCCATCACCCCTTCGGATGATGTGTCGTCGGCCGAAAGGCTCGCCGGTTGCCCGGGGGTCAGCTTCTGGTCGATGTCGTCGTCGGGATGCACCCGCCGAGGCTAGAAAGCCAATCGCCGCCTGCCATCGGCCCGGTTGGTGGCATGCGTCACAATTCGCGGCTATCCGCCAGGTCATTCTCCGCTTACGCCTACATAGCGGTCGAGCCGGGCCTATCCGTCGTGGAGTAAATGTCAGAAATGAGCATATAAAACCGGGCGGAAACGGGATCTTATAGAAGTCTATCGGCCCTGTTGGCTGCCTCCCCCGAATGGGTGAGGCTGGGCTCGACCCAATCGAGCCGTCGCGTGGGGCGGTCGGACCATGCGGTGCCCTCCGGCGTCGGTACGCGCAGGCAGGAACCCGGCCGGCTCATCTCACCAGCGGGTCAGTGTCGGCCGTTCTCCGCCGGACTGACCGTGAGCCGGTGCCGGCCGCCGTCGTCGCTGGAGAACGGCCACAGTCGGTCGGCGTGCTCGACCAGTTCGGCGAGCTGCTGGCGACTGAGCCCGACCGACGAGATGGACGCGTGCACGTCGGCCCGGTAACGGCCGTCGTCGTCCCGCCCCAGCTTCGCCTCCGCGCGTACCTGCACGGTGTGCGCCTCGTCGGTGATACCGCCGGCCGCCTCCACCGCCGCATGGTGCAGGCAGGACGCGAACGCGGCGGCCAGCAGCTGCGACGGGGTCAGCCCGGTGCAGTGCGGCGCCAGCGGCGAGGCGAGGGCGGTCGACAGCGCCTCGTCGTCGGTGTGGATGTGACCGCCCTCGGCGGTCGCGGCGGCAACCTCGTTCAGCCAGGAACTCGGCATCGCGTTCCTCCCGTCACTCCTCGCCCGGCTACCCGGGGCCGGACGCGTGAAACCGGGGAATCAACTGCCATGCCGACTCCACCGGGCGACGGCGGCGGCCTCGGTTACCTCCGCCGCTGCCCGCTCCGTCCACGGGCTCACCGCCGGTCGCCGCTGCCGTCGTGGCATCAGCGGCTCGTGCATCGGCACGTACACCCGGGCGTCGACCGCCTCGGCCAGCAGCAGCGCGGCCACCAGGCTGCTCGGCCGCCGGGTCGGGTCGTCGGCGAGGCAGCGCCGGCCCAGGTCGGCCACCTCGGTGGGCAGTCCGGGCAGCTCGGGCAGCGGTCGAGGTGCTCGGCGTGGCTCCTGCCCGAGCAACTGGCTCACGCTGTCCGCCGGGTACGGCAGGCGCCCCGCGAGGCAGTAGTGGAGAAGGACCCCGAGGGCGTAGATGTCGGCCGCCGGGGTCGCCGGGGCCCGGCGCAGCTGCTCCGGCGCCAGGTACGCGGGCGTACCGACCACGACGCCGTCGGGCGCGGTGTCGGCTGCGCCGGCCGGAGTGGCGATGCCGAAGTCCAGCACCTTCACCCCGGACGGGGTGAGCATCACGTTGGCCGGCTTGATGTCGCGGTGCACGATGCCGTGGGCGTGTGCGGCGGCCAGCGCGGCGCTGACCTCCGCGCAGACCCGCACCGCGATCCGCCAGTCCAGCGGGCCGGTGCGCAGGTGCGCAGCCAGGGTCTGCCCCTCGGCCAGCTCCATCACGATGTACGGCAGCTCGTGCCCCACCCCGGTGTCGCAGGTGCCGAAGTCGTGCACGCTTGCCACGTTGGGGTGGACCAGGCGGGCCGCGGAGCGGGCCTCGGCGCGGATCCGCTCCACCGACGCCGTCCCGTCCGGCTGACCGGGCGAGACCAGTTTCACCGCGACCGACCGGTCCAGCACGGTGTCGTACGCCCGCCACACCTCCGACATCCCGCCGATGCCGATGCGCTGTTCGAGCCGGTAGCGCCCGTCCAGCGTACGCATCGACCGCCTCCTGCCCTCATGCTGCTCCGCCGCGGCGCGTGCGGCCGTGGCCTCGGCACGGTACCCCGGCTCCGATCAGGGCAAACCCGCCTCAGACGGCGGCTGGTGCGTTAGCGTGCGAGCCGGGACGCCCGACGCGCCGGGCGGGCTGGAGGCGGAACGTGATGAGTGAGGTGACCGTACGTTTCGTCGGCGGTCCGGCCCACGACCTGGTCCGGTCGTTGCCGGCAGGGCCGGACGGCACCCCGCCGCGGCTGTGGGTACTGCGCCGGCCACAGGAGGCGCCCACGCCGGCAGCGGACCATCTCTACGTGCGGCAGCGACCCGACGGGTCGGGAACCTGGTCCATGCGCTTCGTCCGGACCGACCCGGTCGGTGTGACCGAGTGACACCAGGCCGACCCCGCCCGGTGGTGACCGCACAGCTGGCACACAGCAGCCGCACAAGCGGACCCAAGTGCGCGGCACCACCATGGCAACCATGAGGATCGAGGGCGAGGCCGCGCCGGGCCGGGTGGAACTGCGTCGACCGGACGGTGAGCCGGTCCGGGTGCTGGTCGTCGACGACGAGCCGACCCTGACCGACCTGCTGTCGATGGCGCTGCGCTACGAGGGCTGGCAGGTGCGCACGGCAGCCGACGGCATGGCGGCGGTACGGGCCGCCCGCCAGTTCCAACCCGACGCGGTGGTGCTCGACGTGATGCTGCCCGACCTGGACGGGTTCCAGGTGCTGCGCAAGTTGCGGGCGGACAACGACAACGTGCCGGTGCTGTTCCTGACCGCCCGGGACGCGGTCGAGGAGCGCGTCGCCGGGCTGACCGTCGGCGGCGACGACTACGTGACCAAGCCGTTCAGCCTGGAGGAGGTCATCGCCCGGCTGCGCGCGCTGCTGCGCCGCTCCGGCTTCGCGGTGGCCACCCGCCCCGACGCGGTGCTCACCGTGGGTGACCTCACCCTCGACGAGGACAGCCACGAGGTACGCCGGGACGGCCGGCTGATCACCCTCACCGCCACCGAGTTCGAGCTGCTGCGATACCTGATGCGCAACCCCCGCCGGGTGCTGAGCAAGGCGCAGATCCTCGACCGGGTGTGGAACTACGACTTCGGCGGCCAGGCCAACGTCGTCGAGCTGTACATCTCGTACCTGCGGAAGAAGATCGACGCCGGCCGCCAGCCGATGATCCATACGCTGCGCGGGGCCGGGTACCTGCTCAAGCCGGCGGAGTGAGCGGGGTGCGCCGGTGGCTGGCGGGCTGGTCGCTGCGGACCCGACTGGTGATCACCCTGGTGGCACTGCTCGCCGTGGTCAGCCTGGCCATCGGCGGCCTCACCACCCTGGCGCTACGACAGTTCCTGATCTCCCGGGTGGACGAGCAGTTGCGCTTCGTGCCCGGAGGGCGACCCAGCGCCCCCTGGGAACCCGGCCCAGGCACGGGCCCGTGGGGCGACGTGCGGGTGCCACGCGGCTTTCCGCCCGGCACCATCAGCGCGCAGGTGGTCGACGGCCGGGTCACCGAGGCGTGGACGCTTGTCGGCCGGCAGGAACAGTCGGTACCGGTCGACGAGGTGGGCGAGCTGGCCGACGTGCCCACCGACGGTCGAGCGCACAGCCTGAGCCTGGGGGAGCGGGGCGGCTACCGGGTGGTGGCCCGGCAGTCGGCCACCGGGACCGTGCGGGTGCTGGGCGTGCCGCTGGCCGGCGTGCAGGAGACCGTGTGGGCGATGGTGGCCGCGCAGGCCGGGGTCACCGTCGTCGGCCTGCTCGTCGCCGGCACCGCCGGGGCGCTGATCGTACGGGTCACGCTGCGTCCGCTGCGCCGGGTCGCCGCCACCGCCGCCCGGGTCAGCGAACTACCGCTCGACCGGGGCGAGGTGGCGCTCTCCGAACGGGTCCCGGCCGCCGACACCGACCCGCGTACCGAGGTCGGGCAGGTCGGCTCCGCGCTCAACCGGATGCTCGGCCACGTCGCCGCCGCACTCGCCGCCCGGCAGGCCAGCGAGACCCGGGTACGCCAGTTCGTCGCCGACGCCAGTCACGAACTGCGTACGCCCCTCGCGGCGATCCGGGGCTACGCCGAGGTGGCCCGCCGGGGTCGCGACGAGGTGCCGCCCGACGTGGCCCACGCGCTGCGCCGGGTCGAATCGGTGAGCACCCGGATGACCAGCCTCGTCGACGACCTGCTGCTGCTGGCCCGGCTGGACTCCGGTCGACCCCTGGCGGTCGAGCCGGTCGACCTCACCGCACTTGTGGTGGACGCGGTCAGCGACGCGCACGTGGCCGGCCCCGAGCACCGCTGGCAGCTCGACCTGCCCGAGACGGTCATCCGGGTGCCCGGCGACCCCGCGCGGCTGCACCAGGTGCTGGCGAACCTGCTGGCCAACGCCCGGGTGCACACCCCACCCGGCAGCACCGTCACCACCAGCCTGCGCCGGGCCGGCGACGCCGCCGAACTCAGCGTCACCGACGACGGTCCTGGCGTACCCCCCGAGCTGCGGCCCGAGGTGTTCGAACGCTTCGCCCGCGGCGACAGCTCCCGGTCCCGTGCCCACGGCAGCACGGGCCTCGGCCTGGCCATCGTCGCCGCCGTGGTGGAGGCCCACCACGGCACCGTCGCCCTGGACTCCCGGCCGGGCCGCACCGTGTTCACCGTCCGGCTGCCGAACTCCACAGCCGACGCATAGGCGACGCACGGCGACAAAACAGCTCACCGGCCGAGGCTGGCCGGCATGGACAGCACAGGCAACCCGTCGCGCCCGCCCGGGGCACCCACCGCTTCGCCCGGCCCTTCGGGGCCCTCGACCGCCAGGCCCGCCGACCGCCACGGCCCGCCCCCGCCGGCCGCGTCGGGTCCGGCCGCGCCAATCGCGTCGGGTCCGCCCGCATCGGCCGGTGACGGAACGTCCGGACACGTCGACGTGCCTGCGCCGGCCGGTGCGGCGGGGCCGGATCCCGCCTGGGTGCGGCCGGCCCTGGTCGCGCTGCTGCTGGCCACCGGGCTGCTCTACCTGTGGGGTCTGGGCGCTTCCGGCTGGGCCAACTCCTACTACGCCGCCGCCGCGCAGGCCGGCTCGCAGGACTGGACGGCCTTCTTCTACGGTTCGTCGGACGCGGCCAACTCGATCACCCTTGACAAGACACCCGCCTCGCTGTGGCTGATGGCGCTCTCCGTACGCCTGTTCGGTCTCAACAGCTGGGCGCTGCTGGCACCGCAGGCTCTCTGCGGGGTGGCCACGGTCGGCCTGCTGTACGCCGCGGTGCGCCGTTGGTACGGGCCGGTCGCGGGCCTGATCGCCGGCCTGGTGCTCGCTTTCACACCGGTGGCCACCCTGATGTTCCGGTTCAACAACCCGGACGCGTTGCTGGTGTTGCTGCTGGTTGCCGCCGCGTACGCCACGGTTCGTGCCCTGGAGACGGCGAGCAGCCGGTGGTTGGTGCTGGCCGGCGCCCTGGTCGGTTTCGGCTTCCTGACCAAGATGCTTCAGGCGTTCCTGGTGCTGCCGGTCTTCGCGGTGGTGTATCTGGTCGCCGCGCCGACCACGCCGGGCCGACGGCTCCGGCAGGTGCTGATCGCCGGGCTGGGCGTGGTGGTGGCCGCCGGCTGGTGGGTGGCGGTGGTCGAACTGGTGCCCGCCGAGCACCGCCCTTACATCGGCGGATCGCAGTCCAACAGCGTGCTGGAGCTGACGCTCGGCTACAACGGCCTCGGCCGGATCACCGGCAACGAGGTGGGCAGCGTCGGCGGTGGCGGCGGGCCGGGCGGTGGCGGCCCGTTCTCCGGGCAGGCCGGCTCGCTGCGCATGTTCGGCGCGCAGGTCGGTGGGCAGATCTCCTGGCTGCTGCCGGCCGCACTGATCCTGCTGGTGGCCGGGCTGGTGCTGGCGGGCCGGGTGGCACGTACCGATCGGGCGCGGGCCGGGCTGCTGCTCTGGGGCGGCTGGCTGCTCGTCACGGGCGGGATCTTCAGCTACATGTCCGGCATCTTCCACGAGTACTACACGGTGGCGCTGGCACCGGCGGTCGGTGCGCTGGTCGGCATCGGCACGACCCTGCTCTGGCAGGCCCGCACCGTCGCGTCGAGGGCACGCCGGATCGCGTCCACCCTGGTCCTTGCCGGCACCGTCGCCGTCACCGCGACGTGGTCGGCGACGCTGCTGGGCCGTACCGTCGACTGGTATCCCTGGCTCCGTACCGCCGTACTGGTCGGCGGGCTGGTCGCGGTGTCGGCGCTGCTGCTGGCCCACCGGCTGGTCCGTCGCGCGGTCGTCCCGGCGTTGCTGGTCAGCGCGGCGGTGGCGCTGGCCGGGCCGGCCGCGTACGCCCTGCAGACCGCAGCCACCCCGCACACCGGTGCCATTCCGACCGCCGGTCCGCAGGCGCGCGGCGGTTTCGGGCCGGGCGGGGGCGGACGTTTCGCCGATGGTCCCGATGCCGGCCGAGCGGCCGGCCGCTTTGACGGCACCGGCCGGCCCGGTGGCGACGGGTCCGACTTTCGCCCGCCCGGTGCCGGCGACCGCACCGACCGCACCGACGGGCGACCGGCCACCGGCCCGGCCGCCGGCGGCCAGGTCCCTGGCCCGGCCGACGGCGGTCAGATCCGCGGCTCGGCCGACGTCGGCCAGGTCCCGGGTGGACCGGCGGCGGCCGGGTGGACCGGAGCGAACCGTGGTGGCCCAGGCGGCCTGCTCGACTCCCGGGAGCCGAGCGCTCAACTGCGCGAGCTGCTGGAACGCGACGGCGACGACTACACCTGGATCGCGGCCACCGTCGGCTCCAACAACGCCTCCGGCTACCAGTTGGCCACCGGCCGGCCGGTGATGGCGGTGGGTGGCTTCAACGGCAGCGACCCGTCGCCCACCCTGGCACAGTTCCAGCGGTACGTGGCCGGCGGCCGGATCCACTGGTTCCTCGGCGGGGGCGGCTTCCGGGGCACCAACGCCGGCAGTTCCGCCTCCTCGGAGATCGCCGCCTGGGTCGCCGAGAACTTCCCGGCGCAGACCGTCGACGGGGTCACCCTCTACGACCTGAGCAGCGGAAGGCAGGGGTGACCGCGATGATCACCTCGATCGAGTCCCGGGCCGCCGTGCCTGCCCGGCCGAGTGCGTCAGGCCCGGTGCTGGACGTGGTCGTCCCGGTCCACAACGAGGAGGCCGACCTCGGGCCCTGTGTCCGACGGCTGCACGCGCACCTCGGTGCCCACTTTCCGTACCCGTTCCGGATCACCATCGCCGACAACGCCAGCGTCGACGGCACCCTGGCCGTCGCCGAGGCCCTCACCGTCGAGCTGCCCGAAGTTCGGGTACGGCACCTGGCCGCCAAGGGCCGTGGTCGGGCCCTGCGGGCGGCCTGGTCGGCGTCGGACGCGCCGGTGCTGGCGTACCTGGATGTCGATCTCTCCACCGATCTCGCGGCGCTGCTGCCGCTGGTCGCGCCACTGATCTCGGGTCACTCCGACGTGGCCATCGGTACCCGGCTGGCGCGTACCGCCCGGGTGGTGCGCGGCGCCCGACGGGAGATCATCTCCCGGATGTACAACCTGCTGCTGCGCGGCACCCTGGCGGTCCGGTTCTCCGACGCGCAGTGCGGGTTCAAGGCCATCCGGTCGGACGTGGCCCGTGAGCTGCTGCCACTGGTGCAGGACACCGGTTGGTTCTTCGACACCGAGCTGCTGGTGCTGGCGCAGCGGGCCGGGCTGCGCATCCACGAGGTGCCGGTCGACTGGATCGACGATCCGGACAGTCGGGTGGACGTGGTGGCCACCGCCGTGGCCGATCTCCGCGGCATCGGTCGCCTCGGCCGGGCGCTGCTGACCGGTGCGCTGCCCCTGGCCGAGCTGAGAGCGCAGCTCGGTCGGGCTCCGCTGCCGGCCCCGCCGGAGCCGGCACCCACCGGGCTGCCCCGGCAACTGGTCCGGTTCGCCGCCGTGGGGGTGGTCAGCACCTGCGCGTACCTGCTGCTGTTCACGCTGACCCGGGGTGCGCTCGGCGCCCAGCCGGCCAACCTGCTGGCGCTGCTGCTCACCGCGGTGGCCAACACCGCCGCCAACCGGCGGCTCACCTTCGGCATCGCGGGTCGCCGGCACGTCACCCGGCACCACCTTCAGGGCCTGCTGGCGTTCGCCCTCGGTCTCGCGCTCACCAGTGGCTCGCTGGCCACGCTGCACGCGGCCGCCACCCCGGACCGGGCGGTGGAACTGGCCGTACTGGTGGCGGCCAACCTCGCCGCCACCGTCCTGCGCTTCACCCTCCTCCGCCTAGCCATGCACCACCGCCGCTGACCGCACCCCGACACTCCGTGTTGATCAAGAAGTTCTGGTCGCCGATAGAGATCGAACTAGACGGAAACTTCTTGATCAACCGGAGCGTCGGGGTGGAGCGGGGGTGCGGAGGGCACGGGGGTTTGGGGAAATGGGGGTGGGAAGTGTGTTGTTGTGCCCGACAGGTGGCAATTGGCAGCGTACGGTGGCATGGTCCGGCCAGGCCGTCTGAATCCGTAATGTGAGCTTATGGCGGTTGGTGTCGGTGTCGTGACGGCAGAGGGAAGGAGCGGTCGGTGAACCACCTGGCCTACCTGGACGCGGGATCCGGCAGCCTGATCGTGCAGGCGGTGGTCGGCGGGATCGCCGGGGTCGCGGTGGCGGCCAAGCTCTACTGGCGCAGGCTCGTCAACCGGTTCCGCCGTCAGCCCACCGACCAGAGCTGACCCGAGCCGATGGTGATCCCAGACGTGGGCCGGTCGCCGCGACCGGCCCCGCTCGACGTCGACCCTCGACCAGAGCCCGGTTCCTTTCGCGACCCGGCCAACCGGGTGTTCCACGCCGGCGACGACGTGCTGCGCGCGCTCGACCGGACCGCCGCCGCCGACTGGCGCGCCCTCGTCGCCAGCAGTTTCTTCCCACCACTGCTCGCCGCCGGCAAGGTCTGCGGCACCGAGGAACTGCCGGCGGAGTCGCCGTTGCGGAAACTGCCGAAAGGTTCGGCGTCGTCGGGCTGGGCGACGGTGCTGCGGCACGAGCGCGTCCCGTTCGTCTCACACCCGTACGAATGGTCCTTCGCCATGCTGCGCGACGCCGCGCTGCTGCACCTGGAGATCCTCCGAGCCGCCCTGCCGGCAGGCTTCACCACGAAGGACGGCTCGGCGTACAACCTTCAGTGGCGGGGCACCGAGCCGGTCTTCATCGACGTCGGCTCCTTCACTCCGCTGCGCGACGGGGAACCCTGGGCCGGCTACCGGCAGTTCTGCCAGACGCTGCTCTACCCGCTGATGCTCAACGCCCACCTGGGGCTGGCCTTCCAGCCCTGGCTGCGGGCCCAGGTCGACGGCATCGAGCCGGAACAGATGGGCCCACTGTTCCGGGGCACCCGCCGGCTGCTGCCCGGGGTGCTCACCCACGTCCACCTGCACGGCTCAGTGCAACGCCGCAGCGCCGCCACCAGCACCGCCGACGTACGCGCCCAGTTGCGTGACGCCGGGTACACCCGTGAGCTGGCCGTGGCCACCGCGCGGGGGCTGGAGAAGCTCGTCCGCCGCCTGGACCATCAGCCGCCGGCCACCCACTGGGTCGACTATCAACACACCTGCGGCTACTCCCGCGACGACCGGGCGGGCAAGGAGCGCTTCGTGGTCGCCGCGCTGAGCGCCACCGGTCGGCGCCGGCTCGTGCTCGACCTGGGCGCCAACGACGGACGGTACGCCCGTCTCGCCGCCCGGCACGCCGACTACGTGGTCGCCGTCGAGCAGGACCCGGCGGTGGTCGACCGGCTGTACCGCACCCTGCGGGGCGAAGGTGAACGGCACGTGCTGCCGCTGGTGATGGATCTGGCCGACCCGTCCCCCGGCGGTGGCTGGCGCGGCATCGAGCGGGCCTCGTTCGCCGCCCGGGCCAACGCGGACACCGTGCTCGCGCTGGCCCTGGTGCACCACCTGGCGATCGGACGCAACGTGCCGCTGCCGGAGGTGGTGGCCTGCCTCGCCGGGGTCGTCGCACCCGGCGGCCGGCTCGTGGTCGAGTTCGTCCACCCGGACGACCCGATGGCCGCCCGGCTGCTGGCCAACAAGCCCGACGGCATCTTCCCCGACTACCGGCGGGACGCCTTCGAGGCCCTGCTCGCCGGTCACGGCACCGTCGAGGACCGGCTGGAGTTGCCCTCGGGTACCCGAACCCTGTACCGACTGGCGCTTCCGTGACCGACCGCTCCACCACCGAGGCCGGCGCGCGCGGACCCGGTGCCGCACGCTCGGGTGCCGCGACCGGCGACGATCCGGTGCCGGAGGGATCCACCACCACCGGTACGACCGGGGAGACGATACGTCGCCGGTGGTGGGGTTGGGGCGGTTGGCGGGCCGAGGGCCGGCGGCTGCTGGAGGTCACCGCGCTGGTCGGGCTGGTGATCACCCAGCCGCTGCTGGACATCCTGGGCCGCAGCCCGGACTTCTTCCTGTTCCACCGGGCCGACCGGGGCGAGATCCTGCTGCTGGTGGCCCTGGTCGCGGTGCTGCCGACGGTGGCGCTCGGGCTGCTGGGCCTGCTCGCCGGCCTGGCCGGAGCCGCGGCGCGGACGGTGACCCACAGCCTGCTGCTCGGGCTGCTGGTCGCCGCGCTGGCGGTGCAGGTGGGCCGGCACACCACACCGCTGCGGGGCGTACCGCTGCTACTTGTGGCTCTGGCCGTCGGTGCCGCCGCAGCCGTCGTCCACCGGCGTTGGACGGCCCTCGGCCGGGTGCTGCGTCTGGCAGCCGTCGGCCCGCTGGTCTTCGTCGGGCTGTTCGTGTTCGCCTCGCCGACCGGGCCGGTGGTGCTGCCGCTCGGCGACGGCGGGTTGGCGGGCACGGCGACCGGCAACCGGCACCCGCCGGTGGTCATGCTGATCCTCGATGAGCTTCCGCTGGTCTCCCTGCTCGACGCCGCCGGTGGCGTCGACGCGACCCGGTTCCCGCATTTCGCCGAGCTGGCCGCCGCCTCGACCTGGTACCGCAACGCGACCGGGGTCAGCGGATGGACCCCGTACGCGCTGCCGGCGATGCTGACTGGCCGCTACCCGGCGGAGTCGTTCGCCCCGCACTACTCGCACTACCCGGACAACCTCTTCACCGCCTTCGGTGGGCTGTACGACATCCGCGCCGAGGAGAGCATCACCCGGCTCTGCCCACCGAGCCGCTGCGAGCGGCCGGTCACCCCGGAACAGGGGATCGGCGTGCTGGTCCGCGAGACGGGAGAGCTGCTGCGCCAGGTGACCGCGCCGCACGACAGTCGGATCGACCCGGAGGACTCCTACCGCGAGCGCACCGCCGAGGAGGCCGGTATCGACGCCGCCGAGCCGGTGCCGACCGACCCGAAGTTCCGCTGGGACAGCCTCAACGTCAACCAGCCGGCCCGGTTCACCAGCTTCCTCAACGGCCTGACCCCGTCGGCCCGACCGACACTGCACTTCCTGCACCTGCTGATGCCGCACTCGCCCTGGGCGTTCCTGCCGTCCGGGGCGCGGTACGAGGCCCCGGAGGACTTTCCCAACGAGGGCGACGGCTGGGTGGACCTGGCCCGTGCCCGGCACCTCGCCCAGCTCGGCTACACCGACCGGCTGATCGGCGAGACGATGCGTACGCTGCGCGCCGGCGGACTGTGGGACGAGGCGCTCGTGGTGGTCACCGCCGACCACGGGGTCAGTTTCACCAAGGGTGTGCAGGGACGCGGCGAGGACGCGATCCGGGCCGCCGCCGACGAGGTGGCCTGGGTGCCGCTCTTCGTCAAGACACCCGGCCAGCGCAGCGGGCGGGTCGACGACCGCAACTGGCAACACGTCGACCTGCTGCCGACGATCGCCGACGAGGCCGCCATCCGGTTGCCCTGGCGGGTCGACGGCCGTTCCGCCCGGCAGGCACCCCGCACCAACGCGGGCAAGGTCTTCTACGACCGGCCGTCCCAACCGATGCCGATCAGCGGCGGAGTGCCGGCCGCGCCGCCACCGGCAGCACCGCATCGGCTGGTCGGTACCGCCGTGGGCGCGGTACCGGCCGCCGGCAGCGCCCGGGTCGGTGGACTGGGTGCCTTCCGCGCCGTCGATCCCGACGAGGGCGTGCTGCCCGGCATGATCTGGGGCACCGTCGACGACGACGTCCCCGACGGCACCGAAATGGCGGTGGCCGTCAACGGCACCGTCGCGGCGGTGGTCCCGGTGGTCGCCCCGGATCCGGGCGGCCGGCGCTTCGCGGCGTTGCTCGCCGACGATCGGCTCTTCCGGGCCGGCGCCAACCGCCTCGACCTCTACCTGGTCGGACACGACGGCCGCCTGCGTCAGCTGTCGGTCTCCTGACCGGTCGGGCCGGCCGACGGTTCAGCGGCTACCGGTCCTCGCTCGCGCTCTCACTCGCGTCGCCTGGTTGCACGCTACGTATGACTTTCGTACCTGTCCATCCCGGTCGTCGGGGTTTCCCGGCCCTTCGGTCGGGAATCGGGTGACGCATGCCTCACCGCCGAACCACGAGCGGCGGTGTTGCCGCAACCGCAATTACGGTAGAAGCGAAGGCAATTCAACGTAGATCTGCCGGCGAAGCGAGGAACCACATGACGGAAGTCAAGCTCGATCACCCCGGCGGGCAGCTGTCGATGCCGGTACATTCCGCGGTCGAGGGCCCCGCCGGGATCGGTGTGGGCAAGCTGCTGAAGGAAACCGGGCTGACGACGTACGACCCGGGGTTCGTCAACACCGCCGCCTGTTCGTCCGCGATCACCTACATCGACGGTGATGCGGGCATCCTGCGTTACCGTGGCTACCCCATTGAACAGCTGGCCGGGAAGAGCTCCTTCCTGGAGGTCTCCTACCTGCTGATCTACGGTGAGCTGCCGACCACCCAGGAGCTGACCGAGTTCACCGAGCGGATCCGCCGGCACTCGTTGCTGCACGAGGAGATGCGGCGCTTCTTCGACGGCTTCCCCCGGGAGGCCCACCCGATGGCGGTGCTCTCCTCGGCCGTCAGCGCCATCTCCACCTTCTACCAGGACAGCCTCGACCCGTTCGACGCCGAGCACGTGGAGATGTCCACGGTCCGGCTGATGGCGAAGGTGCCCACCATCGCCTCGTACGCGTACAAGAAGGCGATCGGGCAGCCGCTGCTGTACCCGGAGAACTCCCTGGGTTACGTGGAGAACTTCCTGCGGATGACGTTCGGTGTGCCGGCGGAACCGTACGAGGTCGACCCGGTGATCGCCCGGGTGCTGGACATGCTCTTCGTGCTGCACGCCGACCACGAGCAGAACTGCTCCACCTCGACGGTGCGGCTGGTGGGCTCCAGCAACGCCAACCTGTTCGCCTCGGTCTCGGCCGGCGTCAACGCCCTGTTCGGCCCGCTGCACGGCGGCGCCAACCAGGCGGTGCTGGAGATGCTGGAGCGGATCCAGGCCGACGGCGGCGACGTGCAGTCGTTCGTCCGCAAGGTGAAGGACCGCCAGGACGGCGTCAAGCTGATGGGCTTCGGGCACCGGGTCTACAAGAACTACGACCCGCGGGCCGCGATCGTGAAGAAGGCGGCGCAGGACGTGCTCGGCCGGATGGCCAAGCCGGATCCGCTGCTTGACATCGCGATGCAGCTGGAGGAGATCGCCCTCGCCGACGACTTCTTCGTCTCGCGCAAGCTCTACCCGAACGTCGACTTCTACACCGGCCTGATCTACAAGGCCATGGGTTTCCCGACGAAGATGTTCACCGTGCTGTTCGCCCTGGGCCGGCTGCCGGGCTGGATCGCCCAGTGGCGCGAGATGATCAACGACCCGGAGACCAAGATCGGCCGCCCGCGGCAGGTCTACACCGGTGCCGCCGAGCGGAACTACCTCCCCGTCGAGCAGCGCTGACCGCGAGCAACCCGACGCAGCCCTCACGACGACGGCCGCCGCACCCGGATCACGGGTACGGCGGCCGTCGTCGTGCCGGGCGCGGTTCTGCGGGGCAGGGTCGTGTCGAGCAGCACCAGGTCGACCGGACCGCGGGCCACGTCGGTGTCCCGGGTCAGTCGACGGCGGCCTTCAGCACCCAGGACGTCACCCGGGGATGGCCGGCCAGCTCGGCCCGGCCGGTGCACCAGAGCAGCACATCGACCGGATCCCCGGCTGGGGCCTGTGGAAAGAGCCGGGCGAGCACCGCCGCGCACAGCTCCGCCGGTGGCCGCCAGTCGATGCCGAGCCCCTGGGCGATGTCCCAGGTGTGCACGAGCGTCTCGTTGACCCCGAGTGCGGCGAAGCCACCCGGGTCGGTCGCCCCCCAGTGCCAGCCACGGGTGGCCGGATCCGCAGCGCCGACCGCGTCGCTCAACAGCCGCCCGCAGGCGGTGACCACGGCGAGGACATCGCGCGGCGCGGCGTCGTCCCGGACGACCAGGTCGAACGGCAGGTACGCGTCGGTCGGGCGGGCTGCGACCTGACCCGCGTACGCCAGCAGGTCGTGGGCGACGTGGACCGCCGTCGTCCAGCAACTCCACTCCAGCGTGCCCGCCCGGTGCTCACGCCAGTCCCGCGACACGTGCGGCGTGAGCGTCCGCACCATCTCGGTCACCGCCTGGTCGACTTCGCCACCGTCCATCCCCGTCATGTCCACCATGGTGCCAGTCGCCCTGCCGGCCGGCGGCCCCGTCAGGTGCGGGGCAGCCGTACCCACCGGGTGAGCGGTACGGTGCCGCCCATGAGTCAGCAGGTGCGGGTCCGACCGATCTCGCTCGGTGGGCGCGTGGTGCTGACGGCCCAACTGCTGATGCTGGCCGCCGCGCTGATCGGCAGTCTCGGTGTGCTGCTCGCGGCCGCGCTGCGCGTCGACGACCTGCCGGCGCTGCTGAGCCCGGGGGTGGAGCGGTTGGGCGATCCGAAGGACTCCCTTCCGCCGGTCGGCCCCGACTCGGCGTGGAATCCACTGCTCTGGGTCTTCGAACTCAGCCGCGTGGTGGCGATGTTCGTCCATCCGCTCGCCGCGGTGGCCGTGCTCCTCGGGCTGGTGTCCCTCGTCCGCACCTGGCGGGTCGGCGATCGGTCGACCTTCCGCTGGCTCGCGGTCAGCACGACCCTGTGGTGCGCGACAGCGGTTCTCGCGCTGACCCCGTACGGCACGCAACTGCACCACTGGCTGCTCGACTAGGGGTTTGCCGACGGCGGTCGTGAGCGAGTGCTGTCGGTCGGGATTGCTACCGTCCGGCATTCGCTGGAGCCGATCTGGGCGACACGTCCCGCAGGGGCCACCGGCTGGCAAGAGAGGAGAGGCACGGCATGGTTGACGAAGAGAAGAGCGCACTGTCGATGTTCCTGAAGGCGCAGCGGGCCAGCGTCCTCGCGATCATCGACGGGCTCGACGTGACGGCCCTGACCACCGCCGTGCTGCCCTCCGGGTGGACGCCGCTGGGCCTGGTGGAGCACCTCGGCTACGCCGAGCGGCACTGGTTCCAGGAGATCATGTTCGGCTCGGCCGTCCCGCTGGTCTGGCCCGACGACGACCACGCGCCGCTGACCACGCCGCGACCGCCGTCGGTGGTGCGGGAGTTCTACCGCGCCCAGTGCGAGCGGTCCGACGCCGTCCTCGCCGCCACGCCGCTGTCCGCCCCGGTACGCGAGCGGCACCCCGGTCCGCTCGCAGACGAGGTCACCGACCTGCGGCGCGTCGTCCTGCACATGATCGAGGAGACCGCACGACACGCGGGTCATCTCGATGCGGCGCGCGAGCTGCTCGACGGCAGGACCGGCCTCGGGCCCCGATAGCCGCCACCCCGGTCAGCGCCGCTCGACCCCCGGTCGGGTCGGCGGCCCGACCCGGCCGAGGACCAGGTCGGGCCGACTGCGAGCGCGATGCAACCGCGTCGACGGACGCAGCGGTCAGCGCAGGCCGGCGGCGGCGAGCAGGTTGCCCTCCGGGATCGCCGGGAGCGCCCGCCCGTGCGCCATCTGCCGCGCCGCGCGTTCGGCGGTGAACGCCGGTGCCTGGGCGATCGCCGAGGCGTACGCCGCGGCGGTGCGGCTGGCGATGGCCGCCCAGCCGTACTGCTCGTGCACCATGACCCGGGCCCGGCGGGCCAGCGTCCGGGCGCGTTCGGCGTCGGCGAGCAGGGTGTGCACCGCGTCGGTCAGCGCGTCCGGATCGTGCGGCCGGAAGGTCACGCCGGTGACGCCCGGCTCGACGATCTCGGCCAGCCCACCGGTCTCGGCGACCGCCAGCGGCGCACCGGCGGCGGCGCCCTCCAGGGCGACCATGCCGAACGGCTCGTAGATGCTGGGCACCGCGAAGCAGTCCGAGGCGGCCATCACCGCGGGCAGGTCGGTGCCGCCGAGGAAACCAGGCAGGCTGACCGTGTCGGCGAGGCCGAGCCGGTGCACGTGGGCCTCCAGTTCACCCCGGTACGGCCCGTCGCCGACGATCACCGCACGCAGCCCCGGGTGCCGCTCCCGCAGCCGGGGCAGCCCGGCGATCAGGTGCTGCACGCCCTTCTCGTACACCAGCCGGCCGGCGAAGGTGACAAGCGGGCCGTCCCCGGCGAACCGGGCACGCGCCTTCGCCACGGCGGCGGCGGAGACCCGCCAGCGGTGCGGCTCGACCCCGTTGGGCACCACGTCCACCCGGCCGGTCGGCACGCCGAACAGGCCGGTCACCTCGTCGCGCATGTAACCGGAGCAGACGATGACCCGGTTCGACTCGCCGCCCAGCCAGTGTTCGACACCGTGGATGGTGCGGTTCATCTCCTCGGGCAGCCAGCCCTGGTGTCGGCCGGCCTCGGTGGCGTGGATGGTGGTGACGAGGGGGAGGTCGAGGTGGTCGCGCAGGGTCATCGCGGTGTGCGCGACGAGCCAGTCGTGGGCGTGGATCACGTCGTAGCCGCCAGTGGCGGCGGCGCGCAGCGCGGCCCGGGTCAGGGTGTGGTTGAACGCCATCGTCCAGGCCAGCAGCGAGCCGGTGGCCAGCGGGAAGGTCACCGGGTCCTCGGCGGCGCGCACGACGCGCACCCCGTCGACGTACTCCTCCAGCGGGGCGCCGTCGGCGTGGCGGGTGACGACCGTGACCTCGTGTCCGGCGGCGGCCAGGGCCACCGACAGCGCGTGCACGTGCCGACCGAGACCGCCGACGAGCACCGGCGGGTACTCCCACGACAGCATCAGGATGCGGCGGGCCTGCGACCCGGCGGTGGGGCCGGACTGCGCCGGGACCTGGGGTCGCGAGGTGAGCGTGGGGCGGTGGACGCGGTCCGGAGCGGTGGCGGTACGTCCGCCGACCCGCAGGGTGGTCACATCAGTCTCCATCCGTGCAGGGAGGAACGCGCCGACGTCGGTGGCGGCGAGCGGGCAGGGTTGGGTTTCGGACACGCGTGAACGCGCCGGCGGTGCGAGGATCTGGTAGGCGCGCGGACAACGCGCCCGCGAACAAGGAAACGTCATGACGGCCGATCCCGCATCTCGAAGAGTGCCTCAGTGACCGACGACACCGCAGGGTTCATCTCGGCTCAGTCGGGCGGATACCGGGCATTCACCCGATCGGATGGATTGGCGGTGGACCGTGCGGGGCATTACCGCCGCGCGCATCACCGGGCGGCCCCGGCGGGTGCGCTCATGGTGCGGGCGCGCTCATGACATGTGGGCCGAAGGAGCGACATGCAGGTCTGGCCGGGCGAGCGGTATCCCCTCGGCGCCACCTACGACGGGATGGGCACCAACTTCGCGGTCTTCTCCGAGGTGGCGGAGAAGATCGAACTCTGCCTCTTCGACGAGTGGGACGTGGGCCACGAGCGCCGGGTCGAGCTGCGGGAGGTCGACGCGTACGTCTGGCACGCGTACATCCCGGGCATCGGGCCGGGCCAGCGGTACGGCTACCGGGTGCACGGCCCGTACGACCCGGCCAACGGACTGCGCTGCAACCCGGCCAAGCTGCTCATCGACCCGTACGCCAAGGCCATCGACGGTGACGTGCGGTGGGATCCGGCGGTCTACGACTACACCCACGGTGAGCCCGAGCGGATCAACACCGACGACTCGGCGCCGTTCATGCCGAAGTCGGTGGTGGTGAACCCGTACTTCGACTGGGGCAACGACGCGCCGCCGCGCATCCCCTACCACCACTCGGTCATCTACGAGGCCCACGTCCGTGGCCTCACCATGCGGCTGCCCGGCATCCCCGAGGAGCTGCGCGGCACGTACGCCGGCATCGCCTCGCCCCCGATGATCGAGCACCTGACCCGGCTCGGCATCACCGCCATCGAACTGATGCCGGTGCACCAGTTCGTCAACGATCACCGCCTGACCGACCTGGGGCTGCGCAACTACTGGGGTTACAACACCATCGGCTTCTTCGCCCCGCACCACGCGTACTCGGCCCTGGGGCACCTCGGCCAGCAGGTGCAGGAGTTCCGGGGCATGGTCAAGGCGCTGCACGCCGCCGGTATCGAGGTGATCCTCGACGTGGTCTACAACCACACCGCCGAGGGCAACCACCTGGGCCCCACGCTGAGCTTCAAGGGGGTCGACAACCCAAGCTACTACCGGCTCTCCGAGGATGACCGACGCTACTACGTGGACTACACCGGCACCGGCAACAGCCTCAACGTCCGCAGTCCCCACTCCCTGCAGCTGATCATGGATTCGTTGCGGTACTGGGTGACCGAGATGCACGTCGACGGCTTCCGCTTCGACCTGGCCGCCACCCTGGCCCGCGAGTTCTACGAGGTGGACCGGCTCTCCACCTTCTTCGAGGTGGTGCAGCAGGACCCGGTGGTCAGCCGGGTGAAGCTGATCGCCGAACCGTGGGACGTCGGCCCCGGCGGCTACCAGGTCGGCAACTTCCCGCCGCAGTGGACCGAGTGGAACGGCAAGTACCGGGACACGGTCCGCGACTTCTGGCGCGGTGAGCCGGCCACCCTCGCCGAGTTCGCCTCCCGCATCTCCGGCTCCGCCGACCTCTACCAGGACGACGGCCGCCGCCCCTTCCACAGCATCAACTTCGTCACCTGCCACGACGGGTTCACCCTCAACGACCTGGTGTCGTACAACGACAAGCACAACGAGGCCAACGGCGAGGACAACCGCGACGGCGAGAGCCACAACCGCTCCTGGAACTGCGGCGTCGAGGGCGACACCGACGACCCCGGCGTACGCGCCCTGCGTGCCCGGCAGCGCCGCAACTTCATCGCCACCCTGCTGCTCTCACAGGGCGTACCGATGATCGGCCACGGCGACGAGTTGGGTCGCACCCAGCGGGGCAACAACAACGCCTACTGCCAGGACAGCGAACTGGCCTGGATCGACTGGGAAAACGCCGACACCGAGTTGCTCGACTTCACCCGCCGGGTGGTCGAGTTCCGCCGCCAGCACCAGGTGTTCCAGCGTCGCCGGTTCTTCAGCGGCCTGCCGGTGCACGGCCGCGAAATCGACGAGCCGCTGCCCGACCTGGCCTGGTACACCCCCGACGGGCGGGAGATGACCGGCGAGGACTGGGGTAACGACTTCGGTCGCTCGGTGGCGCTCTTCGTCAACGGTGAGGGCATCCGCGAACGCGGCCAGTACGGCCAACGCCACCACGACGACTCGTTCTGGCTCTGCTTCAACGCCCACGACGCGCCGTTGGACTTCACCCTCCCGGCGGCCGAGTTCGGCCAGCGCTGGGAACTGGTGATCAGCACCGCCGAACCGGACCAGGACAAGGGCACCACGGTGGAGGCCGGCGGCACGCTCTGCGTACCGGACCGTTCCCTGGTGGTGCTGGAGAGGATGGCCTGACATGCCCGCGAAGCCTGTCGTCGCCACCTACCGGGTGCAGGTGCGCCCCGGCTTCGACCTGGACGCCGTCGCCGGCCTCGCCGGCTACCTCGCCGACCTCGGCGTCACCCACCTCTACAGCGCGCCGCTGCTGGCCGCCGCCCCGGGCAGCGCACACGGCTACGACGTGGTCGACCACCGGCAGGTCAACCCGGAGATCGGCGGCGAGGCCGGTCGGCAGCGGCTGCTGCGGGCGCTGCGGGACGCCGGCCTCGGCCTGGTCGTGGACATCGTCCCCAACCACGCGGGGGTGGCCGTGCCGGCGGCCAACCCGGCCTGGTGGGACGTGCTGCGCCGGGGGCGGGACTCGGCGTACGCCGGCTGGTTCGACATCGACTGGCAGCGGGGTCGGCTGTTGCTGCCGATCCTCGCCGACACCCCCGACGCGCTCGACGACCTCAAGCTCGCCGACGGGGAACTGCGCTACCACGAGCACCGCTTCCCGATCGCCGACGGCACCGGCGACGGCAGCGCCCGGGAGGTGCACGACCGGCAGCACTACGAGCTGGTGTCCTGGCGACGCGGCGACGCCGAACTGACGTACCGCCGGTTCTTCGCCGTCTCCAGCCTGGCCGGGCTGCGGGTGGAGGATCCGGACGTCTTCGCCGCCACCCACGAGCTGATCCTGGCCTGGGCGGCGGCCGGCGAGGTCGACGGCATCCGGGTCGACCACCCCGACGGGCTGCGCGACCCCGCCGGCTACCTGTCCCGGTTGCGCGCCGCGGCCGGTGACGTCTGGCTGATCGTGGAGAAGATCCTGGAGTACGGCGAGGAGTTGCCGGCCTGGCCGGTCGACGGCACCACCGGCTACGACGCACTGGGCGCCGTCGGCGGGCTCTTCGTCGACGGCGACGCCGAGGCCGGCTTCACCGCCCTGGACACCCGGCTCGCCGGCCGGGCCACCTCGTGGGCCGACCTGACCCACGACACGAAACTCGGTGCCGCCACCCGCCTGCTGGCCGCCGAGCTGACCCGGCTGGCCGCGCTCGCCCCCGACGTGGAACCCGAGGCGGCCCGCGCCGCCCTGGCCGAACTCGCCGCCGCCTTCGCCGTCTACCGTGGCTACCCGCCCGACGGGGCCCGGCACCTGGCCAACGCCCGCGCCGAGGCCGGCCGCCGCCGCACCGACCTGACCGGCGCGTTGGACGCGGTCACCCGCCGGCTGCGCGACCCCGACGACGAGCTGGCCCGCCGCTTCCCGCAGTTCACCGGCGCGGTGATGGCCAAGGGCGTCGAGGACACCGCCTACTACCGGTGGAGCCGGTTCATCGCGCTCAACGAGGTCGGCGGCAGCCCCACCCACTTCGGCACCCGGCCCGGCCGGTTCCACCGCTTCGCCGCCGCCCGCCACGAGCGCTGGCCGGCCAGCATGACCACCCTGTCGACCCACGACACGAAACGGGGCGAGGACGTCCGCGCCCGCCTCGCCGTCCTCGCCGAGCTGCCGCAGCGCTGGGCCGAACTGGTCACCCGCCTGATGGCCGCGGTGCCACTGCCCGACGCCGCCCTGGCGCACCTGCTGTGGCAGACCGCCGTCGGCGCCTGGCCCGTCGAGCGCGAACGCCTGCACGCGTACGCGGAGAAAGCCGCCCGGGAGGCGGCGGCCTCGACCAGTTGGACGGAGCCCGACCCGGCCTTCGAGCGCGCCATGCACGCCCTGGTCGACGCCATGTACGACGACCCGGCCGTCACGGCGGAGCTCGCCGCCTTCGCCGCCGAGATCACCCCGCCCGGCTGGTCGAACTCGCTCGGGCAGAAGCTGGTGCAACTGGCCATGCCCGGGGTGCCCGACACCTACCAGGGCACCGAGCTGTGGGACAACTCCCTGGTCGACCCCGACAACCGCCGCCCGGTCGACTTCGGCGTACGCCGGGAACTGCTGGCCCGGCTCGACGCCGGCTGGCAGCCGACGGTGGACGAGACCGGCGCGGCGAAGCTGCTCGTGGTGTCGCGGACCCTGCGGGCGCGCCGCGACCACCCGGAGCTGTTCGGCGACTACCAGCCGCTCATCGTGCACGGCCCGGCGGCCCGGCATGCGGTGGCCTTCGACCGGGGCGGCGCGGTCGCCGTGGCCACCCGGCTGCCGCTGCGCCTGGCCGCGGCCGGCGGCTGGCGGGACAGCACCCTGTCACTACCCGTTAAAGAGATGTCGTGCCTGTTCACCGGTCGGGTCTACAGTGGCTCTCAGGTCCGCTTGGCCGAGCTGTTGACCACCTATCCCGTCGCGCTGCTGGTGCCCACCACCTGACCCGGGAGGCTGCGTCATGACCGAGTTCACCGTCTGGGCACCCGAGGCGAAACGGGTCCGGCTGCACCTGCCCGATGCCGCCGACCACGAGATGCGGGCCGGCCGGGACGGCTGGTGGCGGGTCGAGGTGCCCGACGCCGGCACCGACTACGCGTTCCTGCTCGACGACGACGACCAGCCGCTGCCCGACCCGAGGTCGGCGTGGCAGCCCTCCGGGGTGCACGGTCCCAGCAGGATCTACGACCAGGCGGCGTTCGAATGGACCGACGGCTCCTGGACCGGTCGGCAACTGCCCGGCAGCATTCTCTACGAGCTGCACGTCGGCACCTTCACCCCGGAAGGCACCTTCGACGCCGCCATCGGCAAACTCGACCACCTGGTCGACCTGGGCGTCGACCTGATCGAGCTGTTGCCGGTGAACGCGTTCAACGGCGAACACAACTGGGGCTACGACGGCGTCTGCTGGTACGCCCCGCACGAACCCTACGGCGGCCCGGACGGCCTGAAACGGTTCGTGGACGCCGCCCACGCGCGCGGTCTGGGGGTGATCCTCGACGTCGTCTACAACCATTTCGGGCCCTCCGGGGCCTACGCGCCGAAGTTCGCGCCCTACGTGGGGGAGCGGCACACCCCCTGGGGCCAGGCCGTCAACCTGGACGGCCCGCACTCCGACGGGGTACGCCGGTTCATCATCGACAGCGTGCTCATGTGGTTGCGCGACTACCACGTGGACGGGCTGCGGCTGGACGCCGTGCACGCCATGCCCGACACCCGCGCCGTGCACCTGCTGGAGGAGATCGCCGCCGAGGTCGAGAACCTCTCGACACACCTGGGCCGCCCGCTGTCCCTGATCGCCGAATCCGACCTGAACGACTCCCGGCTGATCACCCCCCGGGAGGCCGGCGGCCACGGCCTGCACGCCCAGTGGAACGACGACGCCCACCACGCCCTGCACACCCTGCTCACCGGCGAACGACAGGGCTACTACGGCGACTTCGGCACCATGGAATGCCTGGTGGAGGTGCTCACCGGCGGCTTCTTCCACACCGGCACCTGGTCGTCGTTCCGGCAACGGCACCACGGGCGGCCGGTGGACCGGCAGCGGGTCTCCGGCCACCGCTTCGTCGCGTACCTGCAAAACCACGACCAGATCGGCAACCGTGCGGTCGGTGATCGCCTCTCGGCTTCGCTCTCGCCCGCGCTGCTGCGGGTGGGGGCGGTGCTGCTGCTGACGGCACCCTTCACGCCGATGTTGTTCATGGGAGAGGAGTGGGCCGCCGCCACACCCTGGCAGTACTTCACGTCGCACCCCGAGCCGGAGCTGGCCGCCGCGGTCGTCTCCGGTCGTCGTGCGGAGTTCGCCGCCCACGGCTGGCCTCCCGGCGACGTGCCGGACCCGCAGGACCCGCAGACCTTCCTCCGCTCCCGGCTCGACTGGGCCGAGCTGGACAAGCCCGAACACCGCGAGATGTACGACTTCTACCGTCGCCTGATCGCGCTCCGCAAGTCCCGCCCGGACCTCTCCGACCCCCGCCTGCACACCCTCGACCTACGCCACGGCGACCAGTTCCTGGTGATGCGCCGAGGTGGCTGCCTGGTCGCGGCCAACGTGGCCGGCAAACCCCAGCGGGTGACCCTGCCCGGGGTGGCCCGACGGGTCCTACTGGCCACCGGTAACGGCGTCACAGTGATGCGCGACCGCATCGAACTACCACCCGAAACAGCCGCCATCGTGGCGCTCTGACGGCGCGGCAGGACGAAGGACCCTTTCCGGCCGCACCGTCGCTGGGCAGCATCGATCACTTTTCGTGGCAGTGTAGCCCTGGCTGCGTCGGCCTGGGTTGGGGCTCGGCAGGCCGCGCACCTGCTGGACAGGACCGGCGAGCGTGCCGAGCGGCTCATGGGGCGGCCGGCATCGGCCGGAGTGGCGCGTCTGGCCATACTCGTCGGCCTCACCTACTGACCAGCCGCGTGCACGGATTCTGGTGCTCACAGCCGAACTTCTCGCACAGTCGGTGCGATTCCCACCGCCTCCGATGTCGTTCGCAGGTAGGTGGTCTAGTCGAAAAGTAAAATCTATGGAGGTTCGGCTAATGGCTGATTCCGGAGTCGTGTGGATCAAGAGCAGTCGGAGCACCCTGACTCAGGAGTGTGTTGAGGTGGCCTTTGCTCGCGCCCAGGTTCTCGTGCGGGACTCGAAGAACACGGCGGGGTCGGTGCTCGCCTTCGACCGTCCGGCTTGGCGGACCTTCGTTCTCGGCTTCCGCATCGACGCTGGCGGCGGCGCGAACTGGTGATCCGGTAACACCGACGTGCAGTCGGGCAGTCATTTGAACACTGTGGATATCTTTACGCCTGCTTCATCGATGAACTTGCGCGGCTGCTCCAACCTGAAGTATGGGAGAGCCGGGTCTGGAGATCATCGGGAGTGGCATGTCCAGCTTGTCGGCGTGGAAGCACTGGGCTCGCAAAATGATGTTTCCTCTTCTGGTTGCCCTGTCGGTGGGGCTGATCGGGCTGTCACCGGTGGCCATGACCTGGATGGCGGACCTGCCTGTGCAGTGGAGCCACCTCTCCGACATGGGCCAGGCGTACGGGGGCACTTCAGCGGTTCTCTCCGGACTCGCGCTGGCGGGCGTCTCGGCCTCCCTGTTGATGCAGAGCAGTCTGAATCGGATCAGCCAGCTTCACTCGATTCGGCAGCGGCAGTTCGACATCGTCAAACTGGCCCTCGACAACCCCACGTACCTCTACGTCGACGGATCCGCGGCTCTCGCCGATCCGGACAACCCGCTCAAGGTGTACGCCAACCTGTTCGTCGGCCACTGGGCGATGGTGTGGGATCTCGCGGAGATGCGGGAGGAGACGCTGCACGTTGTGGCGAGCCGGCTGTTCGAGTCGGCGGTGGCGCGCGAGTGGTGGAAGGTCAACGGTCAGTCGTACTACAGCTCGCGCCGGAGAAAGAAATTCGTCGCCATTCTTTCCGACGAATGCGACCGGGCAGCGCTGACGGCCAGGGAGTCCTCCCCGGGGACGGCGCCCGCTCCTGCGCCAATCCCGACGCATCGCCCGCCTTCGGCTGAGGGTCGCAGTCGTACTCTCGCGATCGGTGTGGTCGCCGGTATCGGTATCGGGGTCTTGCTGCGCTCTGCGACACGCAGGCGCAGGGTGGCGTGGCTCGCCAGTTCTCGCCGGTGAGGCCCAGCTGGGATTGCGAGGTGCCACAACTGCATGATCGACAAGCGGGGGTGGGGTGCGGGCGGTCGGGGGTGGGGTGGGGCAGGAGGGGTTGGGTCAGCGACCGGCGCGTTTCCAGGCGCGGTAGAACTCCTTGTAGAGGAAACGCTGCACCGGGGTGCCGGTGGCGGAGACCTGTTTGCCGAGCGCCCGTGCGCCGATCCACATGCCGGCGACCTTGGGTACGCCGGGCACCGACTCGGTCACCGACGCCACTCCGTTGACCAACTCCTGTTCGACCGGTGAGAGCACTACCCGGCGCAGGCCGAGCCGTTCCAGGAGCTGTCGTTTCGCCCCGTTGATGTCGCGTGCGAGGCGGAGATGATCCTCATCAGTGACGCAGCGGGCGACGGCGGCCCGCAGGTCGGCTGCCTTGTCCCGGTAATCGGCGATCCGGGCGACGATCAGGTCTATCCAGTCGCGTTCACCGAGCCGGCCGGTCTCGCCGGCCTGCCAGAGACGGCCGCCCAACAGCGGAAGTTCGAGTTCGAGAAGCTGTACGCGATGCGTGTCGCTGTCGTCTGCCGCGGTTACGAGGGACTCGTGGATCCCCCGGATGGCCTTGATGACGTCGAGCACCACTGTTTCCGTCGCACCTTCGGTGGAGAGGTCGAAGGTCAGCAGGAAGTCGCGCCGGACGGGATGGGCCTGATAGGACAGGCTGGTGGCGTCCGCACGCGCCTGATACTTCAGCCCACGCGCCAGTGTCGCCGCGACGTAGACCTCCTCGCCAGGCGGTGCCATCAGCCGCAGCGGGCCACGTAGCACGATCGAGGCCGCTCGTGCCCAGGTCCCGAAAGGGTCGTCCTCGACCCCGTCGGAGGTCGTGATTCGATCCGTGTGATGACCGGCGACCCGTACGTTGGCAGCCTGGAAGGCGCACCAGCCGTGGATGCGCTTCGACAGCGAGTTCCGTGAGTCAGGCAGGGCATCGTCGCAGGTGACAGCTTGCCCGATGAACTGGCCGAGGACCTGGTTGCCGCGCCAGCTCTGCAACTCGTGCAGCGCCGCTTCCTCGGCCTCGCGCACCCGATCGATCTCATCGTCGGTCAGTTGCAAAGGATGCAGCAGTCCCGCGTCGGCCAACGCCCGGAGGAGGTACGGCCTGGCACCGAAGTCGACGGCCGAAGGGTGGGCGAGTACCGGATGCGCCACCCACACCCGTTCCATGAAAATCAGAGATTGGATCAGTTCGACAAACGCTTGGCGGGCGAACGGGTCGTCAGGCCGAGTCGCGCGGTTCTGTGCAACGACGAAATCTTCCGCGCTGATGATCGACGTGACGTCTACGAGGACTTCGGTGTTCCGGTGGGGGAGTCCCGGGCTAGCTCCACGAACCACTTGACGGCCTCCGGGCGACCCATGACGGTGCTGGCGAAAGTCGGCTCAGGCTGGGCGAGCGTTTCCATGGGCACCGGCAAATGCCGTTTCCCATTCACGTCTGTGGACATTAGACCGACGATCTCACCGAGACACAAGCCCGCGAGGCCGTCCCAGACCTTCTGCCGAGGGCGGTAGAAAAGGTCGAAACGCGGCGTATCCGTAGCGAGATCAGTGAGGTCCAGGGCGGTACGCAGCATGTCCAGCGTCTGTGACGTCGTCCGCGTCTTCAGGGCGTAGCCTGCCTCGGCCATGCCGATCTCGTGCGGCGGGGCTTCCGATCGGGCGCTGCGGGTCAGGGATGCGACACGAACCGGCTCGCTGTTGTACGCCGCCGGTCTGCCATTGACCGTGATCGTCCGGGCGGCCCGCCTGGCGAGCACCACGATCGGGGTGCCGCCGTCTCCCAGTTCAGGCGCGACGACGAGCGCGGCAACCGGCTCCCGCCGCTCCAGCAGGCAGACCACGGAACAGAACTCGACGCTGCGCGGATCGACGAACTCGGCCGTGCCGTCGATCGGATCGATCACCCAGATCCGCTCGGGTTCCTCGTCGCGACCGGGCCGCCAGGAGCCGCTGCCCGACTCCTCTGCCAGCACGCGAGCCTCGGGGTCCACCGCCCGGATCTTGCTGATCACCATGTCTTCGACCGCGAGGTCGGCCTCGGTGAGCAGGGTGCGGTCGGCTTTCTCCTGCACGTCCAACTCGGCTACCCGAGAGCGGTACGACGCGAGGACGCCCGACAACTCCGTTGTCAGGTCGGCCCACAAAGGGTCAAGGTTCATCGACGCGACACTCCTCGCGACCGGCTCGGCACCGCCCTCGATCGATAGGCCCATCATTCCACTTCGGTGCCCCGGCAGCCGAGCGGCGGACGTCCGTGCTTCGGCGGCGAGGGCCGCCAGCCTGTCGACCAAGAGGGTTGCGTCACCGGAACGGTGTGGCCAGGACGCAAAGCTCTTGATCGACTGGCGTGGCCGGGCGGAGTTGGGAGGCGGGCGGGGGAGCGGTGGCGGTCGGGCGGCAAACGATTGCAGTGCGTTGGGACGTGCTGGCAAGATGACCGTCGATGCGCCGCGTGGGAGTGGCAGCGATGACCTGAGCCGAGGGCAACGGCCGGGATCAGATGTTCCTGTTAGAGAGGAAGCTCGATGCGGCTTGCCCATCCTGACAACATCCCATCGTCACGCCGGCGGCGCGGAGCCGTCGCGATCACCGTGCTCGCGGCGGCGACCTCGCTAGTCACCGTGGCGGGAATCCTGACCGCGCCACCCTCGCTGGCCGCGACACCCGACATCACCGTCAACACCGCTTCGAGTTTCCAGACGATCGACGGGTTCGGGGCCGCGACTCCGATCTTCGGTGGTTCCGGTGACCCGTGGACGACAGGCGAAACCCAGACCCTCGTCGGTACGGGGCCGGGACAGCTCGGTCTGTCGATCGTGCGAACCGTGGTGTCGCCCGTGTCGAGCGAATGGGGTCTGTACGCCAGCAGCCTGCAAACGGCGAAGTCCTACGGATCCGACGTCAAGATCCTCGCCTCGCCGTGGACCGCGCCCGCCCACTTCAAGACGAACAACAGCAGGGTCAACGGCGGCAAACTCCGGACGGACTATTACGACGACTATGCGGAGCACCTGAACAGCTACGTGCAGTTCATGAAGGGCCGGGGTGTCACCATCGACGTGACTTCGGTCCAGAATGAGCCGGACTGGCACCCCGACTACGACTCGATGGACTGGACCGGTACCGAGATGCGGAACTTCGTCCGCGATCACGGTGCCCGGGTCAGGGACACCCAGCTGATGGTCGGCGAATCCCTGCGGTTCGCGCGCCAGTATTCCGATCCCACCTTGCAGGACGCCACCGCGCGCAACAACATCGGCTACGTCGGCGGCCACCTGTACGACGCCGAGAACAGCGGAAACCTCTCGCCCTACCCGCTCGCCGCCCAACACGGCAAGAACCAGTGGATGACCGAGTGGAATCTGCACGCGGCCGACGGCAGCGGTTCGAACATCTGGGGAGACCCGGGCAACACGGCGGTCTGGAACGAGACCCTCGACGACATCATGCGGACCGTGCACAGGTCGATGGAGGCCAACTGGAGCGCGTACATCTGGTGGTACGGCCGCCGCTTCTACTCCTTCATCGGTGACGGTGACGCGCAGTGGGGGACCACCAAGGGCGCCGTCCTCAAGCGTGGCCAGGCGTTCGCCCAGTACGCCAAGTACGTCCGTCCCGGTGACCGTCGAGTGGCCCTGTCGAAGAGTTCGCGGGCTTCCGGGCTGGAGGTCACCGCCTACCGTGGCCGTGGCAAGGTCGTGCTGGTGCTGCTCAACCGGTCGAACAACGCGGTCAACGACGCCGTCGTCCAGGTGCCGCAGCACATCTCGTCGGCCGAGTACATCGTCACCTCACGAACCTCGGGCGCCCAGTCGCAGGCGGTGAACGTCAGCGGGGGACAGGCGACGGTGAGCGTTCCCGCCCGGAGCATCTCCACGATCGTCCTGACCGAAGGGTCTGCCTCGCCCACCCCGACGCCCACCCCGACGCCCACCCCGACGCCGACGCCGACGCCCACCCCGAGCCCGACCACCGAACCGCCCACGGGGGCGTGTCGGGTGACCAACGCGGTCAACGCGTGGAACAACGGCCTGGTCGACAACATCACCATCACCAACACCGGTACCAGCGCCGTCAACGGCTGGTCGCTGCGATTCACCCTCGCCCCCGGGCAGACGATCACCTCTGGCTGGGGTGCCACGTACTCACCAACCAGCGGTCAGGTGACTGCGACGAACGTCAGCTACAACCCGTCCATACCGCCAGGAGCCTCCGTCACCATCGGCTTCCAGGCCAGTCATGGCGGCAACGACGCCCCACCCACTGGCTTCACCCTCAACGGTGCCGCCTGTAGCTGAGCGGCTCATTCAGGTCGGAAGCGGCGCACGCCGGCCCTGGCCGGCGTGCGCCGCCCGACCGTTGGCTGCCCCTCAAGCGGCGCGAGGCGCTACCCCCGTCAGCGGCGCGTGGCGAACACCACGCCGGTCAGGCAGAGCGCGCCGCCCAGCAGGGCCAGTGGAGCCGGCACCTCGCCCAGCAGCGTCCAGGACAGCAGGACGGTGACCGGCGGGACCAGGTAGGTGGCGGCGGTGGTGCGCCCCGCCGTCCAGCGGGACAGCACGTAACCCCAGGTGAGGAAGCCGATCGCGGTCGGGAACACGCCCAGGAACAGCACGCCGATGGTGGCCGGTACCGGGGCCGCGGCGAGTTCTGCCAGCAGGGTGGGTGCGAACGGCAGCAGGGCCGCCGTCCCGGCCAGCGCGCCGAGCCAGGTCATCGTCGGCGCGGCCATCCGCGCCAGGAGGCGCTTCTGGAGCAGTACGCCGAAGGCGTACAACAGGGCGGAGAGCACCGCCAGCGCGACGCCGATCTTGTCGGCGTGCCCGGTGAAGCCACTGGCCGCGATCAGGGCCACGCCCACGAAGGCGACCGCCACCCCGACGCCGAGCCGGCCGGTGAGCCGCTCGCCCAGGACGAGCACCGCTGCCACCGCGACCAGGATGGGTGCGACCGCCACGAGCAGGGCCGCCGTGCCGGCGTCGACCAGCCGCTCGGCGGCGTTGAGCGCCACGTTGTACCCGCCGAACCAGGCCACGCCCCAGAGCGCGACGAGTCCCAACGTCCCACCACGGGGCAGGGCGTCCCGACGGGTCGCGGCGTGCGGCGCTCGGGCGCGCCGTAGCCGGGCGGTGAACGCGACGAACACGCTCAGCGCGGCGGAGGCTGCCACCATGCGGCCCAGCGCCATGGCACCGGGGGAGTAGTCGTGCCCGGCGAAGCGGATGCCCACGAACGCCGAGGCCCACAGCAGCACCGTGGTGCCGGCGGCGGCGACGATCGGCCAGGACCGGGGCTGCTCCGCGCGCCGGGCGTACCCGGTGTCGGTCTGCTCGGGGACGGCCCGGATCGGGGCGGCGGGCTCGGTCATCGACGGGCTGCTCATGAGGTGATTCTCGGCCGCCCGAAGATTCAGCACCAGCGACTCTTTCTTCACAACAGTTTAGTCGCGCTTTATCGTTGGGTGGTGCTTGACGTTCACCGCCTCCGGGTCTTCCGTTCCGTCGTGGCGTCCGGGTCGGTCCAGGCCGCCGCCACCAACCTCGGCTACACCCCCTCCGCCGTCAGTCAGCACCTCACCGCACTGCAACGTGAGACCGGCCTCACCCTGCTCGCCCGAGCCGGACGAGGGCTGCGGCCCACGGCCGCCGGGCACGCCCTCGCCGCCGAAGCCGATCGGGTGCTGGCCAGGGTCGGTGCGGCCGAATCGCTCATCGCGGACCTGCGCACCGGCCGCACCGGCGCCCTGTCCATCGCGTACTTCGCGTCGGTGGGCGCGGCGTGGATGCCGCACGTGGTGCGGGGCATCCTCACCGAACTCCCCGGCGTACGGCTCGACCTGCAACTACGCGAACACATCCCGGACAGCCGGGAGGAGCGCGCCGACGTGCAGGTGGTCGTGGCGGGCACCGGCTTCGACCCCGGTTCGGGCTTCACCGCCCACCACCTCCTCGACGACCCGTACGTCGCCGTGGTTCCGGCCGGGCACCGCCTCGCCGACCGGCAGGAGACGGACCTGGCCGACCTCGCCGACGAGCGCTGGGTGGACAACGACTTCGCCCGGGGCTGGTGCCGCGCCCACCTCCTCGAAGCCTGCACCGCCGCCGGTTTCCGCCCGGCCTTCCGGGTCGAGGCGCACGACTACCGGACGGCACTCGCCTTCGTCGCCGCCGGCATCGGCCTCACGGTGCTGCCCGCGCTCGGCGCGGCACACCTGCCGGACGGCGTGACCTGCATCCGGCTGCTCCGCCCGACGCCGACCCGGTCCATCCACGTGGTGGTGCACGACGCGGTCGAGCACACCCCGGCCGCCCGGATGGCGGTAGCCGCGCTACGGGACGCCGCCCACTCCGCCCCCACCCCAACCACCGCATGACGGTCGGCGGGTCAGGTCGGATCCAGCGTCCCGCGCGCGACAGCGACGAACGCGTCGCGGCGCTCGGTCCGGCAGCGCAGCGCGGCGAGGTGCTCGGCACGGTGCTGGACGGCCACCGGGGTGGCTTCCTCGGTCTGCTCCCGTGATAGCTGGCGCTGCCGGGCGTACTCCTCGTTGACGCTGCGGACGGTCAGCCCGGCGGCCTCCGCAACCGGGCCCGGGCCGGCCAGCAACACCAGGTTGTACGCCTCGTCGAGCGCGCGCAGCATCCGGTACGGGGCGTCCTCGCCGGGTGCGGTCTCCGGTCCGACCCACCCGGTGTCCAACGCCCGGTAGGCCCGGTCGCAGGCGGCCAGGAAACCGACGTACGTGTCCCGCCGTGCCTGGTTCCTGCGGAGCGTACGCTGCGCGTCGCGCTCCTCCCGGGCGGCGGTGAGTTGGCCGGTGACCTGCCGACGCACGGTGAGCGCGGTGACCAGCCCGGTGAGGCCGGCGGCGGTCAGCGTGGACAGTGACGTGATCAGCGCGATGGCGACGGTCTCCCGCATGCCGACCATCATCGTCGGGCCGGCCCGACCGAGTCTCGCCGCCGTCACCGCACTAGCGGTGCAACTGCCGCTTCCAGTCGGCGGGTACGCGGTCCGCCGGGGCGGATGCGCCCTGCTCGGGCGGTCGGCTCACGGGTGCCACGAGCACCACCCTCGGTCCGTCCGCACGGGTCGTGCCCTGGCCCCTCGCTGTCCGGGCTCCGGTCGGGCCGCTCACCTGGGTCGGGCGGCCCGCCACTCGTCGCGGGTCATCGCGTACTCGACCTCACCGTGCTCGGTTCCGGGCAGCGGATCGTCCCACGTGGGGAAGAAGGTGCGGACGTGACGCAGGCCGACGGACTCCATGACCCGGCGGGAGGCGGTGTTCACGGCCATGGTCTGTGCGATCACCCGGTGCTGGCCGACCGTGTCGAACGCGTGCCGCAGCAGTTCCCGGGAAGCCTCGCTGGCCAGGCCCTTGCGCCAGTGCCGGCGCAGGAGGCGGTAACCCAGCTCGGCGACGGCGGGGTCGTCCGGCTGGTCGGGGCCGTGCGTCGGCGGAAGCATCATCAGCCCGACGAACTCGCCGTCGTCCTCGGTCGCCGGGAGTATCGAGCCGCGTGCCCCGCCGTCGGTGCCGAACGCCATCCAGTAGCCGAGGCCGTCCACCTTCTCGGCCAGGGCCATCCGGTTCGCGTGTGACCCGACCACCTCGTCCCTGGTGCGGGCCCGGCCGTGGAGGTAGCGCAGCACCTCCGGGTCGGAGTCCAGGTGGACCTCCAGATCGAGGTGCCGATCGGCGAGCGGCACCAGCAGCAGACGATCGGTACGCAGGACCGGTTGGGGCATCGGGAAACGATCGCATGCCCGTCCCCGGTTGGCGACCTGATTGCCGTCGGGGTCGACTCCGGCGTGAGCACCTCGCGGCGCAGCCGGTGTGCCGGTCGGCGCCTCGACCCTACGATCGGGGCAGTATCTGGAACACCGGATGGTCGGCGGCGATCCGGGCGAACTCCGCGAGCGGCGCTCCCCGGTGGACCGGCACGTGCGGCCGCGCCCCTGGGGCCTTGTCCAGGTAGCGCCGCAGGATCGGTGCCCGTTGCGCGACGGGCACCTCCACCAGCAGCACCGGTCGGTTTCGACCGTGCCGCAGCACCGCCCGCCCGGCGGCGGCCCGTACGTTGCGTACCCAGTTAGCCCGCTCGCCGAGCATCGACACCAGGTACCGCCGGCCGTCGTGGTCGACGGCGACCAGCGGAAACGACACCGTTCGGCCACTGTGCCGACCCGTCACCTCCAGGGTGACCCAGTTGCCGGGTGCGAGGAAGCCCGCCGAGAACTGCCAGGCGGAGACGCGGTTCATGATCCGCGCCAACCAGTTGGGCCGGCCGCCCCGGTACATCCACCGCTTCATCCGGTGGAGCCGGCGGTCGCTGATCTGCTCCATGGTCGGTCCTCCCCGTGTCTGGCCTCCCTCGGCTCGACGCTACGACGCTGGTGGCCGCACTCGAAGGGGCGGAAGTCCCGAGTGTGGCCCGGCGTACGCGCCGTCTGGTTCAGGTCCGCGAGTGCGCACCGGCTGGCTGCGCCAGGGGCGGCAGGCCGCACGCGGCGGAGAACTCCTGTGATTCGACGCCGAGCGCGACGTTCATCCGCGCGGCGAGGTTCGCTGCCGCGACGAACGCGGTCAGTTCGACAAGGGCCGGAGCGCCGAGCCGCGTGAGCAGTCGCGCGGACATCTCGTCGGTCACGACCAGGGTGCGGTGGGGTACCAGGGGATGATCTCGCGGCGGGCGAGCAGCCGGACGTCCCAGTAGAGGAAGGTGAAGGCGCCCGCGACGAGGAACGCCACCGCGATGGTGGCCGCCAGCCGGGACGGGCGGGCGGCGAACCAGCTCTGGAGCCTGCTGCCGGCGAACCAGGCCATCAGGAGGAAGAGCACCGCGATGATGACGATGTTGCCGATCGACTGGAGAGTGAACGCCGCGGCGCCGTACAGCGGGTTCCCGCTCTCCGCGGCGTCACGGAACATCTGGCGGAACAGGGCGAAGGGCCGTCCGATCAGGAAGCCGGCGATGAGCGCGCCCATGAAGACCAGGGGAGCGTGGGGATACCGGCGGGAGATCCGGGCGAACGGATCCGGCAGCACCCGCAGCGCGGCCAGTCCCAGGTAGATCATGATCAGCCCGATGAGGCCGAAGACCACCATGGACTGGATGCTGCGCGGCGACAGCGATCCGGGCGTGTTGGGGACGGTGGAGAACTGGGGCATCGACGTTCCGACAAGCCCGACGACCGCGCCGTACGCGGCGGAGACGGCGATCATGCCGACGGCCATCCAACCCAGGGGGCGCAGCGGTGCCAGGAAACGGGTCAGCCGGCCGCCGGAGGTGCCGGCCAAGGGGGCGAGCGCGCCGAAGGCGGCGACGTTGCAGGCGGTGAAGGTGCCAGCGACGCCGGAGACGAACGCGAAGATCACGCCCGCGACGACCCCGCTCAGCGGAGTCTCCTTGGCGTCGTGGCCCAGCATGGTGTTGGCGATGTTGTCGCCGATGGTCTGGTCGACGAACTCCGCCGACCAGACGACGGTGAGCAGGAAGCCTCCCAGCACGCTGAGCAGGATGATCAGCCAGCGTCGGCCTGGGGTCTGCCCGGGGACGAACAGGGAGGTGGCGCGGGGCTCGGACGGCAGCCGGATCTCGTCAGCGGCGGTGGGATGACTTGTGCGCCGATCGGTTCTTGTCACGGAAACGCTCCTCATCATCACGGAGGGTGAATTCCGATGATGGTGGATGGACCGATGTCGGGGCCAATTAGTCGGCAAGGCCGAAGGTGTGTTCGTTCTCTTGCCCGCTTCGAGGTGCATCGGGCTGCGATGCGCGGCCCGGTGGTCGCTGTAGGTGGGCGTGCCCCACGGTGATGTCGCCCAGGTCGGCGCGTACGGGTTGATGTCGTCGGAAAATCCCGAGGATGCGTTTGCATGACCATGCGTCGTAGTGCATACTTTTCCTCGTGTCCAAGGTCCTGACCTCCCTGCCCACCGGTGAACGTGTCGGCATCGCCTTCTCCGGCGGCCTCGACACCTCCGTCGCGGTCGCGTGGATGCGCGACAAGGGCGCCATCCCGTGCGCCTACACCGCCGACATCGGCCAGTACGACGAGCCCGACATCGCCTCGGTGCCAGACCGGGCGCTCAGTTACGGCGCCGAGGTGGCCCGACTTGTCGACTGCCGGGCGGCCCTGGTGGAGGAGGGGCTGGCCGCGCTGACCTGCGGTGCCTTCCACATCCGCACGGGCGGGCGGGCGTACTTCAACACCACGCCGCTGGGCCGCGCGGTCACCGGCACGCTGCTGGTGCGGGCGATGATCTCCGACGACGTGCAGATCTGGGGCGACGGCTCGACCTTCAAGGGCAACGACATCGAGCGGTTCTACCGCTACGGCCTGCTGGCCAACCCGCAGCTGCGCATCTACAAGCCGTGGCTCGACACCGACTTCGTCAGTGACCTCGGTGGCCGCAAGGAGATGTCGGAGTGGCTGCTGGCCCGGGGCCTGCCGTACCGGGACAGCACCGAGAAGGCGTACTCGACCGACGCGAACATCTGGGGTGCCACCCACGAGGCCAAGACCCTCGAACACCTCGACACCGGCATCGAGACGGTCAACCCGATCATGGGCGTCCGGTTCTGGGATCCGACGGTGGAGATCCCCACCGAGGACGTCACGATCGGCTTCGACCAGGGCCGGCCGGTGACCATCAACGGCAAGGAGTTCGGCAGCGCGGTCGACCTGGTGTTGGAGGCCAACGCCATCGGCGGCCGGCACGGGCTGGGCATGTCCGACCAGATCGAGAACCGGATCATCGAGGCCAAGAGCCGGGGCATCTACGAGGCGCCCGGCATGGCGCTGCTGCACGCCGCGTACGAGCGGCTGGTCAACGCCATCCACAACGAGGACACCCTGGCCAACTACCACAACGAGGGTCGCCGACTGGGCCGGCTGATGTACGAGGGCCGGTGGCTGGACCCGCAGGCGCTGATGCTGCGCGAGTCGCTGCAACGCTGGGTCGGCACCGCCGTCACCGGCGAGGTGACGCTGCGGCTGCGTCGGGGCGAGGACTACTCGATCCTGGACACCACCGGGCCGGCCTTCAGCTACCACCCGGACAAGCTGTCGATGGAGCGTACGACGGACTCCGCCTTCGGCCCGGCCGACCGCATCGGTCAGCTCACCATGCGCAACCTCGACATCGCCGACTCCCGGGCGAAGCTGGAGCAGTACGCGCACCTGGGCATGGTCGGCGGCGCTCCGCAGCGGGTGGTCGGTGCGGCCCAGGCGGCCTCGACCGGGCTGATCGGCGCGATGCCGGAGGGCGGCGCGGAGGCCATCGCCTCCCGGGGCGTCCCGTCGGCGGAGGACGAGGCCCTCGACCGTGCCGCAATGGAGTTCGGCGTCGACTGACCGACCGACTCCGGCCCGGCTAGCCGCCCGCCGTCGACGGTCGTCCGCCGTCGACGGCACCTGGGGTCTTGGGGCCACTTGAACGGTGGCGGGCAGCGCGCGGCCACCGTTCGATGACCGATCGACCGAGGTGACCTTCTCGGATGTTCGATCTACTTTGCGTAATCGACTGATCGCGCAACGTTCATGAGATCGAAGGTGGCGTCGGTCCGTCATCGCTCCCGAGGAGGACCCGTTGAGGTATCCCACCCGCCTGTCCGCCGCCGTGGCCGCGTCCGTGCTCGTCGCGTCCGCGCTGACCGTCCTGCCCGCCGCCGCCTCCGCCGCCCCGGCCGCGTACGCCTACCGCGCCGTCGACCTGGGCACCCTCGGCGGTGCCGCCAGCGCCGCCACCGCGACGAACGACCGGGGCACGGTCGTCGGCTGGAGCCTGACGGCCGACGGCTCCCGGCCCGCGTTCGTCTGGCGCAACGGGGTGATGACCGACCTCGGCGTGCTGCCGGGGCACGTGGAGTCCAGCGCCGTCGACGTCAACGAGCGTGGCGACGTGGTCGGCAGGCCGGCTGCGGGACGGCGTCGTCACCCCCGTCGGGGACCAGGCGACGGCGATCAACAACCTCGGCCATGTGGTCGGCGTGGACGGCGGCCGGGCCTTCCGCTGGCGCGCCGGGATGCTGACCGACCTGGGCACGCTGGGCGGCGCGACGAGTCGGGCGACCGCCGTGAACGACCTGGGGGTGGTCTTCGGCAGCGCCGACACCGCCGCCGGTGCCCGACGACCCGTCCTGTGGTGGGCCGGGCACGCCGTCGACCTGACCGCCCATGGGCTCGGTGACACGGACGCGGTCAACGACCTGGATATCCGGGGTCGCCTGGTGGGCAGCCGGGCCGGGCGCGCCACGCTCTTCCGGTAACGCTCCGGCGCGGCGACTGTGACCGGCTATGTGGCCGGGTCGGAAACGGTGACCACCACCTTGCCGGCCGGGTGCCGGTCGGTGAAGTGGCGCAGCGCGTCCGCCGTCTCGGCGAGCGGGAAGCTGCGGTCGATCTGCGGAGTGAGCGCGCCGGATTCGACGAGGTCACGCAACCGGTCGAGGTCCTCGGTGCGCTCGCCAGCGCTGACGGAGCGCAGCCGGTGACCGACGACCGTCGACAGCAGCGGCGCCCCGAACATCTGCCGGCCGTAGCCGCCGAGCAGCGGCCCCCGGGTCCAGTCCCCGCCGACCAGGGCCAGTGTTCCGCGTGGGGTGAGCGCGCGTCGCAGCAGCGCCAGCGGACGGTTGCCGCCGGTGTCGATGACCACGTCGTAGACCGGGCCGTCCCGGTCGATCTCCTCGCGGGTGTGGTCGAGCACGTCGTCGGCGCCGAGGGAGCGGACGAAATCGGTTTTCGTGGGGCCGCAGACGCCGGTGACCGTCGCCCCGTACGCCTTGGCGATCTGCACGGCCTGGTGACCGACGCCGCCGGAGGCGCCGATGACCAGCACGCGGTGACCTGGCCGCACCTGGCCGGTGTCGCGGACCGCGCGCAGCGCGGTCATCCCGGAGACGGGTACGGCGGCGGCCTGGGCGAAGGTCAGGTTGGTCGGCTTGTCGGCCAACCGCCGCTCGTGGGTGGCCGCGAACTCGGCGTACGACCCGCGCAGGCAGGTGCCGTACACCTCGTCGCCGGGCCGGAAGCGGGTCACCCGGGTGCCGACCTCGGCCACCACACCGGCCACGTCGCGGCCGAGTACCGGCACCCGGGGTCGGCGCAGCCCGGAGGCGAGTCGTACCAGGTAGGGCCGCCCGGCCAGGAAGATCAACACTCCCGGGTCGACACCGGCGGCGTGTACCCGCACCAGCACCTCCCGGTCGCCGATGCCGGGGCGGTCGATGTCGCGGAGTCGGAGCGCGGACGGCGGACCGTAGCGGTCGTGCACGATGGCTTTCACGATGCCTCCTCGGGGTACTGGAACACGTCGTCGAGCCGGACGCCGAGAACGTTGGCGATCCGGAAGGCCATCTCCAGCGAGGGGGAGTAGCGGCCCTGCTCGATGGCGATGACGGTCTGCCGGGTCACGCCGAGTCGTTCGGCCAGCTCGGCCTGGGTCATCTCGTCGCGGGCGAACCGCAGTGCCCGGATGTTGTTTGTGACGCGGGTCGGCTTCACCACTGCGGCACGCCCCTGCGGTAGACGATCACCTTCGCCAGCGAGCCGACCACCGCCGACAGCACGAAGCAGAGGTAGATCACGTTGGCGATCCAGAACCAGTGCCACTGCGCCAGCGCCATCAGCATCGCCGACACCGCCCCGATCACCACGAACGCCTGCCCGACGTGGTCGCCCAACCGCCCGATCTCCCGGTCGCGTACGTCGCTGACCCGCGAGGCGCGTGGGTTCACCACGCCGATCCCGATCTCGAGGAGCATGCTGGCGGCGATCGCGCCGCCGACCGTCCAGAGCAGAGCGCCGGCGTACGGCGTCGTGGTCAGTCGCCCCTCGTCGACCCGACTGAGGACCACGGCCACGTAGACGGCGTAGCCGACCACGCTGACCACCAGCATGATCCAGGCCCGCTTCTCCTGGTGCGTCATGACGACTCCCGATGTAAAGAATCCTTGACATCATGAGAGTAAGGCGTCTTTGACATCATGTCTAGAAAGTTTTACATCTCAAGTCGGGTGGTCGCCGGGTGGTCACGATTGCTCACCGGGTCAGCGTCGGGCGGCGCGCAGTGCGTCGTGCAGGTCCCGAGCCACCTGCGCCAGCGCCGCCTCGGCCTGCGGCTGCACGGCCGCGGGCACCGTCGACTCGCTCAGCGCGGCCACGGCGTACGCCTGCCCGTCGGCGTGTTCCACCACGCCGACCTCGTGCCGCAGGTTGAGCAGCGTGCCGGTCTTCGACGACCAGCGGGAGGCGTCGGAGCTGAAGTCCGGGGCGAGCCGCTGACGCAGCAGGTTGTCACCCATCAACTCGCGTACCCGGGCGGCCACCGCGGTCGGGATCCGCGACGGACGCCACAGCGCGTGCAGCAGCTCGACGAAGGCCCGGGCCGAGCCGGAGTTGGCCCGACCCACGTCCAACTGGGCGACGGGATGACCCTGACCGGCGGTGGCCGCGGACGCAGCGAGGGAGTGCGCGAGGTGCACCTCCGGCGCGAGCCGCTCGGCCGGAGTGTCGGTGAGGTCCCGGGTGTGGTGCCGGATGCTGATCCCGTCGACGCCGAAGCGGCGCAGCGCGTCGGCGACCGCCGTCGGCGGAGTCAACGCGAACAGTGCGTCCGAGGCCACCTCGTCGCTGATCGCGACGCTGAGGTAGAGCAGGTCGTCGACCGCCACGGTGGCCGGGTGCCGGAACCGGCTCAACCCGGTGGGACCGGGCGTGCGCACCCGGCCCGGCGCCACCGTGACCGCGCTGGCACCGTCGAGTTCACCGCGGACGATCCGGTCCACGGTGGCCACCGCCAGCGGCACCTTCACCAACGATGCGACGGGCAGCACCGCGTCGTCGTCCAGACCCAACTCGTCGCCGGAGTCGAGGTCGCGGACCAGAAGACAGCCGCGCAGCCCGGCGTCGCGCAGCGTCTCCCGGGCGGTGCGGAGCAGTCGGCCGACGGTCACGCCGCCTCCGTCACGCCGAGACACCGGGCCACGGCGGCACCCAACGCGTCGCGCAGCCGCTCGGCGTCCTCCCGGACACCGGCCGTCACCTGGTAGCCGCGGACCGGCCGGAGCTCGCCGAGGGGCCGCCAGTGCAGTCCGAGTTCGTGCGCCTCGGCGGGGGAGCAGAGCACCAGATCGGTGCCGGCGAGCGCCTCGGCGGCGGCGTCGACCATGGACGCCGCGACCGCCACCTGGGTCGGCTGCAACCCGACGGCGTCGCGCAGTCGGGTCAGCGGGTCACGGACGTGCGGCACGTCGTCCTCCGGCGAGATCCAGACCCGACGCCGACGGGACCGGCGGTCCGCGCGTGGGGCACGCAACGTCTCCAGCCGCACTACCTCGACATCCGGGTCGGTGCCGCCCGCGAGACCGAGCGGCACCCGCCACGCGGCCTCGTCCGGCGGTACGCAGACAAGCGCGGCCCGCACCTCGTGCCCCTGCCGCAGCCGGGCCCGTTCCGCCGGCTCGCCCCGGCGCAGCTCCAGGTGCAGGTCGTGCCGGCGGGCCTCGACCACCAGCCGGGCCAGCGACCGGGGTGCGCAGACCGCCGGCACGGCCAGCCGGAACGGGCGCAACCGGGCTCGTTCGGCGTCGTGCTGCATCGCCTCCGCCAAGTCGACGATCCGTCGGGCCGAGGCGAGCATGTCCCGCCCGAACGGGGTGAGCGTGACGCTGCGCGAGGTGCGCTCGAACAGCCGCCCACCGAGGTGCCGCTCCAGCGCGGCCACCCGTCGGCTCGCCACCGACTGGGGGATGCGGGCGACGGCGGCGCCGACGGTGAAGCTGCCGTGGGTGCCGACCGACACGAACGCCTGGCAGGCCGCCACGAGATCCACGCCGGAATTCTATGCCGATTCGGCATCGGTACCCTCGCCGGTGTCTTCGACAGCATGAGGCGGCGCTGCGAATCTGGGTGCCGGCCGCCCGGACGACGTCCGGTAGACCGGTTGATCGAGGGAAGGACCCAGCCGTGACCAGTACCAACCGCCGCACCCGTGCCGTCGCGCTCGCCGCCGCCCTGACGCTCGGCCTGCTCGCCGGTTGCTCACCGGGCAGCCCGACCGCGCCGGCGCCGACGGTGTCCACCTCGACGGCGTCCGCTGCGCCGGTCGCCGTCGACTTCGCCCCGCTGGAGCGGGAGTTCGACGCCCGGCTCGGCGTGTACGCGATCGACACCGGCAGCGGCAGCACCGTCACGCACCGGGCCGACGAGCGCTTCGCGTACGCCTCGACCTTCAAGGCGCTCGCCGCCGGTGCGGTGCTCGCCGCGACCTCGACCGACGAACTCGACCAGGTCGTCACCTACTCCCGCGACGACCTGGTCACCTACTCCCCGATCACCGAGCGGCACGTCGACACCGGCCTGTCGCTGCGCGCGGTCGCCGACGCCGCGGTGCGCTACAGCGACAACACCGCCGGGAACCTGCTGCTCAAGCAGCTCGGCGGCCCCGCTGGCTTCAAGCAGGCGTTGCGCGACCTCGGCGACGAGGTCACCGACCCGGTGCGGTGGGAGACCGAACTGAACGCGTACGTCCCGGGCGAGCGCCGTGACACCAGCACGCCCCGCGCCCTGGCCACCACCTTGCGGGCGTACGCGGTCGACGACGTCCTCTACCCGGAGGACCGGGCCGTGCTGGTCGACTGGCTCAAGCGCAACACCACCGGCGACAAGACGATCCGGGCCGGGGTGCCGGACGGTTGGGCGGTGGGTGACAAGACCGGCTCGGCCGACCACGGCACCCGCAACGACATCGCGGTCATCTGGCCGCCGGACCGGGCACCGATCGTGCTGGCCGTGCTCTCCGACCGGGCTGAGCCCGACGCCGAGCGCGACGACGCCCTGCTCGCCCGGGCCGCCGAGCTCACCCTCGAGGCGCTGAGCTGAGTCGGCCCCTTGGGCGTGTACCGGCCACCAGGTGACCGTGACGGTCGTCCTGGTGGCCGGTTCCGGTCGCTGGCTCGGGTTCGTATGAGGCCCGGTTCCGGCCGCGCCGCCGGACGGCTCGCTGGCCGGGACCGGGCGACCGTCAGGGGGTCGGGACCGTGGCGGGCCCGGTCAGGTCGAAGTTGGCGGTGACCGGGGTATGCCTGATCCGCAGGGGTTGCGCCTCGGACACCTGCTCGGCGTTGGGGAACCAGCGGCTGGGCACGTGGGCGCAGTCGCACCGCAGCAGCACCCGCTGCCCCGGCAGCAGCCGCAGCGTGTAGTCGGCACCGACATCGACCACCCCCGTCACGTCGCCGGTACGCGCGTGGAAGGCGATCACCTGGGAGTAGTTCGGCATCTCGTCGACGGCGATGGTGCCGCTGACCACGGTGCCCGCGACGAGCTTCTGGTTGCTGGTGACTGTCGTGCCGGACCGGACCCGTACGGTGTCGGCCTTCCTGCGCTCGGCCACCCCGCCGGACCACTGGCTGGCCAGTCCGTAACCGGTGTAGTACAACGGCCAGCGGTACGGTCCGAGTCCGGTGAGCGTGTACCGGCCGTCGTCGTCGGTGATGACGCCGTAGTCGCTGTACTTGGGATGCGGGACCACCGGCAGGGGCAGGACGTATCCGAAGTAGACCGGGGTGCCGTCCGCCGCGCGGGTGACCCGACCGGTGACCGTGCCCGGCGGATCGAAGTGGACCGTCGGGGCGGTGACCGTCCGGCCCGGACGCACGTGGATGGTCACGCCGCGCTCCCGCTGGCCGGTGCCGCCGTACCGACCGACCCACTGCATGCCGTGCTGCGCGTTGTCGTAGGGCTCGGCGAGCAGGTGATAGCGGCCGGGTGGCACGTTGCTGGCGAGCACGTCGCCACCGTCGACTCCGGTGCAGCCGCCGTGCCGGCCGTCCTGCACCTCGCCGAGAAACACCACGGTGAGCCGGTCGCGGTCGACGGGGACCAGGGACACACACCCGCGCACGGCGGCCCCGGTGGCCCTGTCGCGCAAACTGGTCCGCACCTCGCCGGGGGTGGTGGCGGCAGTGCTGCGACCGGCTGCCTGCCGGTGGGACGCGACGACGAACGTGGACGTGGACGTGGACGGCGCGGCGGCGGTGGCGCGCGGAGCGGCGGCGGACTGGGCGAGCCCGGGACTGGCCGTGGCGGGCAGCGGGAGGCTGACGATGAGCAGGGCGACGGTGAGGGGAATGGCGTGACGTGGTGACCGCGACATCGGCGGGGTCCTCTCCACCCGGCGGACGAAACCCACCCACGGTAGTGGGCGTGACGGACCCGTCACGCGTTGTGTCGGGAGGTGGTCAGGGGATCGGCCACTCGTGGACCGGCCGGTTGCTGTGCATCAGCTCCACGTAGTGCCGGACCACCTGACGCAGCGCGTCCGGGCGGTCCAACTGGTCGGTCGACTCCAGCCGGTGCAGCGTCGCCACCTGCCAGGTGGCGCCGTTGCGGCCGGTGAGGCAGCGTTGCTCGATGATGCCGAGCAACCGGTCCCGCTCGTCCGGCTCGACACCCCAGCGGTCCAGACCGTGGTGGGCCAGGGGCAGCAGGCGACGCAGCACCAACTCGGCGACCGGCAGATAGCCCAGCCCGGGCCAGAAGACGTGGGCGTCGATGCCGTGCCGGGCGCAGGTGTTGAAGTTCTCCTCGGCCGCGCTGAACGACATCTGCGACCACAGCGGCCGGTCGGCCTCGGCGAGCGCCCGGACCAGTCCGAAGTAGAACGCCCCGTTGGCGATGGTGTCCAGCACGGTCGGTCCGGCCGGCAGGACCCGGTTCTCCACCCGCAGGTGCGGCCGGCCCCGCAGCACGTCGTAGATCGGCCGGTTCCACCGGTAGATGGTGCCGTTGTGCAGCCGCAACTCGGCCAGTGTCGGTACGCCTCCGGCGGCGAGTGTCTCGGACGGGTCCTCCGGATCGCAGACCGGAAGCAGCGCCGGGAAGAAGCGCACGTTCTCCTCGAAAAGGTCGAACACGGAGGTGATCCAGCGTTCACCGAACCAGACCCGGGGGCGTACGCCCTGGGTCTTGATCTCCTCGGGGCGGGTGTCGGTGGCCTGCTGGAACAGTGGGATCCGGGTCTCGCGCCACAGTTCACGGCCGAAGAACAGCGGCGAGTTCGCGCCGAGCGCCACCTGGATCCCGGCGATGGCCTGGGCGGCGTTCCAGTAGTCGGCGAACTGGCCGGGACCGATCTGAAGGTGGAACTGGGTGCTGGTGCACGCCGCCTCCGGCGTGATCGTGTCGGCGGTGACCGCAAGCCGTTCCACCCCGTTGATGGCGATCCGCAGATCCTCACCCCGGGCCGCGAAGATCTGCTCGTTGAGCAGCGCGTAACGGGGATTGGCCGACAGGGTGGCAGCGGTCAGGTGCTCCGGCAGCACGGTCGGCAGAATGCCGATCATGGCCAGCTGCGCGCCGACCGTGCGGGCCCGCTGATCGGCCGAGTTCAGGGCGGCGCGTACGTGCTCCTCGAACTCGGCGGTGCCGGTGCCGGCCAGCCGCCGCGGCGCGACGTTGATCTCGACGTTGAACTGGCCGAGTTCGGTCTGGAAGCTCGGGTCGGCCACGGCCCGCAACACGTCGGCGTTGCGCATCGCCGGCATCGACTCGGCGTCGACCAGGTTGAGTTCGATCTCCAACCCGGTCATCGGCCGGTCGACGTCGAACCGGGACTCGCGCAGCATCTCGGCGAAGACGTCGAGACAGCGGCGCACCTTGTCCCGGTAGCGAGCCCGATCCTGGCGGCTGAAGGTCTGTACGCCGACTTCCTCGCCCATAGGTCACCACCCTGTCACCGCTGGTACCCCGAACGTCGCACGTCCATGCCACCTGCGGAAGTCGGGACCGGTCGGGTGGTCCGTAGCATGGCCGTCGTGCGTGACAAGGTGACCCGACTGTTCGTGATGGCGGCGATCGCGGAGGCGATCTCCTGGGCTGGCCTGCTGGCCGGGATGGTGGTCAAGTACGGCCCGCCCGGCAACGAGCTGGGGGTGCAGGTCTTCGGTCCGATCCACGGCGCGCTCTTCGTCGCCTACGGGGTGCTGGTGCTGGCGGTGGCCCGGGTACACCGGTGGAGCCTGCTGGCCACGTTCGTGGCGCTGGCCTGCGCGGTGCCGCCGTTCGCCACCGTGGTCTTCGAGCGTTGGGCGCGGCGGCGGGGGATGCTCGACGTCACCGAGCCGGCCCCGGAGCCCGCCCCGGTCGGCTGAGAGCGAGCCGGCCCGGACCCCCCGCACCCCGCGGTCGACCCGCGCCGTCGGCGTTGCCGGACGGTCGCACGGCCGCCTCAGGTCACCGCCGTGCAGGCGGCCACCGTGGTGAGGACCAGCACGCCCAGCACCGCCTGAAGCAGCAGCGGGGGCCCGAGATGCGACCACATGGTGGCCGTACGTGGCCGGAGCAACTGCCCGGTGGTGAGGTTGACGATCCGTTCGATCTTCGGTGCCAGGTCGGGGTCGCCCTGGTCGCGCAGGGTCAGCTGGACGTGGTCGGCCGGATGCAGGGCACTCTGCGGCAGGTGCCCGTGCAACTCCACCTCGTAGAGCCGGCCGTCGGCGTCGCGCAGGCGAACCGGGGTGACCAGGTACTCGGGGCCCTTCTTCAGCTCCTTGAAGCTGCGCCGGCCCGTCCCGGAACCGGCCGAGAGCAGGGCCCGCACCAGCTTGGCCAGCAGGCCCGCCACGCCGGCCGCAGCGAGCACCACCACCAGCACCGGCTGCCCCACCCGCACCTCCCGGGGGTAGCCGTCCATCAGGCGCACGATCTGCGCGGTGAGGATCCGCCCGGTGGGGTGCAGGCTGCGCCGGGAGTACGATGTCGCGTCCATTTCACCACCCAGAGTCCGCCTACGCCTACAGATCGTATCGATCCTCCGAGTTGAACGACGTGAATGAAAACCGGTCACGCGGTTGCCGGCAGGTGACAAGCACCGTGCCGCGGGTAAGCGGTGGGCCGAGCTGGAAAGGGGTCGAGCATGCAGCTGTCCTTCCTGCGCCCGCTGTACCAGCGTCCAGGCCCGTGGTGCTCGGTGTACCTGGACGCCTCCCTGGACACCGAGGACGCGCACGCGGCACTCGATCTGCGCTGGCGTGGCCTGCAACGGCAACTGGCCGAGCAGGGGGCGGACGAGCCGACGATCGCCGCCATCGACCGGGTGGTCCGTGGACACGACCCGATGCCCGGCGACTACGGGCTGGCGGTGTTCGGTGCCCGGGGACAGGTGGTGCTCTCCGAGTACCTGTCCGCCCCGCCGCGTCGGGATCTGGCCGCGTACGCCCCGCTGCCGCATGTGATGCCGCTGCTGGCGCAGCGCGGCGAGCAGGTGGCGTGGGTGCGGGTGCTGGCCGACCGCACCGGTGCCGACGCCATGTCGGTAAGCGCCGGCGGAGTGCCCCGGCGGGCGCACGTCGCCGGCCGGGAAAGCTATCAGCTACGCCGGGTCAAGCCCGGCGGCTGGTCCCAGTCGCGCTACCAGCGGGCCGCGATGGAGGCCTGGCATCACAACGCCGGTGACGTCACCGCCGCGACCGTCGAGCTGGCCGAGCGGGTGGGCGCCGAGGTGGTGGTGGTGGCCGGCGACGTCCGCGCCACCGGCATGATCGCCGCCCAGATGCCGGACCGCTGGCAGGACCTGGTGGTACGCACTGACGCCGGTTCGCGGGCCGGCGGCGCCGACCAGACCCTGCTGGACGACCTGACCGTGCAGACCATCGCCGAGGTGGCCGACCAGCGGGTGAACGCGGCGCTGGACCGCTTCGGCACGCAGGAGGACGTCGGCGCCGGACTCGACGCCGTGGTGGCCGCGTTGCAGCGCAACCAGGTCGACACGATGCTGATCGTCGACGACCCGTCGGCCGACGGCCAGCTCTGGATCGGCCCGGCGGCCACCGACATCGCCACCGAGCCGGATCAGCTGGCCACGGTCGCCGAACCGGAGCGGGTCCGGGCCGACGCGGCGCTGGTGCGTGCTCTGGTGGGCACCGACGCCGAGCTGACCGTGCTCGGACCGGACGAGGCACCGGAGCTGGTGGACGGAGTGGGCGCGGTGCTGCGCTACGTCGACCAGGTCACCCCGGGACGGGGCGGTGCCTGACCCGAGCGTCGCTGACGCGGTGGTCGGCCGGCTGCTGGCCTGGCGGATTCCGCGGGTCTTCGGCCACCCGGAGGAGGCGGTCGCGGCACTGGTCGAGGCGCTCGACGCGACCGGTGGCGACCCGGAGTTCGTGCCTGCCCGCGACGCGGTCAGCGCCGCTGTCATGGCCGCCGGCCACGCCCGGTTCGCCGGCGGGCCGGGCGTCTGCCTGGCGGCCGGCGCAGTGGCCGCCGCTGGCCTGCTCGCCGGGCTCGACGCCGCCCGCCGCGCCGGGCTGCCGGTGCTCGCCGTCGTCGCCGAGCCCGGTCCGGTCCCGGACGACGAGGTGGGTGTCACGACGCGACTGCTCGCCGAGGTGTGCCACGGCGTCCGGTACGCCGCCGACCCGGTGCGGGTGCCGGAGCTGGTGGACGAGGCGCTGCGCGCCGCGTCGCGCGGTGGCGGCCCGGTGGGCCTCGTGCTGCCGTACCGGCCGGCGGACGACCGGAGGCGGGCCGCGTCCCCGGCCACCGGGTTCGCCGCGCGGCTGGTGCTCGACGAGCTGTCCACCCGGTTGCCGCCGACCGCGACGGTGGTCGTCGACGGCACCCTGCCGATGACCGGCCTCGCGCACCTCCCGGGCGCACCCGGCGACGTCGGCGTGGGTCCGACCGGGTTGTCCGGCGGCGGCGTCGTGGGTCCGACCGGGTTGTCCGGCGGTGCGTTGCCGTACGCCGTCGCCGTGAAGCTGGCCGCCCCCGACCAGCCGGTGGTCGCCCTGGTCGCCGACGACGGGATGCGCGCGCACGGGCTGGCCGAGCTGGTCAACATCGCCCGGCGCCGACCGGCGTGGCCCGATCCGCGCCTGGTGGTGCTGGTGTGCAACACCCGGTCCGGTCATGCCCGGCACCTGGATCCGGCCCGGCCGGTCACCGACGACGTCCCCTACGCCGGCTGGGCCCGGTTGCTCGGCCTGCACGGGGTGCGCGTCGACCGGCCGGAGCTGGTCGGCGCGGCCTGGGACGAGGCGCTGAACGCCGACCGGCCGTGCGTGCTGGAGGTGGTGACGGACGCGCTGACCCGCGGCTCGTGGAATCGTCTCACCGCCCCGACGGTCGAGGTTGACGCACAATGCCCCCTCGCGGCCCCTTACCCCACCTGACCTCGCATTCCCCGACACGTCGGGAAATGCGACAACATCGGGGATGTTGCTGCCTCAGGCGACGAGCGACGGCGATACAGCAAAATCCCCGATGTTGCAGGCCGGTGCTGGTGCACCGGCGATGGCGGGTGGTCGGTGTCGGGGGGGGGAAGGGGCAAGATCCCCTGATTGATGCCGCCCGGTGGGGAGATGCCCTGTTTAACCCGCATCGTGGCGGGAAGCCGGGCCGCGTGGTGAGCGATCGAGGCAAGGTGGGGCCGGTGCGCAAGGTGCGCCCGGGACTGACGGCGGCCGGGGCCGGCATGGCCGGCGACCGCGTCGTCGCGGTCGGCAGCACTGCCCGGATCCTGGTCGCGGCCACCGCCCGCGCCATGCGCGGCAGCGACTGCGCCGACCTCGGACACGCCGGGCCGGTGTCCCGTTTCGCCGGTACTCCCGACCCGGTGCGGCGGGCGGCGGCGATCCGCTCCGCCGGCCGGATCGCCCTCACCGCCGGGCAGGCCGCCGAGGTCGACGCGGAGCGGGTCGCCCGATGGTTCGTCGACCAGTACCCGCGTCGCCGGTATCCCGGGGTGTTGCTGGGTTCCCCGCACGGCGGCGTCGCGCATCTGGCGGTGGCGCTGGGCATGCCCTGGCTGCCCGCCGGGTTCGAGATGGTCGCGCACTGGCCGCAGGGCGCGGTGGACCGGCCCCGTGCCGCCCTGGACCACGGCGCGGCGCTCGCCGGACGGGTGCTCGCCGGCAACCCCGACCTACATGTACGGCAGGTGCACTGCCCGGCCAGCCGAGGTGCGCTGGCCGGGGCGACGGTGGCGCTGACCGGCCGCTGGCGGACGCTGCCGGCGGCGTACCGCAGCTTCCTGACCGACCGGCTGGCACCCGGCGCGCCGGTGCTGGTGCTGCGGGACACCCGGACCTGGCCGGTGGTCGACGCCGCCGACGGACACAGCTTCCAACTCGGCTGCCCGGCCAGCGGCCTGAACCCGGTGGACTTCCATCCCGACAGCCACGCCCTGCGGCAGGTGCTGCGCTCGGCCGGCGGTGACAGCGCGCACTGGGAACCACCGGAGATCTCCGCCCCGCCCGCCGCCGCCGAACACGGCGTGGAGTCCGGTTTCGACCGGGGCGTACGCGACTGGACCGCTCGGCACAATCATCCGTTGCACCAGATCCTGGTGCCCACGCCGGAGGCGCTCAGCGCGGCCACCGCGGACCTGTACCGACGTTGGCTGCGGGCCGCCGGCAAGACCGGTGACCGGCTGGTGGTCGAGTGCGGGCGACTGCTCGACCCCTGGCAGGTGCTCCGGGCCGGGCTGGTGCCGTACTGGTGCGAGAACGCCACCCGGCGCAGCGTCGAGCAGGTGGAGTGGTGGCTGGCCGGAAGTGAGTCGTTCACCTCGATCGACGTGCTGCCGGAGCCACCCGGCGTACGCTCACCGGCGCTGGCCGGGTTGCCGCAGTGGCTGGCGGTCGCCGGTTTCGGCCGGCGGCGGCGGGCCCTTGACCGCACCTCGGCGCGCGGCTACCCGGTCACCTCGGTGCCCACCCGCAGGGCCACCGAGGTGCTCCGCGCCCAGCCGTACGACCTGCCCAACCCGGCGCCGCTGGCGACCGGCGAGGCCCTGGCCGCGCTGCGCGACGGCGGCGGCCGCCACGGCCTGCTGATCTGTTGAGACCGGGCTGACGAAACATCCTCGCGAACCCGCGATCCCGTGATTGAGTACCTACGGAGCGGGAACACCGCCGGCTGCGACAGGCTGATCACCTTGCGTGGCGCGGCGCCGTCGCCCGCTGGCATCCCAGTCACGTAACCCAGTCACAGGCCCGTGCGTGCCTACGCGCGTGCCCGGTGTCGGTGAATCCGGGCGGGGTCCTTCCCGAGGGAGGCGCGGATGTTCGGACAGACCACCACAACCACACCACCACCCACCGATCGGGGGTTGGAGGACCTCGACGCCGCGGCGCTGGCGTACGCGGCGCGGATCGAAGGGCTACCGCCGGAGCGTCGCCAGGAGGCCCGCGACGACCTGGTCCGGTTCGCGTTGCCGTTCGCGGGCCGGTTGGCCCGCCGCTACCGGGGACGCGGGGAACCGCTTGAGGATCTGGAGCAGGTGGCCCGTCTGGGGCTGGTCAACGCCGTCGACCGGTACGACCCGGAACGGGGTTCCTTCACCGCGTACGCGGCAATCACCATCGTGGGTGAGATCAAACGCCATTTCCGGGACCGCACCTGGGGCGTGCATGTGCCCCGCCGGCTGCGCGACCTGATCCTGGAGGTCGGACAGGCGACGGCGGCACTGACCAGTGAACTGTCTCGGGCGCCTACCGTGGCCGAGCTGTCGAAACGGCTGGAGACGCCGGAGGCGGAGATCCTCGCCGCGCTGGAGTCGGCGGCCGGCTACAGCCCGGCGTCGCTCAACGCGCCGGTCGGCGGGGAGAGTTCGGCGGAGTTCGGCGACCTGGTCGGCGAGTCGGACATCGCGCTGGAGTCGGTCGACGACCGGGTGACCGTCAGCGGCCTGCTGCACCGGCTGCCCTGGCGGGAGCGGCGGATCCTGGCCATGCGGTTCTACGGCAACCAGACCCAGGCCGAGATCGCGGCCCGCTTCGGCATCTCCCAGATGCACGTGTCCCGGCTGCTGTCCAGGGCGCTGACCTGGCTGCGCCAGGCGATGCTCGCCGACGCGCCACCGCCGTGGCAGAACGGTCCCGCCGAGTCCGAGGCGGCCAACCAGGCGCGCGCCGCGGCTCCGGTACGCGGGCGCTGACCGACCATCAGGGAACGTCGTCGGGGGCGGCACCGAGTGGTGCCGCCCCGACGGTACGCGTGGGTCAGTTCTGCGGGGTGTCACCGTGCCCGCGCGGATGTCGCCACCGGTCGTTGGGCTGCGCGTCGCGCTGCGCGCCCAGCGGGTTGTCCTCCGGCTCGTCGGTCTCCTCGAAGCTCGGCCGGCGTACCTCCTCCGGCTCCGGCACGTCGACCGGCCGGGCACCGGACTGCGGCGCGGGCTGGTACGCGACCGCCTCCCGCGCGCCGTGCGCCCCCTCGGCACTCGGTGATTCCGGCATGTGCACCTCCCGGTGGAACTCGTCGCGGAACTCCTGCGGCGGTTTCGTGGTGCGCTGTGGAAGGTCGCGGCCCAGGTCGGAGACGAGCTCGCCGTACTTGGCGTCGAACGCGGGCCGTTCCGAGCGGATCCGGGGCATCCGGTCGAAGTTGCGCAGCGGTGGCGGGCAGGTGGTGGCCCACTCCAGGGAGTTGCCGAAGCCCCAGGGATCGTCCACGGTCACCTCCGCGCCGTAGCGCCAGGACTTCCAGGCGTTCCACATGAAGAACAGGGTGGACGCGCCGAGTACGAACGCGAAGATGCTGGAGATGGTGTTCAGCGTGGTGAACCCGTCGGTGGGCAGATAGTCGGCGTACCGCCGGGGCATGCCCTCGTTGCCGAGCCAGTGGTGCACCAGGAAGGTGCCGTGGAAGCCGATGAACATGGTCCAGAAATGCAGCTTGCCGAGCCGCTCGTCGAGCAGGCGCCCGGTCATCTTCGGCCACCAGAAGTAGAAGCCGGCGAAGAGCGCGAAGACCACCGTGCCGAAGACGACGTAGTGGAAGTGGGCGACCACGAAGTAGCTGTCGTGGGTGTGCCAGTCGGCCGGCGGGCTGGCCAGCAGCACGCCGGTCAACCCGCCGAGCAGGAAGGTCACCAGGAAGCCGATGGCGAACAGCATCGGCGTCTCGAAGGTGAGCTGTCCCTTCCACATGGTGCCGATCCAGTTGAAGAACTTCACCCCGGTGGGCACCGCGATCAGGTAGCTCAGGATGCTGAAGAACGGCAGCAGCACCTGGCCGGTGGCGAACATGTGGTGCGCCCAGACCGTCATCGACAGCACGGTGATCGCGATGGTGGCCAGCACCAGCCCGGTGTAGCCGAAGATCGGCTTGCGGGAGAAGACCGGGATGACCTCGGTGATGATGCCGAAGAAGGGCAGCGCGATGATGTAGACCTCGGGGTGACCGAAGAACCAGAACAGGTGCTGCCACAGCATCGGCCCGGCGGTGTCGGGGTTGAACACCTGCGCGTCGAGCAGTCGGTCGGCGCTCAGCGCCAGCAGCGCGGCGGCCAGCAGCGGGAAGACCAGGATCACCAGCACGCTTGTGAAGAGCATGTTCCAGGTGAAGATCGGCATCCGGAACATGGTCATGCCCGGCGCGCGCAGGGTCAGGATCGTGGTGATCAGGTTGACCGCGCCGAGGATGGTACCCAGGCCGGACACCACCAGGCCGATCACCCACATGTTCGCGCCGACGCCGGGGGAGTGCTCGACGGTGCTCAGTGGCGTGTACGCGGTCCAGCCGAAGTCGGCCGAGCCGCCCGGGGTCAGGAACCCGCCGACCACCATCAGCCCGCCGAAGAGGTAGAGCCAGTAGGCCAGCGCGTTGAGTCGGGGGAACGACACGTCCGGGGCGCCGATCTGGATCGGTACGATGTAGTTGGCGAAGCCGAACGCCGCCGGGGTGGCGAACAGCAGCAGCATCACTGCGCCGTGCGAGGTGAAGAGCTGGTTGTACTGCTCCGGGGCGAGGAACTGCAGACCGGGCCGGGCCAACTCGGCGCGGATGACCATGGCCTCGATCCCGGCCAGCACGAAGAAGCCGAACGAGGTCAGCAGGTAGAGCAGGCCGATCTGCTTGTGGTCGGTGGTGGCCAGGAACCTGACCAGCTTTCCGCCCGGAAGCGGCCTGCGCAGCGGTCCGGGATAGCCGCCGAACCGGGCCGGGGCGAGGATCGCCGGGCCCCGGTCCTGTCCGGGTTCGGTGGTTACCCGTTTCGGCATGAGCGCTCACCTGCGTTGACGACGGATAAGGACGGGTGTGGCTACCCACCCCGTCGACCATGTAACCAGGCGAGAGCGGTAATTTCGGTCAATTCGCCGGTAGCGTGGCCCAGACGGCCTTTCCGTCGCCGGCCGGGGCACTGCCCCAGCGGTCGGCCAGCTCGCGTACCAGCAGCAGCCCCCGACCACCCTCGTCGCGCTGCCCGGCTGCGCCGGGCCGGGCCGCCGCACTGCTGCCGTCGACCACGGCCAGGTGCAGCCAGGGCCGCCGTAGGGTCACCGTGACCTGCATCGGGGTGCCCGCGTGCCGAACCACGTTGCCGACCAGCTCGCTGAGCACCACCGAGGCCGGGCCGACCGCCTCGGGCAGGTTCCACCGGGCACAGGCGTCGACCACCAGTTCCCGGGCCCGCCGGCAGGCCGCCGCGACCGGGTCCAGGCGCAGCCGCAGTCGGGTCACCGCCGACGCGTCGGCCACCTGGCTCGCCTCGTCGCAGTTGTCCCGCACCGGCACCACCCGGCAGGCCGTCGACCCGGCCAGCAGCGCGGCGGCGTCCGGGGGCGGCGCGCAGAGCACCAGCGGCACGGCCGGCCAACCCGCGGCACGGCGCGCCACGGCGGCGAAGACCGACACCGCCAGCTGTTCCCGCACGTCCAGCTCGGTCAGGTCCACCACCAGCGCGTCGGGCTGTCGGGCCAGACATTCTTCCAGGAACGCGTACACCTGACGCATCGAGATCATGTCGAGGGTGCCGGCGAGGCGTACGACGGTGACGTGTGCTCCGTCGTGCACCTGGCAGCTGATCCGGCTGGCCATCTCCACCCTCGTCTCGGCGATGTCGCAGAGACTGGCAGGTACCCGGCCCCCCACCGGCTGAAACGCCACGGTGGGGCCGGACACGTCACGCCGCGGCGACCTGCCGTCGCGGCAGTCGGTGCTGCAACTCCGCCAGCGGGGGTCGCTCCTCCACGGCGACGTCGCTGACCACGATCTCCCGGTCCAGGTTCGGCAGCGCGTCCGAGCCGCCCCGGCGGAACTGGGTCAGCAGGGCGGTGGGCAGCACCTCCGAATTCGCCCAGCCCCGTCGTTGCAACCGGGACCAGGCGGTGAGCATGATCTGGGCGGACATCCGGCCCAGCGCGGCGGTGTCCTGGTGCCGGTGCTTACGCTCGCCGAGATCCACCTGGGCCAGCGCGTCCAACCCGACGAGTTCGAGCAGGTCGATCAGCATGGCGGTCTCGACGCCGTAGCCGGAGACGAACGGCACCCGGGCCAGCACCTCCCGGCGGCCGGCGTACTCACCGGCGAGGGGCTGCACGAAACCGGCCAGTTCCGGCCAGAACAGGTTCAGCATCGGCCGGGCCATCAGCTCGGTCACCCGGCCGCCACCGTCGGCCTCCACCCCGCTGGTGCTGACCAGGGGCCGGTGGTAGAAGCCCTTGACGAAATCGACCGACGGGTCGGTCAGCAGCGGGCCGAGCAGCCCGGTGACGAAGTGCGGCCGAAACTCGCGCAGGTCGGCGTCGACGAAGGCCACCACGTCGCCCTCCGCCGCGGCCAGGCCGGCCCAGAGCGCGTCGCCCTTGCCGGTCAACCGGGGCAGCCCGCGGGTCATCGCGTCCTGGCTGACCACCTCGGCGCCGGCGGCCCGGGCCACCGCGGCGGTGCCGTCGGTGGACCGCGAGTCGACCACGATCAGCTCGTCGACCAGCGACACCCGGTCCATCAGGTGCTCGCGGATGGTCGCCACGATCGCCCCGACGGTGGCTTGCTCGTTGCGCGCCGGCAGCACCACGCTGACCCGGCTGTCTCCCTTGGCCCGAAGGAGTCGTCGGGTCGGCCAGTCGGCCGCCGAGGTGGTCCGATAGGTGGCCCAGGCCTCCACCACCGGCGAGACCAGAGATTCGTTGTTGCGCACAGGCACCCCCTCGTCGGCGGGAAGACCGGAAGATGGATTTCCCAGCACCCCGCACGCTAATCGGATCGGTCCCCCAGCTTGATCACCACTGTGCTCCGGCCACGTTCCCAGCTGATGAACCTTTGATTGCGCCTCGCCGGTCATCCCAATTTCCGCGATCTTGCACTTCTGGTCGCCCTTATGCGCCGGACATCCCTTATGTCCAGACAGAAAGTGCAAGATCGCGCGAACTCGGGAGGGCGGGCGGGACGTTCAAGATCGGTTAGGTCGCGTACCGTTGCGGCTCATGGGTGTGTCGCAACGGTTGAAGACCAGGTTCCGCCGGTTCCTCCAGCGCCCGGGGACGACCGTCGATCTGGCTCCGCTGGAGAAGCTGCTGCCGGTCATCGAGGCCCGCGAGGAGGAGATCTCGGCGTTCGACGACGCCGAACTCACCGAGGCGGCGGCTGCGGCGTCGAGCTACGAGGAGATCTGTGCGCTCGGCCGCGAGGCGGCCCGCCGCGGCATCGACCAGCGTCCGTACGATGTCCAGCTGCTGGGTGCCATGTCGCTGCTCTCCGGCAAGGTCGCCGAGATGGCCACCGGTGAGGGCAAGACGCTCACCGCGGCGATCGCCGCCTACGGCCACGTCCGGCTCGGCAACGGGCCGGTGCACGTGCTGACCGTCAACGACTACCTGGCCCGCCGCGACGCCCAGTGGATGGAGCCGATCTACACCCTGCTCGGGCTCAAGGTCGGCTGGGTCAACGAGGCGTCCACCCCGGTCGAACGGCGTGCCGCGTACGCCTGCGACGTCACCTACGTCTCGGTGAGCGAGGCCGGCTTCGACTTCCTCCGCGACCAGCTCGTCACCGACATCGAGGACCGGGTGCAGCGGCCGCTGCGTACCGCGATCGTCGACGAGGCCGACTCGATCCTGATCGACGAGGCCCGGGTGCCGATGGTCCTCGCCGGCTCGGTGCCCGGCGAGCAGGACCCGGTCCACGCCGCTGCCGGGCTGGTACGCGGCCTGCGCAAGGGCAAGCACTACACGGTGGCCGAGGACGGCCGCAGTGTGGCCTTCACCTCCGCCGGTCTGGCCGCCGTCGAGGCCAAGCTCGGCATCGACCTGTACGACGAGGAGAACGTCGAGCAGCTCTCCGCGGTCAACGTGGCGCTGCACGCGCACGCCCTGCTGCACCGGGACGTGGACTACATCGTCCGGGACGGCACGGTCGAGCTGATCGACGAGATGCGGGGCCGGGTGGCCCAGCGCCGCCGCTGGCCCGACGGGCTCCAGGCGGCGGTCGAGGCCAAGGAGGGGCTGGACGCCACGGCCGAGGGCGAGGTGCTGGGCACCATCGCCGTGCAGGCGTACGTCGGGCTCTACCCGGTGGTCTGCGGCATGACCGCCACCGCGGTGCTCGTCGGCGACCAGTTGCGGGAGTTCTTCGGCCTGGAGGTCGCGGTGATCCCGCCGAACACCCCGTGTGTGCGGGTCGACGAGCCGGACCGCATCTACGCCACCCGGGCGGAGAAGGAGGAGGCGCTGATCGACGAGATCCGGCGCTGCCACGCCGACGGGCGCCCGGTGCTGGTCGGCACGCTTGACGTCAAGGAGTCCGAGCAGTTGGCGGCCGGGCTCAACGCCGCCGGGGTGCCGTGCGTGGTGCTCAACGCGAAAAACGACGACGAGGAAGCGGCGATCATCGCCGAGGCCGGCGCGTACGGCGCGGTCACCGTCTCCACCCAGATGGCCGGCCGGGGCGTGGACATCCGTCTCGGTGGCAGCGACCAGGTCGACCGGGAGCGGGTGGCCGAACTCGGCGGCCTCTACGTGATCGGCAGCGGTCGGCACGACAGCCGTCGCGTGGACGACCAGCTGCGTGGCCGGGCCGGTCGCCAGGGCGACCCCGGTGGCTCGGTCTTCTACGTCAGCCTGGAGGACGACCTGGTCGTCCGTCACGCCGGTGACACGGTGCCGCCGTCGCCTCGGATGAACGCCGACGGCCTGGTCACCGACCCGCAGGTGGACTACGCCGTCGAGCACGCCCAGCGGGTCGCGGAAGGGGTCAACCACGAGATCCACCGCAACACCTGGCGCTACAGCGTGGTCGTCGAGCAGCAGCGCAAGGCCCTCGCCGAGCGGCGGGAGCGGCTGCTCACCAGCGACGTCGCGGCCCTGATGCTGCTGGACAAGATGCCGGAGAAGGCTGGCGAGATGGACGAGGACCTGCTGGCCCAGGTGGCCCGGTCGATCGCCCTCTACCACCTCGACCGGCTGTGGGCGTCGCACCTGGCCGAGCTGTCGGAGGTCCGCGAGGGCGTGCACCTGCGGGCCCTGGGGCGGCTCGATCCGCTCGACGAGTTCCACCGGGCCGCGGTGCCGGCGTTCACCGACCTGGTACCGGCGATCGAGGCGCGTACCCTCGCCACCTTCGCCGAGACCGAGTTCGACGAGGACTGGGAGCCCGACGCGGCGGAACTGGTCCGCCCGAGCGCCACCTGGACGTACCTCGTGCACGACAACCCGTTCGGCTCCGAGCTGGACCGGCTGATCGCCTCGGTCGGCCGGCGGCTCAGCGGGGCCGGCTCACGCTGAGTCGTTTGGTCCGGCCCACCCCTCCCGGCGGCACCCGTACCCTGGAGGGGCCCCGGTTTGCGCCGTTTCGACCATTGTTGGCGCGGGTAGTAGGGCGATCGTGATGTCGAGGGGCGGCTCCAGCGTGGGGGCCCAGCCGAGGAGGAGACGGGTGACGACGCTGACCGGGCGTACGGGAGTCGCGAGCCGGTGAACCTGGAGACGCGTACGCCGCTGGCGGAGACCCTCGGCGTGTTGGAGACGGCTGCCCTGCTGCGGGAGTTGACCGCCGGGCTGATCGCCGTGGACGACTTCGACGTGGCACTGTCCGCGCTGGCCCGGATCACCCGGGACGCCCTGGCGGGGGTCGCCTGGTGCGGCTTCACCGCCCTGCGGGCCGGTGAGCCGGCCGGCGTGGCCGCCGCCGACTCGCGGCTGAGCGGGCTGGACGACCTGCGGTACGGACCGGACACCCCGGCGATGGACGCGATCCGCCGCCGGGAGATGGTCGGCGCGGAGGAACTGAGCGCAGAACCACGCTGGCCGGACTGGACGCCCCGGGCCCGCGAACTGGGCGTACGCGGGGTCATCTCGGCGCCCGTCGACATCGACGACCAGGTGATCGGCGCGGTGAACCTGTACGCCGCCGAACCCGACGCGCTGACCCCCGGCCACCAGTTGACCGCGATGCTGCTGGCCGAACACGCCGGCCTGCTGCTGGCGGCGGTCCGCGACCGGGAGAAGCGCGCCGCGCTGACCGGGCAGCAGGACAACGCGCTGCTCAATGACGGCGTGATCGGCCAGGCCGTCGGCGTCATCATGACCCAGCGCGGCTGCCCGGCCGAGGACGCCCTCGACGTGCTGCGCAGCGCGGCGTCGTCGCTGTCGATCCCGCTACGGGAGGTGGCGGAGCGACTCGTCAGCACGGTCTCCCGGCCCCGGGACAACTGACCGGGGCGTGTCGTTTCGCCCGGGTGGCGCCCGGGTAGCACCCTGGACTGATGGACTGAACCTATCCAGGGGGACACGATGCAGAGCCGGCTGCGGGTGCAGGGACACCCCGTCCAACCGATGCTTGTGACTTTTCCGTACGGGCTCTTCGTCTGTGCCGTCATCTTCGACTCCGCCGACGTGGTCGGCGGCCCGGTCTTCCTCGGCGAGGTCGGTTACTGGACGGCGGTGGCCGCCCTGGTGACCGCCGCGTTGACCGCGGTGGCCGGGATGGTCGACCTGTGGGACGTGCCGCCCGACCGGACCCGGCACACCGCGATCAGCTTCAACGTCGTCAACGCCGGCATGGCCGGGCTGTTCCTGCTCTCCTGCCTGGTCCGGGCGGACGCGACGAACCGCGGGGCCTCACCGGCGCTGCTGGCCGTCGAAGTGCTCGCCCTCGCCGTCGGTGGGGTGGGCGTACGTCTCGGCGCGCGGCTGATGCGTCACTTCGACGCCACCCGGCCCGAGGCGACCAGCGTCGAGCTCGTACGCGGCGTGGACGCCCCCACCGTCGAGGTCGTACGGCCCCGTCCGTAGGCACGGCCCGATTCCCCGGGCTGCGGGCCCGACGGCGTCGGCGGCCGACGCTCCGGCGGGACGGCGTCGGATAAGGCGTTGCCGGAGCGGGCTCGGCCGGACACGCTGACACCCGTGCCGCGAGAGACGAGCTTCGAGGATCTGATCGCCGAGGGGGCCGCCGCCCCGGTCGAGGGGTGGGCGTTCGACTGGCTCGCCGGGCGGGCCACCGAGGAACGCCCACCCTGGGGTTACGCGCGGCTGGTGGCGGCGCGGATGGCGGGCGTCGACGCGGCGTTGGACATCGACACCGGCGGGGGAGAGGTGCTGGCCGAGGCACCCCACCCACCCCCGCTGCTGGTCGCCACCGAGGCGTGGCCGCCGAACGTGCTGGTGGCGCGGGCCAACCTGGCTCCGCTCGGGGCGAGCGTTGTGGCGGTGAAGGGGGACGCCCCACTTCCGTTCCGCGCCGCCGCCTTCGATCTGGTGGTCAGCCGGCATCCGGTGCGCACCGACTGGCCCGAGGTGGCGCGGGTGCTGCGCCCGGGCGGTACGTTCCTGTCCCAGCAGATCGGCCCCGGGACCGTACGCGAACTCAGCGAGGCGATCCTCGGCCCGCTGCCACCGCCGGCGCATCGCCATCCGGAGCACGCGGTGGCCGCCGCTCAGGCAGCCGGCCTGACCGTGGTGGACCTGCGCGAGGCGACGCTGCGGACGGTCTTCCACGACATCGGCGCGGTGGTCTGGTTCCTCCGGAAGGTGATCTGGACGGTGCCCGGCTTCACCGTGGCGGCGCACCGACCCGCGCTGCGGCGCCTGCACGATCGGATCCGCGCCGAGGGCACCTTCGTCGCCCACGCCCGCCGCTTTCTCATCGAGGCCAGAGCGTAGGCACCTAGTGCGGTGTCCAAAAACCGCACTAGCTGGAGCGCAGGAGTGTGAGCATCTCGGGCAGGTCGAAGAACTCGGCCGTGGCCACCGCGGACGGATTGCCGCCGTCGGGGTCGGCACCCGCGTCGAGCAACGCGCGTACCGCCTCGGCGTTGCTGCGGAACACCGCCGCGGCCAGCGCCGTCTGGCCCCGGTCGTTGGCGCGGGAGTGGTCGGCTCCCCGGTCGAGCAGCGCGCGAACCGTCTCCGGGTGGGCGTGATACGCCGCCAGGATCAGCAGGCTGTCACCCTTCTGGTTGGTCAGGTTGACCGGTAGCCCCGCGTCGACGTACCCGGCGAGTTCCGTGGTCGCGCCGTCGCGCGCCAGGTCGAACATCCGGTGCGCGAATTCCAGGGTCTCGGCGTCGAGTTCGTCGCTCACCGGTCCAGGTTAGTCGGCGCCGCCCCACCGCTCGCGACCGCCAGCCGACCAGCTGATCTTCGCCGGCCGCTGTCCCGTTGGCGTGACGGTCGTGGCGTGGGAGCGCGAACAGCCGACGTCACGCCGGGTACGGACATCCCGCCCCGAAGGCCGCGAACGGCGTGGACCACCCCCCGTATCAGGTCAACTTGGCGACTCTGCTGTAATCATCTGGCCTCGTACGCAGAGCGAGCGGACGGCTCCGATGTGTCGGTCAATTGTCACATTCATGCAACGCAGCCGCCCCTTGACCCTCGCACGGGCGCCGGGAAGCATCGATAGAGCGGCGTCCCGGGGCCGTGGGGAATACCCGGACCAGCCAAGGAGGACCATGTCGGTCAGCCCCGCTTCGTCGCGCGCCGGATGGCATACGTCCCAACCCGCGGTGCCCGGTCGACCCCCCGGCGGTCAGCGTCGTCCCGCCAACACCGCCGCTCCCGTGCTGACGGTCACCCTCTCCATTCCCCTGGCGTGCGAGGAGTCGCTGACGCCGGCCGCGCGCCGGCTGCTCGACGCGGCACGGGAGATGCTGGAGCGGGGCGAGGGCACCATCACCACCGTCGGCCCGGTCGTACCGGAACGCCGCGGCGAGACCGTGCCGGCGGGTCGTACACCCTCGCGACAGCTCGCGCCCGCCATTCCCGCCCTGCACATCCTGGCGTCCTCTCGTTCGGTGCTGCGCGACGGCGAGCCGTTGCCGCTGACCCGGCTGGAGTTCGATCTGCTGCTGCACCTGGTCGCGAATCCCCGGCGGGTCTTCACCCGGCTCCAGCTGCTCAACGCCGTCTGGGGTTACGAGCACGCTGGCGTACGCACGGTCGACGTGCACGTGCGTCGGCTACGCGGCAAGGTCGGCGTGGACGTTCCGCTGGTCACCACCGTCTACGGCGTCGGCTACCGGTTGGCCGACGACGCTCGGGTCACCCTCGACCGCGCCGGCTGACTGCACTGCGCCGTCCTGGCCCGGGCACGGTCGGCGGGCCTCGTCGGACGCGGGGACCGGTGCGCGGTTGCGGGTCAGCGCGGCCGGGGCGGGCATGGCGGCGCCGACCGGCGGGCACCATGGTCGGATGCGTGTGCGTCCCATTTCACCGCCGCTCCTGGTCAGCGAGCTGTCCGAGCGGCTGGCCGGCGCGGTGTCGACCGGACGGCTGCGGGTGGCGGTGGACGGTGCTCCGGCCGCCCGCCCCGACCAGTTGGCCGACGCCCTGGTCGATCCACTGCGCGCCCTCGGTCACCCGGTGCTGCACGTGCGGGCCGACGACTTCCTGCGCCCCGCCTCGCTGCGCCTGGAACGGGGCCGAACCAACCCGGATTCGTACTACGAGGGCTGGGTCGACGAGGCCGGCCTGCGGCGGGAGGTACTGGACCCGGCGGGGCCGGACGGGCACGGAAGGGTGCTGCCCTCGCTCTGGGACGCCCGGGCGGACCGGGCCAGCCGGGCCGGCTACGTCGACCTGCCACCCGGCGGGGTGGTACTGGTCAGCGGCGCGTTCCTGCTCGGCGGCGGGCTGGCGTTCGACGTCGTCGTACACCTGGAGATGACGGCCGCCGCGTTGCGTCGGCGGACCGACTCCGAACTGGCCTGGACCCTGCCCGCGTTCGACCGGTACGCCGCCGAGGTGGCCCCCGCCAGCTTCGCCGACGTGGTGGTCCGGGTCGACGACCCGCGTCACCCGGCGTTGGTGGAATCCGCCGACGGCCCGGTTTGAGTCGTCGACAACGAGGGTAAACGCGGGGCTCACAGCGCCCGGGTGCGATGACTTGGGCGGTATGACCGGGTGCGGACCGACCCGCCCGGGGAGACGATAAGGCCCAGGAAAGGCAGGCAGCGATGCTCGTCCACGACACGGTCGGCACGGGCCGATCCCAGGCGGAGATCGACCAGATCCGGCTCTCCCTGCAGGCCCGCCACGACGAGCTGACCGAGGAGTACCAGCAGGCGGTGCAGCAGAGCCAGGTGCTGCGGCTCGTCGAGGTCGGCGACACCGCCGGCGACGACCAGGCCGACAGCGGCACCAAGACGGCCGAGCGGGACACTGCGCAGTCGCTGCTGCGGACCATCCTGGACCGTCGCGCCCAGTACGAACACGCCCTCGCGCGGCTCGCGGAGGGCACCTACGGCTTCTGTGAGGGCTGCACCGCGCCGATCCCGGTCGAACGGCTGGAGATCTTCCCGTCGGCCACCACCTGCGTCACCTGCAAGCAGACGCGCGAGCGTCGGGCGGCCTGACCCGCAACGGTTGCCGGTCGGTCCGGGACACGGTGGACTCCACCCATGGGCGAGATCATGGTGGGCACCGCGTCCTGGACCGACCGGACCCTGCTGGACTCCGGCTGGTATCCCCAGACGGCGGACACTCCGGAGAAACGGCTGGCCTACTACGCGCGCCAGTTCCCGCTGGTCGAGGTCGACGCCACCTACTACTCGCCGCCCGCGGAGCGCACGGCGAAGCTGTGGGCCGAGCGGACCCCGGCCGGTTTCACCTTCAACGTGAAGGCGTTCAGCCTGCTCACCGGTCACCCCACCCGGGTCAGCGCGATCTACAAGGATCTGCGACCGGACACCGGCAAACGCAACCTCTACCCCGACGACCTGCCGCCGCAGGCGTACGAGGAGGTCTGGACGCGTTTCCTCAGCGCCCTCGACCCCCTGGTCGAGACGGGCAAACTCGGCGCGCTGCTGTTCCAGTTCCCGCCCTGGTTCACCATCCGGCGTGACAACAAGCAGTACCTGCTGGAGGTGACGCGGCGCTGCGCGCCGCTGCGGCCGGTCTTCGAGTTCCGGCACGCCTCCTGGTTCGACGGCGAGAACGCCACCGAGACCCTCGACTTCCTGCGTGAGCACCGGCTCGCGTACGTCAGCGTGGACATGCCGCAGGGGTACCGCTCGTCGATTCCGCCGGTGCTGGCCGCCACCTCGGACCTCGCGGTGGTGCGCTTCCACGGGCACAGCGACAAGTGGACCAGCAAGGACATCCACGAGAAGTTCGGCTACCACTACTCCGAACGGGAACTGCGGGACTGGGCCCCCAAACTCCGCGAGCTGGCCGGCGAGACCGAACAGACCCACGTTCTCCTGAACAACTGCTATCGGGACTACGCCCAGACGAACGCTCAGCAACTCCAGGCGCTGCTCACCGAGTCCGCCTGACCCGCCGCTCGGCCTGCCCCGGCGGCTCAGCGTCGGGGCAGGCGGACTCCCGGCCCGGGCCGGCGTTCGTTCGGCGGTGACGAGCGGGTGAGAGGACGGGTTCTCACCCGGACGGGGTGAGGACGACTCACCTGGCCCGTGCGGAGGATGGTGTCGGCGGGCGGCGCTGTGGCGATCGTTCGCGCGGAAGCGACACCACGGAGGTGGCGATGACCGTTCAGGTGGTACCACACCGGCGGCGAAACGGCGTCCTGCGGATTGTCGGAGCGGCTGAGCAGCCGCGGCGGGCCGCGCGTGCGGGGCGCGACAGCCCGATCCGGTACCGGCGTGGCCCGGTGGGGCCGCCGCGACGTCAGGACGACCGAAGGTGGGAAACCGACCTACGGGGGTGGACAGATGGCTGAGCAGTTCCAGTCCGCGATCGAGTCCTCGATGGACAAGACCAACCTGATTCTGAAGGACATCGAGCAGGCGTACGGATGGCCGAAGGAGCAGCGCAACCAGTCGTACGCCGCCTTGCGTACGGTGCTGCACCTGCTGCGCGACCGGATGCCGGTGCAGGAGAGCGTGGAGTTCTCCGCCCAACTGCCGGTCGTGGTGCGGGGAATCTACTTCGACGGCTGGCAGCCGCAGAACGTGCCGATCAAGCTCAACCGGGACGACTTCCTCTACGAGGTCCGCCAGGGCTTCCCGTACGACGTGGCGGGCGGCCCGGAGCGGGTGGTCCAGGTGGTGCTGGACACCCTGCGCCGGCACATCACCCAGGGCGAGTGGGAAGACGTCAAGGACACCATGCCCGCCGACCTCGCCCGGATCATGCCCTGACCCGGGCCCGCCGCGACCCGCCCCGTCGAGGGGCGGGTCGACGCATCCGGTTCACCGGGCACCCGGCCCGGGCACCCGGCTGACCCGGCGGCCGGCCCGGACCGCCAGCGCGGCGAAGGTGGCCGCGTTGGCCACCGCCGCGCCACCGGGGTCGTTGTTGAAGTAGACGTACGCCGTCTCGTCGTCACCGAACGCCTCGGCCAGCCGGCGCGCCCAGGAGGCCAGGGCGATGCGTCCGTAGTGCGGCCAGGGGCGGGCCCGGCCCTCGTGCAGGCGCAGGTACCCGAACTCCGCCGTACGCCAGAGCGGGGCGATCGGCCGGCCGTGCCGGTCGGCCCAGACCAGTGCGGCGCGATGCCGTTCCAGTACCCCCCGGGTGGCGTCGGTCCACCAGGAGACGTGTCGCGGTTCCACCGCCACCCGCACCTGCGGCGGGAACAGCCGCAACGTCGCGGCCAGTGCCGATGGGTCGGCGCGCAGGTTAGGTGGCAGTTGCAGCAGCACCGGGCCGAGCCGGTCACCCAGCGCGGTGGCCCGTTCCAGGAAGCGGGCCACCGGCTCGGCCGGCTCCCGCAACCGCTTGATGTGGGTGAGGTAGCGGCTCATCTTGACCGCCACGCAGAAGTCACCGGGAGTACGCGCGCGCCAGGCGGCGAAGGTCTCCCGTTCCGGCAGCCGGTAGAACGCGTTGTTCACCTCGACCGTGGCGAACCGGCCGGCGTAATGCTCCAGCCAGGCCCGCTGCGGCAGCCCGGCGGGATAGAAGCGGTCCCGCCAGTCGCGGTACTGCCAGCCGGAGGTGCCGACCAGGATCATCGCCGGGCCTACCAGAGGTCGAAGTGGAACACCTCGAACGAGGCGCCGTAGCGCACGCCCAGCCGGGCGCCGACCGGCCGCGCGCCGCCCTCCAGGAACTCCTCGGCGTCGAAGCTGCCGTCGCCCAGGCCGGTCAGGTACGCCTCGTGGGCCAGCAGCGACGCGACCCCCCGGTCGAACGTGTCGGTGGTGTCCACGCCGTGCCGGGAACGCGGCGACGATGCCGCCCACACCTGCCGTACCCGGCCCCACGGCTCGACGCCGTCGGTCAACTGCTCCGGGAAGATCCACCGGTTGCCGGCGTCGCGCACCGCGTCCAGGGTGGCCCGGCCCACCGCGATGTGGTCGGCCTGGTTGAGCACGTCCGCGCCGTCCCAGGTGGCCCGGAAGTTGTTGGTGATGACGATCTCCGGGCGGTGCTGACGGACCACCGCGGCCAGCTCCCGGCGCAGCGGTACGCCGTACTCCAGCACCCCGTCGGGCAGACCCAGGAACTCGACCGTGTCCACGCCCACCAGGGCCGCCGACTCCCGCTGCTCCTGCTCGCGTACCTCCCGGGCCTGCGGCGGCGGCATCCCGTCGATGCCCGCCTCGCCGCTGGTGACCAGGCAGTAGACCACCTGCTTGCCCTGCCCGGTCCAGCGCGCGATGGCGGCGGCGGCACCGAACTCCAGATCGTCGGGGTGGGCCACGATCGCCAGGGCGCGCTGCCAGTCCTCGGTCACCGGCTCCAGTGGTTCGGTCATCGGCACCTCCGTCGGTGTGTTCGGCCCATCCTGCCATCCGGGGCGCCGGCCTGCCCGCAGCGGTGAACTGGTCATGCCGGACGGTTCGGGAGATTACGGTGGAACAAGGTGTGGTTAGAGAAGATCGGGAGCGGGGTACCACCCGCGGCAGGACGCACCCGACCAACGGCGGCGGGGGCGGGTCAATCCGAGGGAGCACGATGCCACTCAACGACGATGACATGCAGACCACAAGCGGCGGCGGGGCGGAAGGCCCGGCCGACGGCGGTGCCACTCCGGGTCAGCACGACGGCGGCGCGGACGGTAGTGCCGAAGGCCCGGCCGACGGCGGTGCGACCCCGGGTCAGCACGACGGCGGCGCGGACGGTAGTGCCGAAGGCCCGGCCGACGGCGGTGCCACTCCGGGCCAGCAGGACGGCGGCGCCGACGGCGCGGCCCGGTAACGGATCGCCATGACGCATCTCGACCCGCCGGGCGGCCACGGCCGCCCGGCGGCTCCGTCTCCGGCCACCGGGCCGTCCGGCCCCGACGAGCCCACCGAGACCTCGGCCGCAGCCGCGTTGGCCCGCTGCGTCAGCGTGGAGGCGGCGAAGTTCGCCGCCGCCCACTGGGGGCGTACTCCGTTGTTGTCCCGCGCCGCCGAGTTGCCCAATCCGGCCGGCTTCGCCGATCTGCTCAGCCTCGCCGACGCCGACGAACTGCTCAGCCGGCGTGGGCTGCGTACCCCTTTCCTGCGGGTGGCCAAGGACGGCCAGGTGCTGCCGGCGGCGCGGTACACCGGCGGTGGCGGTGCCGGCGCCGAGATCGACGACCAGGTCCTCGACGAGAAGATCCTCCAGTTGTACGCCGACGGCGCCACCCTGGTCCTGCAGGGTCTGCACCGCACCTGGCCGGCGTTGATCGAATTCACCCGGGACCTGAGCCTGGCCGTGGGCCAACCGTTGCAGGTCAACGCGTACCTGACCCCGCCGGACAGCCAGGGTTTCGCCACCCACTACGACACCCACGACGTCTTCGTGCTCCAGGTCGACGGTCGCAAGCACTGGCGGATCCATCCGCCGGTGCTGCCCGACCCGCTGGAGCGGCAACCGTGGGGCGGCCGCGCCGACGAGGTCGCGGCGACCGCGCAGGGTCCCGCCGCGCTGGACGTGGTCCTGGAACCGGGTGACGCGCTCTACCTGCCCCGGGGATGGCTGCACAGCGCCCAGGCGCAGGAGTCCAACTCGCTGCACCTGACCGTCGGCGTCCGGGCGTTGACCCGGTACGCGCTGGTCGAGGAGTTGCTCGCGCTCGCCGCCGAGGATCAGCGCCTGCGGGCGACCCTGCCGTTCGGCACCGACGTGGCCGACCCGGACGCCATCGAACCGGAGCTGACCGAGACGGTCGAGGCCCTGCGGCAGTGGTTGCTGCGCGCTGACCCGGCCGCCGTGGCCGGCCGGCTGCGGCAGCGGGCCTGGTCGGCGTCGCGTCCGGCACCGATCCGGCCGTTGGCTCAGGCCGCCGCGATCACCGCGCTGACCGCCGACAGCCGGGTCACCGCCCGTTTGGGTCTGCGCTGGCAGTTGGCCACCGAGGGCGAGCGGGTGGCGCTGCGCCTGTTCGACCGTACGATCACCCTGCCCCCGCAGTGCGGGCCCGCCGTGCGTGCCCTGCTCGCCGGCCCGGCAATCCGCATCGGCGACCTGCCCGGCCTGGACACCGACGCCGACCGCCTCACCCTCACCCGCCGCCTCCTCCGCGAAGCCGCCCTCGCCCCCGCCTAACCCGCCCCAGCATTGGTTGATCATGAAGTTGTTGTCGCGGGAAGCGGTTACCTGGGCAACAACTTCATGATCAACCGCTTGGTGGGTTAGTGCGGTGGAGTCAGGGGAGGGGGAGGGTTAGTAGGAGGAGGGTGGTGGTGAGGCCGGCGACGACCACGATGAGGACGGGGCGGGGGCTCAGCACGGCGTGGCGACGGTCGGCGATCAGGCGCGCCGGGATCAGGCCCAGCACCGGGCCGAGCAGCGTCACCACCAGGGCCAGCACCGGCAGGCCGACGGCCAGGTCACCGTCGTTGCGCGCACCCAGGGCACGGGCGACGGCGCCCAGCGCGTACGCCAGCACCGCAGCGGCGACACCGCTCAGCGCCAGCAGCGGGTTGACGTTGCCCGGTAGCTCGCCAGGCTGACGGGTACGGCGCAGCAGATCGCGTACCCCCTCCAGCAGTGCGACCGGGTCGCCGGTGGCCTCCGACGCGGGGGCCGGCGGTGCCCCGGCACGTCGCCCGCCGCCGCCCAGCCGGCTGTTCAGCTCCTGCCACAGCACCGCCACCTCGGCATCCACCCGCTCCTGTGCCTCGCGCGCGGCTGCCAGCTCCCGTTCGGCCCGGTTCACCTCGTCGGCGGACTCGGCCACCGCCCGGTCCGCCGCCGCGCACTGCTGTTCGTACCAGTCCCGCGCCTCCTCGCGCTGCTCGCGCACCCGGGCGGCCAGTTCGGCGAGCCGTCGCAGCTGGGCGGTGTAGGTCTGGCTGGTGACCGGTTCGTTCATCGTGCCGGCCCGTAGGGGATGATGGTCTGCCCGGTGCGGTGCACCGCCCGGTCGAAGAAGAGCCCACGCCACGGGCGGGGATACCAGTCCGGCCCACCACTGCCCGGGTACAACGACGGGCCCAGCTCCCCGCCGTGGGCGTCCAGCGCCACCCAGGCACCGATCTGGTCGGTACGCGCGCCGGTGCCACCCAGGTCGGCGCGCATCCGGGCCACCCCGCGCCACCAGGCCAGCACGTGCGTACGCCGCTCGGGGCCGTCGTGCAGGATCCGGCGCAGGTTCTCCAGCCCGGTGGCCCGCCCGGTGGGTGCGGCGAGCGTCCCGGCGGCCGCGTCGACGGCGAACAACAGCAGATAGTGGGGTGCCCCGGTGGCGCCGGGGGCACCCAGGGCGTCGGCCGTCTCGGCCATCAGCTCGGCCACGGTCTCCTCGTCGTACCAGGCGGCGTCGTCGGCGAGATCCTCGTACAGGGCCCGGGCCGCCGGGTCGGCGTCCGGATCCAGGCAGGCGATCGAGAAGCGGGCGCTGCCGGGGCGGTGCTGCCGAGCCAGCGAGCGGGCCGCCGCGTCCAGCACCGCGCACGCCTCGTCGACCCGGGTGCCCAGGACGGCCAGGTTACGGCCCGGCGCCCGGGGCAGGCGCAGTACCGCCGAGCGGGCCTGCACGTCGATGATCTCGCCGAGCAGCGCGACGGGCCCTCGGGGCGTACCGACCTCCGGTGCCCGCAGCGCCCGGAAGTCCGGCGCGTCGGCCAGCCGGGGGACGGCGTCGCCGTCGAAGAGGCGGGCGGGCGAAGCCTCCGCCGGACGCATCCGCCACAGCCGGTGTTGCAGGTCGCTCCACGTCTCCCAGTCGCTGGCCGACGGGATCCGGGCCACCTGGTTGCCCTCGGTCAGGCCCGACTCGGCGTTGACCACCGCGTGGAACTTCGGCAGCGACTGGGCGGCGTCGTTGCGTTCGGCGAGGATGCGCAGCGCCTTCGGCAGCGCGATCCGCAGGGTGAACTGGGCCACCAGCGCGGGCCGGCCCCACAGCGCCTCGATGCCGCGTACGTCCTGCGAGGCCAGCACCAGGTGGATGCCCTGGGAGCGGCCCCGGCGGGCCAGGTCCTCCAGCAGGTCGGCCGCCTCGCGGGCGACCGCGTCCCGGCCGGCCAGCAACATCTGGAACTCGTCTACCACCGCGACGATGCGGGGCCAGTGCCCGGTCGGGTCCACCGCGCGCAGCTCGGCCAGCTTGGTGACCTCGTGCTTCTTGGCCGCGTCCGCCCGTCGGCGCAGCTCCTCGGCCAGGAAGCGCAGCAGTGCCAGGCCGAACTCCCGGTCGGTGTTGACGTTGATGCCGACCAGCCGCATGTGCGGCAGCCAGCTCGGGTCCCGCCGGCCCTGGGCGAACCGGGCGAAGGACACCCCTTCCTTGAAGTCCAGCAGGTAGAACTCCAACTCGGCGGGGGAGTAGCGGGCGGCCAGGGCCCCGATCCAGGCGAAGATCAGGTTCGTCTTGCCGGTGCCGGAGGGGCCGCCGATCAACGCGTGCGGTGGATAGTCGCCGAGGGTGAGCAGCACCGGCCGGCCCTGCGGTCCCTCACCGATCGGCGCGGTCAGCCCGATCGCCGAATCCTCCCGCCACATCTGGTCGGCCGGCGGCAGCAGGTCGGTGAACGGGGTGGGTGCCGGTCCGGCGCTGACCACGGAGGCGATGTCCCGGCAGGTCTCGGTGACCAGGGTGGCCGGCGGGGGCGGGTCGAGCCGGACCGGCAGGCTGCCGATCCGGGCGCCGTCGGCGGTCACCGTCACCCGGGTCACCGCCGGTTGGTCGGGCACCGGCACACCCCGCACGATCAGGTGTACGCCGCAGGCCGCGCCGGCGCGTACCACCCGGTCGAGTTGGCCGCGCTCGTGCCGGGACAGTTCATCGCCCCCGAGCAGCACCGCGACCCGCCACGGCTCCGGGCGGCGTCCCGTCGCGGCGGCCAGGTCACGCAGCGACGCGTGCTCGCCCGCCAGGACGGTCTCGTTGATCCGGCGGATCTGTTCCACCAGGTCGTCCAGGAGCCGGCCCAGACCACCCGGGCCGACGAAGGTGAGCAGCCCCGCCGGACCCAGCGGGGCGAATCCGGCCAGCCCGCCGCCGAGCCGGTCCGGGTCGTAGCCGACCAGCCGTACGTTGCCCGGTGCGGCCCGACCCAGGCTGCGGAGCAGCAGCGCGGCGACCAGGGCCGCGCAGGCGTCGGCGTCCCCGTCCAGCGTCACGTGCCCCGAATCGAGCAGCGGCACCAGTGCCGGAACCGGCTCGGTGCCGGCCAGCCGGACTGTGCCGATCCGGGTCGCACCCGGTGGTTCGGCCCGCTCGGCCGGGGTGGGACGCCACCCCGGCCAGTCCGCCGAACCCGCGCCGGGCGCCTCCCGGGCCGCGGCCTCGGCCGCCTCCCGGGCCAGCGCCGTCAACCGTGCCGCGTGCCGGGAGTCGATCTCGGCGAGGCGGCGGTCGCGTTCGGCACCGACGCGCTCCGGTACGGCGGCGGCGGCCCGCCGCACCCGCACCGCCCGCTCGCGGGCGGCGGAGAGCGTGATCTGTGCCGCGGTCGACCGTTCCCGGGACGCGCCGAGTGCCTCGGCGAGCAGTTCCCGGACGCGGGTGACCAGCTGGTTGCGCCGGTCAGCCATCGATCCCGCGCCTCGGCCGGCCGACGGGTCCGTGGCTGGAGGTGGGCCGTGACGGTGCCCCGGACCACGGTGTCGTGCGCCCACCCCCGGAGCTGGTCGGCCCGGATGTCCGATCGGGCTCCGGTCGCCTGCCGAGACCCGGCCCGCCACCCCGCCCGGCCGTCCCGCCGGTCGAGGGCCGATCGTTGCCGGTGCTGCCGGCCTCGGGCGACAGGTCGCGGCCGAGGCGGTCGAGCAGGACGCCGGTGAGCACCCCGGCGGTTACCGCCGGGTCGACGGCGTGTGGCTGCTCGCCCTCGCCCCGGCGCGGCGGAGGCATCCGGCAGACCCGGCTGAGCAGGGTGTCGAGTACCGGGGCCGGCAGGCCGGGGAGCAGGTCGCGGACCCGACCGTCCAGTTCGCGGTGCAGCCGGGCGAGGTCGTCGCCGCGCGGCGGATGACCGAGCAGTTCGCTGGCGAGGTCGCGCAGCAGCGGCGGAGCCACGGCGGCCAGCCCGAGACCGACGTCGGCGTGGGCACCGCGCAGGTCGCGGTGCAGGCGGTCACGGTCGCCGGCCCGGACACCGCGTACCACCCGGTGCAGCAGCTCCCGGGAGTCGGCGATGCGTTCGTCAGGCTGTTCCGCGGAGCCCTCCCGCCCGCCGGTCAGCTCGGCCACCCGCACCGACCACCAGCGGCGCAGCCGCACCTCGCCGGCCGGCTCGGGTGCGGCGACCACCGGTTCGGCCGCTCCCGGCGCGTCGTGCACCGGCCGCCGCTGCGGCGACTGCCCGGCAGCCGGTGGCGCGCCGTCGGGTGCCAGCCCGATCGCGGCGAGGTACGCGGTCAGTTGCTCCTGGGCCAGCCGCAACGCGTAGCCGGCGGTCTCCGCGTGCTCGGTGGCGGCGGACAGTTCCGGCACCCCCATCGGGTTGGCCGACTCCTGGCGCACCCAGCGCAGCCGCTCACTGGCCAGCCCGAACTTCTCCAGCGCCTGCCCGAGCAGGCCCAGCGGCAACTCCTCGGCGGCGGCGCGGACCTGTGCGCCGACCTCCTCGACGATGGACACGCCCGCCCCTACAGCGTCGAGACGTACTGCTGGGCCTGCTCGACCGCGACGAGTGTCGCGGCGAGGCACTCCTCCAGCTCCTGGCTGGCCTGGGTCAGCGACGCCTGCGCCGCCTCCACCGTGGTGTGACCGCTGCCCTCCAACGCTCCGGCGAGGGTCTGCTGCGCCTCGGCCAGTTTCTCGCCGGCGGCCTGCACGGCGCTCTGACCGTCACCGATCTGCTGGAGTGCGACATCGATGGCTGCCTTGAGCTCGGCGACGCTCGCCACGCGGAACCTCCTGGGGGCGGGGAGGACTCCATTAGAGCCTATTCCGGTAGGGGACAGAACAAGTGCCCTGTCAGTGTTCCTGCCCCGCTGACCGGTTGTCGACCACAGACACCCCGGGTCCGATTCGTGGGACCGGTGGGCGGCCGCTCACCCACCGCCACCGCCGGTCAGCCAACGTGGCCCGCGCACCTCGGCGCCGTACGCGATGACCCGCTCCCGCAGCTCCCGGTCGGCCGTCACCACCACCCGTCGCCGCTGCCCGGCGTGCGCCACCAGGTCGACCACGGCATCGTCGCCGGAACCGGCGGCGGACACCACGCGTACCCCGTCGACGCCCGGCACGTCCCGGGCCGCACCCTCCACCACCAGCACCACCTCGACGGGTGGTGGCAGGTCCGGTGGCAGACCCCGCCCACCCAGCGAAACGAGCGTGTCCCGTAGTCGGGCGGTGGCGCCGGCCCGGTCGCGCCACCAGCCGTTCGGGCGCGAGCCGACCACGTTAGCCGCGTCCACGATCAGCAGCGGTGTCGGTTCCATCCGCTCAGCCTGCCATCCGGCGGCGGCAACGGCTGGTTGACCCTTCGTGGCGTTTGTCCGGCCGGTGCCTGGGTAGCCCGTGCCGACCGTCTCGCGCCCGACCGCGGAGGACAGACATGATTGGACCCGGTGACTTCGGCTCCGACCCGTGGGACGAGTTCCTGGCGCGGTACTTCGGTCGGGGCGAGGGCGGGCGACGTCCGGCGCATCGGGTCGACATCACCCGACTGATGACCGCGGACGCGCGGGAGATGCTGGCCGACGCGGCGCGTCGAGCCGCGCAGAAACAGAGCAACGACCTGGACACCGACCACCTGCTCTGGGCGGCGTTGCAACGCGAGCCGCTGCGCGACCTGGTCCGGCGGGCGGGGGCGGACCCGGACACCCTGGTCAACGCCCTGGGCGGGCGCGGCGACGGTGCCCCGCACGGCGAGGTGCCGCCGAACCTGTCGCTGACCCCGGCGGCCAAGCGGGCGCTGCTCGACGCACACCAGTTGTCCCGGGCGATGGGCGCCAACTACATCGGGCCCGAACACATCCTGATGGCCCTGCCGCTGAACCCCGAGTCGCCCGCCGGCCGGATGCTCGCCGCCGGACGCATCCAGCCGGAGTCGTTGCAGGCCGCCAACGCCGAACGCGGCCCGGCCGGCGGCCCCCGACCGGACCGGGGCACGCCCACGCTCGACCAGTACGGCCAGGACCTCACCGACCTGGCCCGCAACGACCAGATCGACCCGGTGATCGGGCGCGCCGACGAGATCGAACAGGCGGTGGAGATCCTTTCTCGGCGTACCAAGAACAACCCGGTGCTCATCGGCGAGGCCGGCGTCGGCAAGACCGCGATCGTGGAGGGCCTGGCGGAGAAGATCTGCGACGGCGACGTGCCGCAGACGCTGCTCGGCAAGCGGGTGATCCAGCTCGACCTGGCCGGCCTGGTCGCCGGCACCCGGTACCGGGGCGACTTCGAGGAACGACTGAAGAAGGTGATCGACGAGATCCGGGCCCACCGGGAGGAGCTGATCATCTTCCTGGACGAGATCCACACCCTGGTGGGGGCGGGCGGCGCGGGCAGCGAGGGCGGCATGGACGCGTCCAACATGCTCAAGCCGGCGCTGGCTCGCGGCGAACTACGGGTGATCGGCGCGACGACCCTCGACGAGTACCGGCGCACCATCGAGAAGGACGCCGCGCTGGCCCGGCGTTTCCAGCCGGTGTTCGTACCCGAACCCACCGCCGAGGACACCGTGGCCATCCTGCGTGGGCTGCGGGACCGCTACGAGGCACACCACCAGGTCCGCTTCACCGACGAGGCGTTGGTCACCGCCGTCGACCTGTCCGACCGCTACATCACCGACCGCTTCCTCCCCGACAAGGCAATCGATCTGATCGACCAGGCCGGTGCCCGGGTTCGGCTGCGCACCCGGACCCCGGACGCCGACGTGCGTGACCTGGAACAGGAGCTTGAGGAGGTACGGCGGGACAAGGAGCAGGCCGTCGCCGACGAACAGTACGAGCGCGCCTCCGCGCTGCGCGACCGGGTCGCCGAACTGGAGAGCCAGGTGAACCGGGCCCGGGGCGACGACGGCAGCGGCAGCCAGGTGCCGGAGGTCGGGCCGGAGGAGATCGCCGAGGTGGTGTCCCGGGCCACCGGCATCCCGGCCAGCCAGCTCACCGAGGAGGAACGCGACCGGCTGCTGCGGCTGGAGGGCCAGCTGCACGAGAAGGTCGTCGGGCAGGACGACGCGGTCACCGCGGTCGCCGAGGCGGTCCGTCGCTCCCGTACCGGCCTGGCCGACCCGAACCGGCCGATGGGCAGCTTCCTGTTCCTCGGCCCCACCGGCGTCGGCAAGACCGAACTGGCGCGTGCGTTGGCCGAGGCGCTGTTCGGTGAGGCGGACCGGATGGTCCGGGTCGACATGAGCGAGTTCCAGGAACGGCACACGGTCAGTCGACTGGTCGGTGCTCCGCCCGGCTACGTCGGGTACGAGGAGGCCGGCCAGCTCACCGAGGCGGTCCGCCGCCGCCCGTACGCGGTGGTGCTGCTCGACGAGATCGAGAAGGCCCACGCGGACGTGTTCAACGTCCTGTTGCAGGTGCTCGACGACGGGCGGCTGACCGACAGCCAGGGCCGCACCGTCAACTTCAAGAACACCGTGCTGATCATGACGAGCAACATCGGCTCCGAACTGATCACCGGCGCGCAGCGGGCGGTCGGCTTCGGCGCCGGCGAGCCGGGCAGCGCCCAGGAGAGCGACGAGCTGCGGGAGCGGCTGATGCGCCGGTTGCAGGAGAACTTCCGCCCCGAGTTCCTCAACCGGATCGACGAGGTGATCATCTTCCGTCGGCTGGAGGCCGAGCAGCTGCGTCAGATCACGGAACTGCTGCTGGAGGAGACCCGTCGCCGGCTGCACGCCCAGGACATCGAGGTGGACTTCACCACCGCCGGCATCGACTGGCTCGCCGAGCACGGCTACCAGCCGGAGTTCGGTGCCCGGCCACTGCGCCGGGTGATCCAGCGGGAGGTCGACAACCACCTGTCCCGGATGCTGCTGGAGCAGCAGATCTCACCCGGTCAGCGGGTCACCGTCGACGCCCGGGACGACCGGCTGGCCTTCGACGTGTCGGCTGGCCGGGGCCACGCCAGGGCGACGACCTCGCATCCCCGCTGACCGGAAGGGCACTGATGACCGAACCGGACGAGGCCCGCGAAGACGAGCGGACCGAGGTGATCCTGGCACCACCGACGGCCAACCCCGCCCGGGTGCAGGTGCCGCCGGAAGGGCCGGGCGGGCAGACCGACGAGGGGCACCCGGAGGAGTCCGGGTCGCCGCCGGCAGAGGAGGGCTGATGGTACGCGAACAGCGACTCGACCCAGAGGTGGAAGTGCTCTGGGAGGACTTCCACGCCGAGGTCAACGTGCCGTCCGAGCAACTGCGACAGTGGCTGCTGACCCGCGGCTCCGGCGAGAGCGCGTTCGGCCCCGACCCGGACCTGAACCTGCCGGAGCCGGGCCGGCAGATCCTCGCCGTGCTGCGTAAACGCAAGGTCGACCTGACGCCGGAGGACATCGACGTGATGCGCGACGCCGTCGAGCGGATCCGATCGCTTACCGCCGCCAAGCCCGGCCGGGGCAACGCCGACGACGAGTGGCGGCACAGCCTGCTCGACCTGGGTCACGACGTGCTCGTCGAACGCTGACCCGCCACGGTCCTCCCCGGCGCCGCCGCATCGCGCCGGGGACGACCGTACGTCCGACCCGGCTACTCGGCTTCGAGGCTGGCGATGGCCAGCCCGGCGGTGTCGGCGGCGGCCTGCCGTTCGGCGCGGGTCTGCTCCTCGCGGGTCAGCAGATTGGCGTACTCGGCCAGGTCGGCCGGGTCGGGCACCTCCGGCAACCGGCGCAGGAACGCTTCGCACTCGCGGACGGCGGCGGTGTGCGCGGCGGCCGCCCGACGAAGCAGTTCGCGGTCGTCGGCGGCGGGATAGAGGTCGGTCATACCCGCCCCTTACCCGCGCTCAGGCGGTTCGCACCCGGTGAGCCGCCACCACCGGTGCCGGTCGCCGGACGCCGAACGCCGGGTTGCGCAGCAGCCAGGCCAGGTACGCCGGATGTGGCGCGAGGGCGTCGGTGTACGCGACCAGGGCGGTCTCCAGCACCAGGTCGGCCGTGCGGGCGGCGGCGGACTCCGGGTGCCAGCCCAGCATCAGCCGCCAGCGCAGCGGCGTGTCGACCAGCCGGCGGGTCACCAGACCGGCGACCGGCCGGAACGTGGCCTGGCACAGCGCCACCGCCTCACCGGCGTCCACCAGGTCGATGCAGCTGCGTACGTCGGCCTCGTACACCTTGCGGGGGGTGAACCCGGCCCGGGCGCAGGCGGCGGCGAAGCAGTCGCCGAAGCAGCCGTCCCCCGGTGCCGCCACCCACTGCTCGTGCCGCAGGTCGGCCAGGTCCACCTCGTCGCGCCCGGCCAGCGGGTGGGTCTCCGGCAGCAACACCATGACCGGGTCGACGGCGACCTCCCGCCAACTCAGCCCGTAGTCCGCCGACGGTGTCGAGTCACCGCACACCCCGGTCAGCGCGTAGTCCAGCCGTCCGCCGGCGACCAGCTGGGCCAGCTCGTCGACCGACCAGGAGGCGTGCGTGCTGATCTGCGCCTGCGGCTGCTCGGCCGCCAGCCGGTGCACCAGCCGACCCAGGATCGGGCTGTTCACCCCGCCGAACCGGTACCGGCGGGGGGCGTCGCCCGCGCCGGCCAACCGGGCCGCCTCGTCCTGCAGACCCTTCATCGCCGGCAGCAGCACCCGGGCCCGGGCGAGAACCAGCTCGCCGAGGGCGGTGGGCCGCGCGCCGCGCCGGTCCCGTTCGAACAGCGGCCCGCCGAGGGTACGTTCGATCCGCTGGAGCTGGGCGGTCAGCGCCGGCTGGGCCAGGCCGAGCGTCGAGGCCGCCTTGGTCACGCTCCCCGTCTCCGCGATGGCGCAGACCACCCGCAGGTGGCGCAACTCCAGATTCATAGCGTGACGGTAGGGCCACGGCGGAGCTGGCGGTAGTGCCTGGACGGATCAACGACCATGAACGTGTCGTGGGTCTCTCACCGAGGTGGCGGCTCGGTCAGCTCACCCAACTGGGTGTGCCGGCCGGCGAGGACGTCCCGAACCTTGTCGACCACCCCGACCGCCGGCTCGACGATCCGGTTCCACGGTGGGTTGTGCGGCACCGCCGGATGCGGGCGGGTCGGTGCCGCCTCCTCGGCGATCTCCAACCGGTTGCCGAGCCGGATCAGCTCCTCCTCGGTGGCGGCGGCGCAGAGGCGCTGCATCAACGGATCGACCGCACGGGCGTGTGCCTCGACCCGGGCGGCCACGTCGGGCAGGCCGTCGTCGGTCAGCCCCTGCAGGGCCCGCAGCAGCTCGACGTCGCCGGTCAACACCTCGTCGACAAGCGGGTTCGCGCCCTCGACGGCGTGCCGGACGGCGGGCAGCAGGTACTGCTCCTCCCCGGAGAGATGCCGCGACAGGGCGGCGACCAGGACGTCGCGGCCGTGCTCCGGGTCCGGACCGGGCTCGATCAGCCGCCGGGTCAACTGCAGCAGCTGCCGGTGCTCCTCGGCGACCAGGTCGGCGATGCTGCGCCCGGTGGGCTGGTAGTCGTCCCCGGGAGTGGGTGGCAGGGGCGGCAGGTGGACGGACATGGTCGCCTCCTGGGCGGGCGGGCGGAGCGACGAGGTGGCTTCGGCGGGCATCGGGCAGGCGCGGCAGTACCCGCAGCCGCCCGAACCGAAACTCTAGGCTGATATGAAGGCACGATGACGAGCGACGCCCACGCCGCCCCTCCCGCGCCGACCGACGAGGTCGTCGAGCTGTGCCGGGACCTGCTGCGCATCGACACCACGAACACCGGCGACAACGCCACCAGCATCGGCGAACGAGGCGCGGCCGAGTACGTCGCGGAAAAGCTCGCCGACGTCGGCATCACCCCGGTCATCCACGAGTCCGCGCCCGGCCGGGCAAACGTGGTCGCCCGGATACCCGGCACCGATCCCAGCCGCGGCGCGTTGCTCGTGCACGGGCACCTGGACGTCGTGCCGGCCGACGCCGACGAATGGTCGGTGCACCCGTTATCGGGCGAGCTGCGCGACGGCTACCTGTGGGGTCGCGGCGCCATCGACATGAAGGACTTCGACGCGATGGTCCTGGCGGTGGTGCGGCACTGGCAGCGTACCGGGGTGCGACCACCACGGGACGTCGTGCTCGCGTTCACCGCCGACGAGGAGGCGGGCAGCGAGTACGGAGCGCACTTTCTGACCACCCGGCACCGCGAGCTCTTCGACGGCTGCACCGAGGGCATCGGTGAGGTCGGCGGCTTCTCGTACACGGTGGACCCGTCGCGGCGGCTCTACCTTATCGAGACCGCCCAGAAGGGCATCGACTGGCTGCGGCTGCACGCCAAGGGCCGGCCCGGGCACGGCTCGATGCTGCACGACGACAACGCGGTCACCGCGCTGGCCGAGGCGGTGGCCCGGATCGGCCGGCACCGCTTCCCGGTGGTGGTCACCGAAACCGTACGCGCCTTCCTGGAGGAGGTCTCCGAGGTCCTCGGAATCGAGCTGGACCCGGACGACCCGGAGGCCGCCATCGCCAAGCTAGGCCCGATCGCCAACATCGTCGGCGCCACCATCCGCAACACCGCGAATCCGACCCGGCTCGCTGCCGGTTACAAGGACAACGTCATCCCCGGCCGGGCCAGCGCCACCATCGACTGCCGCAGCCTGCCCGGCCAGTCGGAGCTGCTGGAGCGCCAGTTGCGCGAGCTGGTCGGCCCGGACATCGCCATCGAGTACGTCCAACGGCAGCCGGCGCTGGAGACCACCTTCGACGGCGAGCTGGTCGCGGCCATGGGCGCCGCGCTGCGGGCCGAGGATCCGGGGGCGCGGCCCGTGCCGTACATGCTCTCCGGCGGCACCGACGCCAAGGCCTTCTCGCAGCTGGGCATCCGCTGCTTCGGTTTCGCGCCGCTGCGGCTGCCGGCCGACCTGAACTTCTCGGCGCTGTTCCACGGCATCGACGAGCGGGTACCGGTGGACGGACTACAGTTCGGCGTGCGGGTTCTCGACCGGTTCCTGCGTACCTGTTAGACATCCTGGATTCTTCGTGAAGGGGACGCCTCACATGACCGACCAGCACGGTGAGCTGGACGCCGCTCTCGAGCGCGTGATCGAAGCGGCCCGCCACCATCTGGCCGCCGTCCGGGCCGCGCAGGGCCGGATCGACGACGACGACGTCTGGCAGGCGTACGTCGCGCTGAACAATGCGTCGTTCGCCTACGACGAGCAACTCATGGACGCCTTCGGCGAGGTCACCCCGTGGGACGTCGAGTCCATCGACCCGGACGAGGCCGATCAGCGTTTCGCCGGCGGCGAGGGCGTCGAGTCGACCGACCCGCACCCGCAGGTGATCTCCGTACGCCAGCGGCGCGACTACCGGGTGCCGAGCGTCTCCGCGCTGATCCGGATTGCCGAGGCGGCCCGCCGGGAGGGTGTACCCGGCGACGAGGAGGTGCCGCCGGTGGAGGGCGTCGGCGAGGCGGTGCTGGAACTGCTGCAGAGCGGCGACGGCTCACTCGGCGCGCTCGACGTGCCGGAGTTGGAGCCACTCGACGGTGTGGTGATGGTCAGCGAGGTCGGTACCCCGGTCGACCTGGAGTCGTTCGCCGACGACGACCCGGTCGGTCCGTTCCAGCCCGGCGCCGACGACCGTCTGGTCGGCCGCCTCGACGAGCACCCGTTCCTGGAACTGGACGACGAGCACGACCACGTGCACTGACAGCTTAGGCGCCCATCGGTCACCGGGCCGGCCGCAACGGTCGGCCCGGTGATCGCCGTCTGCGTGCTGTCGACCTGACGGCGCGGCCGGATCGGTCAGGCGCGGCCGGATCGGTCGGGATGAGAGCGAGACGACTCAGCTCGACAGCGCGCGAGGGAGACATGGTGTCCCGGGCCGGCGCCCGTCTCCGGGCGGGCCACCTATGGGGCGGCCGGCTGCCCGGCGCGCCGCCGACGGTCAGTACGACAGGCCCGGCTGCGGCTGGTTGACCCGTCGGCGGCGCAGCACCACCTGCCGCGTACCGTCGCGGAACAGCCGCACCCGGGCCAGCTCCCAGCCGGAGAACTCCGCTTGAATCGCCAGCTGCGCCGCGGCGGTCAACCGGTCGACGTTCGGCGGTAACCGCAGCGGCGCGTACTCGTAGTCCATGGGGCCTATGCTGCCCAGCCCGACCCCTGGCGCGCCACCCTTCACCGGGTGATGCTCAACCATCGCGCTCCGGATAGCCGACCTCCAGCGCCGAAACGTCGTCCAGCGCCGTGGTGATCTCGTCGGGCAGGGTCATCCGTTCCACCTGAAGCGCCCCGAGCAACTGCCCCGAGGTACGCGCGCCGAGGATCGGGGCGGTGACGCCCGGCCGATCCCGGATCCAGGCGAGCGCCACCTCCAGCGGGGAGACGCCGAGGCCACTCGCGGCCGTGGCCACCGCCTCCACGATGCTGGAGCAGCGCGGTTCCAGGTAGGTGGCGACAAACCGCTCGAAATGCGGCGACACTGCCCGGGAGTCCGCCGGCCGGCCGTGTCGGTACTTGCCGGTCAGCACGCCACGACCAAGCGGGGACCAGGGCAGCACTCCCAACCCGAGCGCCTCGCAGGCGGGCAGCACCTCCCGCTCCACCCCCCGCTCCAGCAGGGAGTACTCCACCTGGGCGGCCACCACCGGGGCCCGCCCGGGCCAGGCCGCCTGCCAGGCTGCCGCCCGGGCGGTCTGCCAGCCGGAGAAGTTCGACACGCCCACGTAGCGCACCCGGCCGCTGGCCACCGCGTGATCAAGTGCCGCGAGGGTCTCCTCCAGCGGGGTCTGCGGATCGTAGCCGTGCACCTGGAACAGGTCGACATGGTCGGTGCCGAGCCGTCGCAGCGAAGCGTCCAGCGTGCGCAGCAGGTGCCCACGGGAGCCGTCCCGGCGCCGGCCGCCGCCCGGCCGAAGCCCCGCCTTCGTCGCGATCAACAACTCCTCGCGGGGCACCAGGCTGCCCAGCAGCGAGCCGATTACCGACTCGGCGTCGCCGTCGCCGTACACGTCGGCGGTGTCGATCAGGTTGCCACCGGCGTCGAGGAAACTCTTCAACTGCGCGGCCGCGTCGTCGGCGTCGGTGTCCCGGCCCCAGGTCATGGTGCCGAGCGCGAGCCGGGAAACCGCCAGCCCGCTGCGGCCGAGCGGTCGCTGCTGCATGGGTGAACCTTATTTCGAACCGGGGCCGGACGGATATCCTCGCTCCCGTCGAGTCTGCCCGCGAATCGGGGTGAGCCGGTGATCGTCCCGGCCACCCACACCGCGTAACCTGATGCGACTGCGGATGGGGGAGGACTCTGTGCGACTCGGGCTAAGCCTCGGATACCAGACAGCGTGGAGCACGCCGGCCGATCACCTGGCCCTGGCTCAGGAGGCGGACCGGCTCGGCTACTCGGTGGTGTGGGCGGCCGAGGCATACGGCTCCGATTCGCCGAGCATGCTGGCCTGGATGGCCGGGCAGACCGAGCGAATCGACATCGGCAGCGCGGTGATGCAGATTCCCGCGCGGACGCCGGCGATGACCGCGATGACCGCAGCCACGATCGACTCGCTCTCCGGGGGGCGGTTCCGGCTCGGCCTGGGGGTGTCCGGCCCGCAGGTCTCCGAGGGCTGGCACGGCGTACGGTTCGGCAAGCCGCTGGCCCGCACCCGCGAGTACGTGGACATCGTCAAGCTGGCGGTGGGCCGTAAGGAGGTCGCCTACGACGGCGAGTTCTACACGCTGCCGCTGCCCGACGGCCCCGGCAAGGCGCTGCGGCTGGGCTTCCACCCGCCGCGCGAGCACATCCCGATCTACCTGGCCGCGGTGGGGCCGAAGAACCTGGAACTGGCCGGCGAGATCGCCGACGGCTGGTTGGCCGTCTTCTACGCGCCCGAGTTCGCGCAGGAGCAGCTCGCGGCGGTGCGCGCCGGTCGGGCCAAGGCCGGCAAGGAGCTGGCCGGCTTCGACGTGGTGCCGTCCGTGCCGGTCGTGGTCGGCGACGATCTGAACTCCTGCGCCGAGCTGGTCCGCTGGTACGCGGCGCTGTACGTCGGTGGCATGGGCAGCCGCCAGCAGAACTTCTACAACCAACTGGCCACCCGGATGGGCTACGGCGACGCCGCCCGCGAGGTGCAGGAGCTCTACCTGGCCAAGCGGCAGCGTGACGCTGCGGCCGCCGTGCCGATGGAGTTCATCGACCGGACCTCGCTGCTCGGGCCGAAGGAACGCATCGCCGAGCGGATGCGCGAGTACGCCGAGGCCGGCGTCACCACCCTGTCGGTGACCCTCTTCGTCGCCGACCGCGACACCGGTGTGCAGACCCTGCGGACCGTGGCCGAGGCGCTGGACCTCTCGGGAGCCGGGGAGTGACCTGGATCGAAGCCATCGTCCTGGGCATCGTCCAGGGCCTGACCGAGTTCCTTCCGGTCAGCTCGTCGGGGCACCTGCGGATCACCTCGGCGATCTTCTTCGAACAGGACGCCGGAGCGTCCTTCACCGCGGTCACCCAGCTGGGCACCGAGGCGGCGGTGCTGCTGTACTTCGCCAAGGACATCTGGCGCATCGGCCGAACCTGGGTGGTCGGCATCTGGGACAAGTCCGTCCGTTCCAGCCTGGACTACCGCATGGGCTGGTACGTGATCGTCGGTTCCATCCCGATCGGCCTCTTCGGCTTCCTGTTCAAGGACCAGATCCGCGAGACCGCCCGCAACCTGTGGGTGGTGGCCACCACCCTGATCGTGTTCGCCTTCGTGCTCGCGTTCGCCGAGTACTGGGGACGGCAGACCCGTACCCTGCGGGACTTCCGGATGCGGGACGGCGTGGTGATGGGCTTCGCCCAGGCGCTGGCGCTCATCCCCGGTGTGTCACGCTCCGGCGCGACGCTCACCTTCGGTCTCTTCCTGAGCCTGACCCGGGAGACCGCGGCCCGCTACTCGTTCCTGCTGGCCATCCCGGCGGTGGTGATGTCCGGGATCTTCAGCCTGGGGGACGTCTTCGAACCGGCGGCACCCGGCACCTCGGTGCCCACCGTCGCGCAGATGGTCGTCGCCACGCTCATCGCGTTCGGTGTCGGCTACGCGGCCATCGCCTGGCTGCTGCGCTACGTCGCGCATCACACCCTGTACATCTTCGTGCTCTACCGGGTCGCGATCGGCACGCTCGTCCTGGCCCTGCTGCTCACCGGCACCATCAGCGCCACCTGAGTCCTGGTTGTTCCGGGGCGGGTTGGCTTGCTGGGTGGTTGCGGTTCGGGCTGGGGGGGGGCGGGGGCCGGGGGGGGGGGGGGGGGGTGTTGCCCCCCCCCCGGCCGCGGGCCCCCCCCCCCGCCGAGGCGGGCC